>JAKQOH010000166.1 GCA_029565415.1 Candidatus Rifleibacteriota bacterium | reverse complement strand
TGCCCTGACCGGGATTGTTGCCCTGGCCGGGATGATTGCCGCAATGGCCCTTGACGTAGCGCCAGTGGCCCTTCACATGCTTGCCGTTCTTGTTATAGTGGCCGCACACCCAGACGCGGTTCTTGCGGCCGGTAACGGCCTTCTTCACGTTCACATGGGTGTCCATGATCTTGTTCTTGATCTTGTCGCCGACCTTCACGAAGGCACGGCCGATCTTCTGGAAGAAACCGACCTTTTTCTTCTTGTGGCAGTGGCCCGGCTTGCCGGCCGACACTTCGGCGGCCGTGAACAGACCGAACATCAGCACCAGGGCCAGAATCTTGTTCAGGAATCCCGATTTCATTTCCGTCCTCCTCGAATCTCTTGAAAGCTTCTCATCATCCTTCGGGTCACCATGATGCAAGCAACATCCGTACCACATCAAAAAAACGTGTGGCGAAAGGAAAAGAGCGAGAAAGCAGGGAAATTCTGTCAGAAATCCGGCAATGCCTCAGAAAAATTCGGCATCCCTTGCTGACCAGCAGAAAATGGGAAAAAGAGAGATCCGGTGCGACGTCAGGCCGAAGCCTGGATCTCGGCGTCCTGCAGGGTGCGGCAGGATTCGGCGTATAACAGGATCCCGACCATCTCGAACACCTTGACGTTCAGGTCGGTCAGTCCAGAGACGATCAGGCGACCACCCTTCTCGTCGACGATCTTCTCGGCAATCTCGAGCACCGAAGCGACACAGGGGCTGGTGATGGCGACAGCGTTTCCGAAATCCACGACGAACCGGGTGCGCCCCGTCCCCAGCTGCTCGACAACCTGGCCGACGAGCTGCCGGCCGGCATCTTCATTGAGGGGGCCACGCAGGGAAATGATCGTCACTTCCCCGCGCTGTTCGGTCTGGATGGAAAATGCTTCGATGTTCATCGCGATCCTCTTTCCCGCGAAGTGTATCAGATTCCCTTCATTCCGTCACCCGGAATTTTCACCAGAGAGGAACCGCCCGCACGGTTCGACGAGTATCCGGCGTTCCGGGCACCTGCGCCGCCGGGGAATGGATGCGAAATCCGCCCCGGCGGCCAGGCTCGCCATCGGACCATCCAAGGCCGTCACTTGAATTTGAACAGCTTTTTGAGATCCTTTTCGAGCGTTTTGAGTTCCTGTTTGATCTGCTTCTGCGGAGACACCGGCGCGGACGCCGGTGCCGGCGGCGGGGTCGGGGCCGGAACCGGGGCCGCTGCCGTCGCCACCGACGGGCTGACGGGTGCCGGCGCAGGAGCAGGAGTCGGTGCGGGGGACGGCTCAGGCTGTTTCTTCCCGCCGAGAATCTTGCCGAGATCGCCTCCGAGCAGATCTCCGATCGACGGCTTCTTCTGAGGAGCCGGAGCGGCTGTTCCCGACGCGGTTTCCTGGGTCTGCGGCTTCTTCCCCCCGGTCAAAACGTCCATCAGGGCATCCTTCGCCTTGTTTTCGGCGGCTTTCTTCAGCAGCTTGTCGAGCCGCAGATCGATGCCGGGCGAGAGCAGACTGCCGCGCACGCCAACGGGAATCTCGAGCGTCGGCTGGTTCCCGACCAGGTCTCGAAGCACCTTGCTGGACTGGCATATCTCGCGCGGCAACACCAGGTTCGCCGTGCCGTCGAGCGTGGTGTCGAGGCCGACCGAGCCTTTGTATCCGAGCTGGCCGTAGGGGCTCTTGAACAGCAGATCGTCCGAGTTCATGCGGCCGTTCTTGAACTCGAAATGTCCCTGCAGGCTCTTGATCACGCCGCTCGTGAGCTGGGGCGTGCTGAGGGCGTTGAAGATCTGCGCCGCGACCGGCGGGGCCTTGTAGCTGCCGCTCGCCATGTTCATCGCCGAGTCTCCGTTGAGCGAGTTGAGGCCGACCGTCGTGCCCGTGGCCACGAAGCTCATGTCGAGCCCGCCCTGCAGCACGTTCTTCATCGTCGTGTTCAGGCCTAGGAACTCCTGGGTCTGGAGCGATTTCACGCGGGTGTCGAAGCCGAACCGGATCGGCGTCTCCTTCACGAACACCTTGCCCGAAGCGGTCATCTCGCCGCTGAACAGCGTGGCCTTCGCACCGCTCACCGTCAGCACGCCGTCGGTGAACCGGAAGGGCGCGGACAGGTTCGTGAACGGGAATTTGAACATCGAACCGCCCTTCGAGACCGGGGCGTCGAACGTCCCCGAGGGGAGTTTCGCCGTGCCGTCGACGACGACCTTCGCGATCGGCCCCGTGACCTTGCCCGAGGCCGTTCCCGAGCCTTCGGCGCGATACCCGGTGCCGGCGAGGAAGTAGGCCCCGATATCGGTCAGGTCGAGCGGCTGCACGTCATACTGGAACGCGAGTTTGAACCCGGCCCAGTCGTCGATGCTGCCGGCAAGTCGCACCGTCGAGCTTCCCCAGCTCATCTGCAGGCCTTCCGTCTTCAGCCCCTTGCGATCGAACTTCACGGGGCCGACGATGCCGGTCAGGGGGCGCAGGATCGCCGGATGGACGAGACCGCCCCCCGCGATCACGGCGTTGCCGGACACATCCGGTTCATCGGCCGGGCCCTTCACGGCCACATCGAGATCGGCGCGCCCGGTGAAGACCAGATCGGCGGGAAACGCCGGCACATTGCGCGCGATCAGGCTCCGGATCTCTCCGAGATCGACGCCCTGCACCACCCCCGAGGCATCCACCCGGGGTTTGGCCAGATAATCACTCAGCGAGCCCGAGATCGCGATGGTTCCGCCGATGAGGCCGGCTTTCAGGTCCTTGATCGAAATGCGCGCCGGGTCGATCTCGGCTACGCCCGTCATGTCGGTCGCCTTGACGCCCCGCGAGGGAATCTCGAGATCGACGTTCTTCAGTTCGAGCCGCCCCGCAGGCCGGGGCTTCTTCAGCGTACCGCCGATACTGGCATCGAAGGCCACACGGCCTGCCAGACGGGCTTGTTTCTTGAACAGTTCGTTCTCGATCGGCAGCGCCTCCTTGACCGTGGCCAGATCCGCCGTCGCCGAAGCCCGGAGGTCGAAAGCCGGATCGGCCCCGTTCTTCACCGAGCCGGAAAGATGCACCGACATGCCGAGCGCGTCGGCCCGACACTCGTGGATCTGGATCGTGCCGCCCGTCGCGTTCACATTCGTCAGGCCGAGCCGCACCCGATCGAGCTTCACGGGAGCCATCCCCGGCGCCGGAATCGCCCGGATCTTCTCGCCCTGCAGGTCACCCGACAGCACGACATCCGTGCCGTCGATGCCGACCGTTCCCGAAAACGCGGCGGTGCCCTCAGGCTTTGCGTCGAGAACCGTCTTCGGCAGGAACTTCCGGAAATCCGACAGCACGGAAGATATATCCATGCGTATAGAAATACTCCCCGAGCCGGCGGCTTTTTTCCCGAGCGTGACCTTCCCGGCGTCGGAGGTGAGGCCGATGCCCCGGATCTCGGCCGACAGCTTCTCCCACTCGACCCGGCCGTCGTCATACCGCACCGCGCCCTGGGCCAGTTTCAGCGGGGCGGGCAGGCTGGCGTGCCGCACCACGAGGCCCTGGGGTTTGGCCCAGGCCGTCACATCCCGGGCCGTTCCATCGACGAGGGAAAGCCGGACCTCGCCCCCCAGCCTCCCGTCGTCGATCTTCACGTCGGGCATCGGGGGCAGATACTTGCCGGCCAGTTCCATCAGGCGCTTCACCGGCAGCGGCTCGAGCGCGATCGCGGCCGAACCGTTCAGCGGCGACAGGGAAGAGGCCTCGAAACTCCCCTTCAGCGCAATGTCGGGGGCGCAGGCGAGCGCGATGTTCCGCACCGAAAGAGCCCCGGAGCGGGCAAACGCCACATCCGCCGAGAGATTCGCCGCGCCCAGGCCGGCCGGCAGCTCGACTGACGGCGGCAAAAGCCCCCGCAGCTTCGCGATCTCGACGTTGTCGAGCTTCACATGCACCTCGAGCTTCTCGGGCGGCTCCAGTTCGCCCTTGACGGCGATCGTGCCCAGCTCCTCCACGGTGACCACGGTGTCGATCGGCAGCGAGGTGCCCAGGAGCGATTTTTTCATCGCCAGGCGCGGCATGGCCGCCGCGTAGACCTTCCCGCTCGCCCGGTCATCGAGCGAGAATCGCACCTGGTCGATCTCGATCTGACGCAGGGGCAGATCCTTCACGTCGAACGCGACAACCGCATCCTGGCCGGAAGGGGCGGGCGTCGTCGAGGGCCGGCCGGGCAGCACGAGCCTGCCGTCCGCTTCGCGGGTCAGCCGCCCGGTGATGGACGAGACGTAGACGCTTTCGAGCATCACCCTGCCCGACAACAGCTCGAACATGTCCGGCGTGGCGGCAGCCATCCCGATCTCGACGAGCGGCATCGCACCCGAGGCGGGATCGCCGATCCGCAGCCCCGAGACCGTGATCGCCGGCCACTTCAGGCCGACTTCCGCGACCGAGACCGGCATTCCGAGAGCCTGACCGGCCTTTTCCTCGAGCTGGCGTTTGAGGGCTACAGGATCGAGATAATTCACGTAGGCGTAATACACCACGCCCACCGCTGCCAACGCCAACAGCGCCATGGCGCCCAGGCCGATGCCGATCAGCCGCGCCCGGGTCGAGCGGGGCTTTTCTTCCGCTTCGTGAGAGGGTTGCTCGGGGGAAACAGCGGGTTGCACAGGATCCATCGTATGCCTCCGTTACACCTGCAAGGGTTCAGAGAACGTATCGCTCGGATGGAATGATACGCCGAATCCGGTTCTCGGGGAAAGGGTGCATCATTTCCAGCGCTCTGGAAGAGCTTCTTCGATATTCCGCGTTCTTCCCTGCCTATCCAAGCACGCGGCCCAGCCTTCGGGATTCCCCCCGGAACGCCGAAGATAGGATCTGAATGCACCCATCGAATCACCCCGCATCCGGCAATCCCCCCACCGCGTTCCGCCAGCACCGGCTTCTCGCGGTGGTGTTCGCCGCGCTCGTGATGCTCGTTTCGGCCGGGTGCAACGCGGGGCTTCAGTTCAACCCGCTGCCGGCCGGGGAGTATTACACGCTTGCCGGTTCGATCAGCCTCACCGACCCCGTCGAAGGCGATCTCGTCACGGCTTCCCCGACAATCCGCCCGTCGCTGATGACGATGAGCGACTTTTCGAAATTCCAGCTCGTTTCCGGCGATCGCACCTCCTGGGCCGCCCGGGACGGCACGTTCACCCTGACCAAGGTGCCGTTCTCCGCCGAGACCGTGCTCGAAGCCCGGGCCGGCAAGATCGCCCTGCGCCGGCGGCTGTTTCCCCGCGATCTGCGCGAAACCGACGTGTCGAAGCTGCGCCTCACGGTCGAATCGACCGCCGTCGCCCTGATCTGGGAACGCGCGCACAAGATGGGCAAAGAGCTGACCGAATGGGACATCGCGGCCCGCGAGTATCAGCCCGCGGTCGCGAGCGTGACCCGCGCGATCCGGTTCGCGCTGCAGATGGCGCCGGCCAACGTGTCGGGCACGATTCTCGGCCTGGAGATGGTCGAAACGCCGGTACTCGACGCCGCGTCGATGATCGAGCCGAGGGAATCGACGCTGCGCGAAGCCCTGCGGGTGCTCGAAAACGCCGTATTGCGGGAAAACCACGATCTGATCGCCAACTATGTCTCCACATCGTTCGAAAACGACTGGGATTCGTCCGCCTCCTGGATGGATCTGCTCGACCGGACCGGCACGTATTTCGACGGGTATGACATCCCGGTCGCGTCCTGGACGATGCTCGACATGGAGCTTCTGCCCGGCTCGAAGGCCCGCATCCGGCTTGCGATGGAAGCCCGGTGGAGTCACTTTTTCTCGGGCACCGACGGCACGACCGGGGTGTTCGTGTCCGACATTCTCTGGCAGAAAGAAGGGACGTTCTGGAAAATCCTCCGCAACTTCCCCTACAAACCGACCGACCCGCGCCAGGCCGGCGCCGACGCCCGCTGGGGTCAGATCGCCGCCGCCCACGCCGAGCTCCAGGCGGCGCTCGGGAGCGAGAACATGGCGGTTCTCGAGTCGCTCGTCTCGCCGAATTTCGGCAACGACTGGGATCTCAACAGCACCTGGACCGACCTGATGGAAACGGCGAAAGCCCGCTTCGATGCCTGCGACGTGAAGATTGCGACCTACAGCATCGGCATGATCGAGTTCAACGGCCCCGACCTCGCCCGGGTCCACTGCTCCGCCGAGGTCCGGGTCATCCGGCTGCTGCCCGGCATCGACGTCGACTCGGGGCCGATCGACGCCGTCGTCGAATGGCGGCGCGAAAGCGGCGTGTGGAAACTCGCGCGCAATCTCCCCTACCGGTTCTCCCACCCGACGAACATCCGTTAGCCCTGATTTCAGGCGAGTCTCACCGGCGTCGGGTTGACAGGTCGGATCGATTTCCTTATGCTTGGGAAATTCCCGCTCTTGATTCGATCCGACAACGGAGGTAGGAAGTTGACCGTACGCTCCATCGCAACGGCCATCGTGTTCATGTTCTCGCTCGCCGCCAGTGCCGCGGCCGCCCCGATCCCGATCACCGAGATCGCAGTGAAGCTCCAGAAGCCCCTCGACGCCGGAACCGTCTACCAGAAAACCCCCGCCGTCCAGGTCATGGTCGAGTTCGGCATTGCCTCGTGGTATCACTGCCCGACAAAGCCCGAGCAGATCGACAACCCGAAACTCGGCATCCGTGATGCGATTTACCCGATCGCCCACAAGACGCTGCCGTTCGGCACGCTGGTGAAGGTGATCAACCCGGCCAACGGGAAGAAGATCCTGACCCGGGTCATCGATCGCGGCCCGTTCATTGCCGGCCGGATCATCGACCTCGACCAGCACGGCGCAAAGGCCCTCGGTATCAGCGGCGTCGGCAAGGTCATCACGAAAATCTACAAAGTGGATTACAACCAGCTCGCCCTGGCGCGCTGACTCGCACTCCCTGCCACACCCGGCCGGACAGGGCCCAGCAGGGCTCATGCCCGTGCCGCCGCAGGAAAGGACACCGCATGAAGACACGTCTTCCCATCCATGGCCTTCTTCTGACGGGTGTGCTCGGCCTCGCCCTCGTCGCGCCCGCCTCGGCCCTCTCGAAGAGCGGCTCCAGCCTCCTGGAGTCGCTCCGCTCGAAAGTCGACACGAACACCCCCCAGCCGCCCACCCCGGAAACGCCCGCGAAGCCGGTCGTGACCTTCCAGACACCGTCCGCGCCCGAAACCGGCTTCGAGCCCGGCGTGATCGTGCCCGAGCCCGCCGCCGATGAATCGCCGGCCCCCGAGCCAAACCCCCGCCCGAAAAAGACCGAACCGGCACCCAAGGCCGATACCGCTTCGACCCAGGCCGCCGGCGCCGGCAGCCTGCTGGGAAAACCGCCCGCCGTCCGGGAAGAAACAACCGATACCGCCGCTGCGCCGAACATGCAGGACGTCCTCGAAAAACTCGAAACCCTCCGAAAGCGGCTCGAGCAGGGCTCCCCCAAAAACCGGTCAAAGAAAACCCCGGCCGATGCCGGCAAATCCGACAGCACCTCGACCCTGAAAGCCCCGCCCAAAGCGCCGAAAGCTCCCAAAGCCCCTGAACCGCCCGCTCCGGCCGTGCTCGAAGCCCCTGCCGCCGCCCCCACCGCCGCCGAACCGGCCGTCCAGGAGCCGCGGCAACCCGCTGCCGGTACCGCCCGCCAGTTCGGCGAGCTGACCGATGCCGAGCTGATCCAGTATGCCCACGAGCATGTCTGGAGCTCCGAAAAATCCCGGAAGCACAATCCCCCCGTCACCCCTTCGGCCAAGTCCAAGAAAAAGTCCAAGGATGGCAAATCAGACAAAGCCGCCCCTTCCAAGGCCGGCTCGAAGAAGCCCGCCGCCGGCCCGGCCAAAGCCGCGACCGGCACCAAAAACCCGGCCGCCGCTTCCGCAAAAGCCCCGTCCGTCGTCGTTCAGAAAGCGGTCAGATAACCGGCGCGTCGATCCGGAACAAGAAACCGGGGGCGGGTTCCTGATGGGAACCCGCCCCCGATCATTTCGGGAGAACCGTCAGATCATTTCTTCAGAGCGGAAAGCCGCCGGATGATCTCGGGATTGTTCGGATCGAGCCGGAGGGCTTCGGTCAGGATCGCTTCGAGCTCTTTCGTCTTCTTGGGATCCCTGGAGAGCTCGTTCGCGATCTCGAGCCGGATCTCCACATGGGCCGGATCGAAGGTGACCGGCACGTTCTCTTCGCGCAGCAGTGCGGCGGCCTTGGTCTCGTCCATCTCTTTCACGAGCCGGGGAGCCTGGGCGCGGATGTAGTCAATCTGGCGGACGGCCGTTTTCTCTTCAGGATCGAGCCGGCGGGAGAGCAGGTAGCAGGCCAGGCCGGAACGCAGGTTGCGGCGGTCGACGAAGAGATACCCGACCCCGCGAAGCGCGGCGGCGAAGTCGACGGGATTGTCGGCCAGTTCGAGCGCCTTGAGATACGTGACGAAAATCTGCGCCGCCTCGACGGGAGTCTTCTGGTGATGCAGCATGAACCCGCGTTCGACGTGGAACGCGGCCCGGACCGGATCCCAGAAGATGGCCTTCTGGAGCAGATCGAGCGCCTCGTCCGGCTTGCCTTCCTGGAAGCTGATCATGGCCTGGAAGTAGTATCCGTCGGCGATCGGCTGCTGGGTCCAGTTCACCTGGACGTTGCCGCGGCCCTGCTTCTTCAGCTGGTGCTCATACAGTTTCTTGCCCATCAGGCTCGAAAAGCTGCGCGTCTCGGAGGTCGGGGTGTCGACGAGCTTCTCGCTGCCGAACGTCATGTCTTTCGCCACGGTGCGGGCTTCGGCGTAGTTTCCTCCCTTGATCCGCTCCATGACGGTGATCATCATCTGGTTCGAGAGGACGATCGGGTTGACGGGCTGGGAAGCCGAGGCCGGAGTCGCGGCCGGGGCGGCTGGAGCCGGCGTTTTCGCGGGCGGCGCGGCATGGAGGGCGGAGCACGCGGCGCAGGCCGCGGCAACAATCAGAAAACGAAGTTCGTGGCGCATCTGTGCGGGTCCTTTCATCGTTCGGTAGGCCCGAATCATACCCCCCGCCTTCTCACAATGCAAGTGCCCCCACCCGGACCCGGTGGCAGCAGGCCGACTGGTCCGGGTTTCGCCTCGGCAGCGAGATCTCCCGAGAAGAACGAGAACGACGGCAACGAGTCCGGCACGCGAGACTGGAGGGTGAATCGATTCTCTGGAAGGCCCTCCCGACAGTCGCATGAAATGCTTGTAATGTCCTATCGCAGCGGACCAATCGCAAATTTTCCGGCATCCGGAATGACGAAAATTCGCCATCCCGCCGCACGTTTTCCCGGGGCAGAGCCGTCCAAGCCCTCTCCATGGACGGCATGGTAATTGCTTCATTCAAACCATTCGATCAGAATTCTGTCCGGAGTTGAGGAGGATGCGCATGTTCCGACGACTGTCCGCCATCATGGCGATCGCCCTGTTCGTCGCCGCCCCGGTGTCCGCGTTCGATCGCGACGCCATGAAAACCGCTCTCGACGAGCTTTCCCAGGGCATCGCCCAGTCCGCCTACACGATGAACGAGACGGATGCCGCCTCCCGCGAAGCCTACAACACCGTCGCCGCCCAGACCGAGCGCCGGGAACAGGCGCTGCGCAGCATGATCGGCGGAATCGAATCCTCGGATGACCTGCGCACGGCCCTCGAAGCCGCCCGGGACTTTTCCTCGGGGAAGGGCGCCCTCGAAGCCCAGACGAGCGGCGTGGCTCTCGAGATGCTGAAAGAGCGCGCGGCGTTCCTGAACGTGGCTGATTTCAACGCCGATGCCGAGATGCAGCGCGCGGCCACCGAAGTCGCGTCGGCCGAGATCGACCGCGCGGCCGCTTCCGGACAGCTGCTCTCTTCCCGGCAGCGTGGCCTCGTCGTGATCCAGATGCCGATCGTCGAAGCCGTGATCTCGGTCGACGACAACAAGGAAAACCGCCGGCTCGAACACCTGAAGGAGATCTTCAACCGCCACGAGTGCAAGGTGATGGCCTCCAACGTCGACGAGAGCGGTGACAAGCCGATGACCAACTTCTACGTGTCGGGCCGCAAGTATGTCATCGAGGCGCTGATGCGCAACTACAAGGGCGTCACCGTGGCGAACGATCTGAAGGCGATTCTGGTGCTCACGACCGGCGGCTTCTGGGGCAAGAAAAGCATCGAGGTCGTCGTCGAGCCCAAGCGCGACGCGGCCGAGAAGGGCTCGCTGGCCTGGTATCAGGCGGTTCTCGAGAAGGACCCCTACGCCTGGATGGCCGAAAACGACTACGGTGCGCTTGCATTCCTGGGCAAGGTCGAGACGGTCGGGGGCGAGCAGAAGCTGCTCCTGAAGAACGCCAAGATGGACATGTGGGTCGTTCCCGCCGGCGGGACCCGCCGCGATGCGGTCTACGTCAACAGCAGCGAGTACGGCGACCTGTATGTGGCCGCTCACTGAGCGCAGGCAGCGAGAAAGAGAGGAATTCACGATGAAGAACGTCAAGAACCTGGTCCTGAATGTCCTGGCTGCCGGCTGTCTGCTGATCCCCCTCAACGCCTTCGCGGCCGAACCGGCCGATATCGAGGCGCTCGAAAAGACGCTGATCCAGAAAGAAACCGAGCTGCTCGAGCCGGAGCTCAAGCTCGACAAGCTGTTCATCGAGCGCAGCAAGCTCGACGGCTTCGGCGGCATCTTCCAGGGCAGCAAGAAGAAGGCGCTCGAGAAACAGATCGACGAGACGAGCGCGACCATCAAGACGATGTATGGCGAGATGGTCACCCTGCAGAAGCGGGTACAGGAGATGGTATATAACGTCGCCTATTCTTTCGAGAAGAAAGGCGAGTATCGCAAGGCCATCGAGTATTACCTCAAGATCGACCGCCAGGACGACAGCGTCAAGGCGCGCCTCGCCGGGTGTTTCAAGGCCCTGAAGGAGTATCAGCAGGCGATCCAGTGGCTGCTGCGCATGGCGCGCACCGACGCCACCCT
Source organism: Candidatus Rifleibacteriota bacterium (assembly GCA_029565415.1). Next base: position 45,866 of record JAKQOH010000166.1, on the reverse strand, counting down.
CCTCGAGGTGGCCGACTGCTACCGCCTCGACGACCGGATGAAGGATGCGATCTACTGGCTGTTCCAGATCGTCGAGCCCATCGACGGGAACGCGGCCGAGCTCACCGCCCTCACCCAGCTGGAAACCTGGAACTACCCGCAGAAGGCGGTCGACTACCCCGACTTCAACCAGCGCCTTTCGGATGTGTATCTGTCGAAGGCCGTCCTGAATGCGCAGGCCGACTACGCCACCGCCAAAGCCGACTACACCAAGGCCGTCATGCTCCTCGCCGGCAACGGCGACCAGAAGGCGACGAGCCTCGGCATCGTCACCCGCACCCAGGGCCAGTATCAGGCCGCGCTGGACATGCTCTCGCAACAACGGGAAGCGGCGGAACGCAACTACGAGAACAAGCTGCGCGAGGCCCGGAGCGAGTATGACGACGCCCAATACCGGTACCGCCGGGCACAGGACGACGCCGACCGCGAATACAACAACCGCCTCGACCACACCCGCCGCCAGGTGGAGCGCGCCGAAGCCGAACTGCGCACCGCCGAGGCCCAGAACCCCCAGGTGCCCGAACAGGTCGCCCAGGCCCGTCAGCGGGTCGACCAGGCCCGCCGCGAGTATGATCACCTGCGCAACAACCGGATGTGGTTCATCGACGACTACGTCGCCCCCTACAAGCGCGAGATGGAGCGGGCGCAGGACAAATACGAAGACATCATGCGCCGCCGGACCGAGATCATCGAAGAGTATATCGCTCCCTATAAACGCCAGGTCGAGGCGGCCCGCAAGCGGCTCGACACCATCACCAACCTCCACCAGGCCACCTACGGCCTCCAGTAATCTCGCACCGCCTCTCGAACACCCCGGCCCACCGCCGGGGTGTTTCCTTTCGGGGGCAAAATCCGAAACCAGCTTTCCCACAGAGATCCTCCGTTGAAATGTCCCTCGGATTCAAGAACGCATCCGCAGATGGAGGGCAGATGAAAAACCAGAGAGGAACGAACGCCTGGCCCCCCTTGTTTCCAGCATGCTCCGCAATCTCCATGGTTGAAGACGCTCAGGATTTCATCTGCGCCATCTGTGTCATCTGTGGATCGGTTCTTTTCATGAAACCCACATACACAGGCACAGAGACACAGAGGAAACCTCTTTTTAAACTCTGTGCCTCTGTGTCTCGGTGGTGAAACGTTCTTCTCCTTTCGTGTTCTCGTGTCTTTCGTGGTGAACCTCGAATATCTGGCGGGTTGTACATCGCTGCGGATTGTGATACACCTTTGACAAAGCCGTTCAATCATTCATCGCTGAGTGGGGATCACATGCACAGAAACGGAATCGGAAGTTCGGGAGGCGGGTTCCTCAAGGTCTTCGCCCTGTTGATCATCGCGGCATTTTTCTGCGGCCAGGATCCGATTGGAATCGCTTCCTCCGGCACGGGAGCCGGCCATGTCCGGCCTCGCATCGGCATTCTCGTGGTCGACTCGGCGAGCGCCACGGGAACACCGGCCATCCACGCGCCCGACCGACTTCGCCCCTATCGTGAGGCGGTTGCAAGCTGGGGCGCCGTTGTCGTCCCGGTTGCATTGAAAGATCCCGCCTCCGTCTCGGCCGCTGTTCTGACCAGCCTCGACGGCCTGCTGATTCCCGGCGGGGATGACGTCGATCCGATGCTGTATGGCGAACGACCGCATCCCAAGCTCGAAACCGTGCATCGCGCCTTCGACGAGTTCGAACTGGCTGCCCTGAAAAGCGTGACCGATCGCGGCATTCCCGTCCTCGGCATCTGCCGCGGGCACCAGCTCATGAACGTGTTTCGCGGCGGCACCCTGTGGCAGGACATTCCCAGCATGAATGCCTCGGACAGCCGACTGGCACACCGCATCCGGATCGACGGCCGTTCAGCCCCCTGTTCGCACTCGATCGCCATCGAACCCGAAACCCTGGTCGGCGATCTGCTCTCGTCCCCCACCATCGACGTGAACTCGTATCACCACCAGGCCGTCCGGGAACCGGGCCGCGATCTGCGGATAACGGCCCGCGCGGCGGATGATATCGTCGAAGCGATGGAATCGACGACCGGCCCGTTCTTCGTCGGGGTCCAGTTCCATCCCGAAAAGATGCTGCCGGAGCGGGCCGAGTTCGGTCGCCTGTTCGAGGCGTTCGTCGACGCCGCCCGCCGGTATCGCATGATGATGAAGGATATGAAATAATATATATTACTGCGAAGGAGAGCATCGCATGGGAACGGTCATCCTCGGCGTCAACTCGGCCTATCACGAATCTTCGGTCTGCCTGCTGCGCGACGGGGTGATCGTCGGCGCCGTCGAGGAGGAGCGGTTCAACCGGATCAAGCACGCCAAATGCGCCCGGGTCGACAATCCCGACGTGCTGCCCGACAAAGCGCTCGAATGGGCGCTGCGGCATGCCGGAATCACGCCCGACCAGGTCGACCACATCGCCTTTTCCTTCGACCCCGAGGCCCGGCTCGCGGCCAACAGCAACCTCGACACGACGGGGATTCCGGCAGGCGATTACGGAACGCCGGAAGGGGAAGCCACATTCCATCGGCATCTTCACCTGGCGGCGGACGAGCTGAAGCGCCGCTTCCCCCGGGCGCAGTTCCACTTCCTGCCCCATCACATCTGCCATGCCGGCAGCGCGTTCTACCCCTCGAAACACGAGAAGGCCGCCGTCCTGACGATCGACGGGATCGGCGAGTTCACGACCACCTGGCTGGGTATCGGCGAAGGGAACAAACTGACGCCGGTCCTCGAGATCCCCTATCCTAACTCGCTCGGCTTCGTCTGGGAGAAGATGTCGGAGCACCTCGGTTTCGACATCTACGGCGGCCCCGGCAAGCTGATGGGCTACGCCTGTATTTCCGACCCGGTCGGCGAGGATACCGGCGTCGATTATGCCGAGCGGTTCCGCCAGGTCATAAAGCTGACCGACACCGGATTCACCGTCGATAACGCGATCATGAAGTTCCGCACCCCGGACTTCAGCGGCCTCGAGAAGCTGTTCGGTCCCCGTCGTCGCACGATCGTCGACCGGTTCGAGGAGGCGAGCATCGCCGCCGGGCTCCAGACCGTCACCGAAGAGGTGTTCGTCCATCTCGCGAAGCTGCTCCACAAGAAGACCGGCCTCGACACGCTGTGCATGGCCGGCGGCGTGGCGCTCAACTGCGTCGCGAACGCCCGGATCCTCGCCGAAACGCCGATCCGGCATCTGCACGTGCAGCCGGCCGCAAACGATGCCGGCACGGCAATCGGGGCGGCATGCCATCTGTGGTGCCATATTCTTGGAAATACAAAACGGCCGGTGCTCGAGCACACGTATCTCGGCCCCGAGTATTCCGAGCAGGAGATCAAGACGGCGCTCGACGCGGCCGGCCTCGTCGGCGAGAAGTGCGATAACCTGCCGGCCCGCGTGGCACGGATGGTCTACGATGGCGGCGTCGTCGCCTGGTTCCAGGGCCGGCTCGAGTTCGGCCCGCGCGCCTTGGGAAACCGCTCGATCCTGGCCGATCCGAGTCGGTTCGACATCCGCAGCCGGCTGAACGCAAAGGTGAAGGAGCGGGAAAGCTTCCGTCCCTTCGCCCCGAGCGTGCTGGCAGAGGATGTCTGGCGGCATCTGCGGGTGCCGGCGGATCTCGACGCGGCGGAGTACATGCTTCTCGCGCTGCCCGTGAAGGAGCCGCGGGACGGGCAGCGCATTCCGGCCGTTGTCCAGGAAAACGGGATCACGCGTGTCGCCACCTCGCGGGCGCATGTGGTGCGGCCCGAGGTCAATCCGATCTACGCGCGGCTGCTCCAGGAGATGAGAAGCCTTTCGGGGCTCGGGATGATCCTGAACACCTCGTTCAACATCAGCGAGCCGATCGTCTGCTCCCCGGCGGATGCCATCAGTTGTTTCAAGCGTTCGAAGATGGACGCGCTCGCCATCGGCCCCTTCCTGGTCAAACGGTGAGCGAGGGGATCGATCCGCGCAAGCCGGCCTGGGTCGAGCGCGTGCCGACCCGGGTCGCCGGAAAGCCCTCGACGCGGCTGATCTTCATCTTCCGGGCGCCGGGCTGCGCCTACGCCCGCAGGCCGGGCGGGGGCTGCACGAACTGCGGCTTCGGTCCGATGACGTTCGAAGACACTCCCTGGACCCCGGCCGATCTCATGGCCCAGGCGGAAGCGGTGTTCGGTATCCCGGGGGTACTCGACGGCGTCGGGGAAGTCGATCTGTACAACTCCGGCTCATTCTATGCCGACGCCGAGCTCCCGCCGGAAGTCCGTTCCCACGTGCTCGGTCTGCTCGGCGCGGCCGGCGTGCCGCGCATTCTCGTCGAGTCGCGGCCGGAGTTCATCACGCCGGAACGAATCGCGGCGTCACGGGCGCTGCTTCCGAAGAGCTTTCTCGAGGTCGGCATCGGTCTCGAGAGCGCCGACGAGGTCATCCGCGAACGGTTCATCAACAAAGGATTCGGTCTTCCCGAGTTCGAGCGCGCTGCCCGGGTTCTCGCCGAGGCCGGCGCCGGGCTTCTCGTGAACGTGCTGCTCAAACCCCTGGGCGCGGCAGACGACGCCGCGGCCGTTGCGGATGCTGTGAATACCGGCAACTATATATTCGATCTCGCGCGCAGACTCTCCCTGTCGGCACGGGTCGCCCTTCAACCGGTATTCGTCGCGCCGGGCACGCCGCTCGAGCGGGAGTTTCTCGCCGGCCGGTACCGCCCCGTCTCGCTCTGGGCCGTCGTAGAGGCGGTCGCCGCGCTCGCCGGCCTGGGCGAAACGACCGTCGGCCTGAGCGACGAGGGCCTCGAACCGAAACGCGTCCCCGCCGGCTGCGGCCGCTGCGACGCGTCGATCCGTGATGCCCTCCGCGCCTTCAACCGCACCGGCGACCCGGCCCCGCTCCGGACGCTCACCTGCCGATGCCGGGTCAGCCGGGGTGGATGATCCGGATCGCTTCGCGGACCAGCTCGCGATTGTTCCTGACGCCCAGCTTCGCTTTCAGACGGTCGAAGAAGGTCTCGATGGTGCGCGCGCTCAGGGAAAGTCGCTCGGCGATCTCCCCGCGGCCGAACCCCTGTCCGAGAAACGTCAGCACTTCCATCTCGCGATCGGATAACTCATCGAGGGCGACACCGGCCCCGCCCTGGTTGGAGACACGCTCTTCGAGAGTTTTCGTCAAGGCCGGCCCGAGATAGCGCTTGCCGTTGCGCACGGCTTCGATCGCTTCGATCAGGGTTTCGACGGGGTCGGCTTTCGTCACGTAGCCGTTCACTCCCACCCGGAGGGCCTTCTCGACGAACATCTGGGCATCGTGCATCGAATACACGATCATTCCGAGCCTGGGGTAGCGCGCTCGCACCTGCCCCAGGAGCTCGAACGCCGTCTCCCCGTTCAGCGACAGGTCGAAAATCGCTATATCCGCATCGATATCTGCCAATGCCTCGACCAGCTCCTGGGCCGAGCCGGCCTCCCCGCACACATCGAAGCCGCGCACGCGGAGCATCATCTTGAGTCCCAGCCGCATGACCGGATGATCCTCCACCAGGAACACCCGCAGGGATGTCGTCGTTCCATTTCTCATTGCAGACCCTCTCCGTTCGTGGGAATGCGGATCGCCAGGCGCACACCGCCGGACGGGGCTACGTTCCCGATGTGCCACTCACCCCCCAGCATGTCCACGCGATAATCGATCAGCTTCAGGCCGAGTCCGTGACTTCGACTTACGTCTTCCTTCCTTCCGTCCGGTTCACCGGCACGGGGAAGAGGTTTTCCATCGTTATCGATATACATCTGAATCCCGTTGTCGGCGGTCGCCAGTTCGATCCGGACACGCTTGGCGCCGCCGTGACGGATGGCGTTCTGTATCGCCTCCTGCGTGATGCGATACAGATGCAGGGCCGTTTCGGAATTCGGAACCGCGAACGCCGTTTCCCCGTCATACCGGCACTCGATCTTGTAGAGCAGCGAGGTCTGAGCGGCGAGCGTCGACAGGGCTTCCCCGACGGCTTTTGGTTCGAGGGCCATCGGGCAAAGGCCGCGGGCCAGGGTTCTCGTCTGCTGGACGGCATCGTGAAGGAAATTCCGCATCATCTCGAGTTCCGTCTCTTCGGCGACTCCCTTCGCTCCCAGCCTGCGCCGGACCGCATCGGACATGCACATCAGGCCTACGATCTGCTGGCAGAGCCCGTCGTGCAGCTCCCGGCCGATGAATCGCCGCTCACGCTCCGAGATCTCGAGCAGCTTCCGTTCGAGCTCCCGGCGATCGTTCATCAGGACGCGAAGCCGATCGTTCGCAGCCTGGAGTTCCGCCGTGCGTTGCCGGACGCGCTCTTCGAGGAGTTCGTTCGACCGCCGCAGTTCCTCCTCGAGCCGCTTCCGCTCTTCGATGACCGAGCCGAAACCGACCTGGTAGGCAAACTGTCCGTCCGGCCCGGGAACGATGGTGAACGTGTCGTCGAGCCACACATACTTATCATTATTCAATCGGAATCGGAAATCGATGGCGATGGTGAGTCGGCCGCCTTTGTATTCCCTGAGCATATCGTCTCTCATTCGTGAAACGCTCTCTAAATCCTCGGGATGGAGGCGAGAAATGAATTCGGAATACGGCATGTTCAAGACCTCTTCTCGGGTCATTCCGAGGGCATTCGCGAAGCCCTTGCTGACGTAATCGAACCGATTGTTCGAATAGTTGACCCGATACAGGGCGTGAGGGGACTCCTCCATGACTTCCATGAACCATCGTTCGCTTTCCGAGAGATCGGAGCGCTCATCCTGCTGTCTCGAAACGTCCAGCAGGATTCCCTCGATGACACGCCCATGACCGCTCCCGGCCTCGTCCGCGGGCAGGAGTCGGGATAGCCATTCAAACCACACCACCTGCCCCGCCTCGTCGATCATCCGAAACTTTTTATGTATCGCTTCGGTAAGCCCCTCTTGATTTGTCAATACATTCAATTCGATATGGTTTTGGTCGCCTAGGGGCAGTCTCGCGCAGAACTCACTCATGCTCAACCGAGCCGTAGGCGGCAGCCCGAGCATCGGCCCGAACCGCTCGTCGAACGTGAACATCATCGTCTCCAGGTCGAGCCTGAACGCCGCATACGGCAACAACGCCCGCACCCTCTCTTCACCGATCTCCCCGAGAAACTCTTCCTGCTCGGCCACGCCACTCACCATATTTTCTCCTCTGTCTTGGGCATTTTTTTCGGCAAGAACCCGATGATACCCCTCATCCGGGCGAAAGACACAACGTATATTATATATTCTTGCTTTTAGAAGTTTGGCAAGATTCCATCTCGGCGTCGCGAATGTTCCCTATCTTCCGCAATGGGGCAACATCGCCGGAATGACCGTTTTCGGGAAGCGGGGCCGTGATGCGAATGCTTCACGGCCCCGCGAGATCGAGAACAGGAGGGTAAGCGTGATTATCTTCGGACGGCGAAGTTGATGTCCCTGGCTGAGATGTCATCGAGGACGAAACTCACCATGACTTCTCCCGACGGCGACAGACTGCCGTAGGTCCCATCCTTGTCCATGAGACCGGCCGATGAAACCGTATTGATAAACGTCTCATCTCCCTCCGGTCCGGTTTCCGTCATTCCGTTGGTGTAGGTACCAAAACCATTGCCGGTGATCGTCACCAGGCCGCTCCAGGAGGCGGAATACCCATCGTTTCGACCCGCACCCAAGCCTGCGTTGGTGAAGTCGCCGGCCAGATCGGCCGTCGACATGCCCGAGCCCTGCTTGACGCCAAGATAGAAACCCGCGGGGCTGGCCCCGACGAAGATCTCCCCATTGGCGCAAACCTGGTAATAATCAGACGCTTCGACGATTGTCGAATCACCCAAAGTCAATTTTCCGTCCGACGTGACGAAATACGGCACCGTTCCACCCTGTTGGCTGAGGTCACCCCCTACGAAACTGACCGCAACGTTGTTGCTTCCATCGAACACCCAGGTTTCGACACGGATCTTCGGAGCCGAAGGAACCCTCTTCGCGTCGATGGTTTCATTGAAGCCGTAGAAACGCCAAGTCCCCTTCATGAGGGCTTTCGTGGCATTCGTCGGCAGTTTCACGCCGAAGCCGATGTAGGGGTCGTCCGACTGCCAGTTGTGGGTCACGAACACATTTCCCGAAGGAGATACGGCACCACGAGAGGAAGAGTTGTTCGCGAAGGCGAGCGCACCGCTCGTCTCGGTAACGGTCGTGGAGTATGACGTTCCAGTGTCTTCGCCGGTCGGGTCGTAGATCGTTTTCGAGGACCAAGTATTTGCCGATATCGTAACATCAGAAATATTTGCCCAGCGAAACGTGGGACTAGCGCTATACTCATAATAACGGTAAGACCCGCTCAGCCGCTTTTCCGTCGCCGGCGGCACGTCGTCGACGATCGAAACGGTTTGGGCGATGGTTTTGGCGCCGTTTGTGACGTCGGCAGGGAAGGCGAAATCATCCGTGTAAGGTAAATCGCCGTTGCCGAGAACATTGGTGATCGAGGCGGCCATGGCCGTGATCGAAGCCACGGGAGGAGCGAAGTCGTCGATCGTCTTCGAGGTGCTGGCCGTCCAGGCGTCGAAGCAGAGGGCCTTCGCCGTTGTTTCGGCATTGATCGGGGCCTCGGAGGGCGTGCTCGTCTGTCCGCCGGCCACTTCGGCGGTCACATAAGTTTTGAGGATCGGATTGCTGGTATCGGGCGAACCCGAAGCGATGATTTCGATCCCGACCTGTTGCTTCCCGGCCGGAACGTTGTCGATCGTCTTGTCGAGGGTCAGCTCCTTGCGGTCTGAAGAAATATCTACCGTGACAATCATGGGTGGATACCCAATCCGCTTTATGCGAGCAGCGTATTTCGCAGCGGCCGCGGCCCGCACCGCAGCCGAGCCCGACCGAACCGAGGCGGCGAATGCGCCGTTCCCCGCCGAGGCCTTGGCCTTCAGATGGAGAGCCCCGCTCAAAATCCCATCCCCGCCGCCACCACCGCCGCCGCAGCCGAGCATGAACAGCGGCAGAGCCGCGAACGCAAGTGCAAGAAAGCCTTTACAAACCGTTCTCACAAATAATCCTTTCAGACTGTATTGATATACCCAAGGCTACAAAACTGTAACGTATATCAACGCCCACGTATGTCGGGAAAAATACGTACAATTTTTGCCGAGATCGAAAATGCCCCCGCCGCCTCTTTGCCTAAACAGCCGAATCCGATGCCTCAGTTGAATATCTGGATACGGTGGTTTTCGGTGTCGACCACGTAAATCTTGTTGCCCGCACCAACCAATACGGCCAATGGTCCGTTCAATTCACCAAGGCCGGTACCTGGTCTAGCAATGGCGCGAATGAATGTTCCGGTAGCAGTCAGCTCCTGAAGGGGGTGGACAGAGTTATGCGAAGCGTCGGCGACAAGAAGGTTGCCGTTGGGAAGGACGGCGATACCATTCGGATTGTCGAACTTCCCGAATCCGTTCACCCCCATATCGTTTTTGATCTGTTGAATGAAATTGCCGGAACTATCGAATTCTTTGATGCATTTGTTCCCTGAATCCGCCACAAGAATATGGCCGGCGGAAGTTATGGCAATTCCCGCGGGAGCGAGCAACAACCCCGAGCCTATCTCGAACAGTTGCGTTCCCGTCGCGTCATAGACCGTAACGATATTGTTATAAGTATCCGATACGAGGACATTTCCGGATGAGGCAACCGCTAATCCCCACCCTTGAGCCGATGCTCCCAGCGCCCATTGCGTTACATAGGCATCGCTTGCATCGAATTTCTGGATTCGGCGATTGCCAAAATCCAGAACATACTTGTTGTCTGCGGCGTCGATGGCGATTCCGACGGGATGACTGAAGGATCCAACGTCAGATCCTTCACTTCCCCATTGCCCCAGATAGGCACCCGCGGCGTCGAACTTCTGGATACGGTTGTTTCCCCCATCCGCGACGTAGATATTGTTTGCCGAATCCGTGGCAATTGCCGTGGGCAAGTTGAATTGCCCGTTTTCCGTTCCAGCAGAACCCCACTGACTGTCATAGTAACTCTGAATGGTCCAGCTATAGGTGGTGGCCGATGCCTGCCAGTTTCCCGCCGCATCTTTTCCGATGACTTCGAAGATGTGGCTGCCATAAGCCAGGTTCAAGTATCCGGGTCCTTGCGAAACCTGAGTTTCTGCGCTCCAGGCTTCGGCATCCACTCGTGCTTTATACGAAACGACATCCACCCCCTCGATTTTGAACTCTGGAGGAGTATATGTCTCATACGTCACAGAAGCCGGCGGACCGCTGATAACAGCCGTTGGGGCCACCGTGTCGATCGTCCAGGTAACGTTCGTCGAGCTCGCGGGTAATTGCCAGTTTCCCGCCTCATCCCTGGCGATGACGTTGATCGTGTGAGCGCCTTCGCCGAGCGCAGATAGTTGAATATGAGAGGCAATAGCGGTTTCGGTCGCATATCCGCCTCCATCTAATTGGTATTGATATGCCGTGACACCGTTTCCATAGATGGTGATATCCGTCGTTGTGAGATTTGTCGGATCAGCCGGTTTTGTGGTCAACAATGCAACGGGTGCAACCGTATCTATCATCCAGGTAAAGAGCGTGGCGGAACTGCTCGCCTGCCAGTTGCCGACGGCATCTCGGGCGATGACGCGCAGCGTGTGCGAGCCGACCGTCAGATCGGCGAGCTGAATCGTGCTCGTTACGGGCATTTCGGAGCTGTAAGCGCCGGTATCGAGCTGATACATATAGCCCACGACGCCCGTTCCGCCGACCGTGATGCTGGCCGTGGTCTGATTCGTCAGGGCCGGCGGCGTGTTGCTCAACACGGCCATCTTGGCGATGGTGTCGATCATCCAGGTGAAGAGCGTGGCGGAACTGCTCGCCTGCCAGTTGCTGGCGTCGTCCTTTGCGAGCACCCTCAGTGTGTGAGAGCCAACGGATAATCCCGTCAGCGTGATCGGCTGGGAAACGGCTTGCTCTACGCTCCAGGCGTTGCCATCCAATTGGTATTTGAAGGCAATGACTCCGGCGCCGCCAACCGTGATCGAAGCAACGTTCGCATTCGTCAGCGCTGGCGGCAGGTTCATAAGAACGGCAGTGTTCGGCTCGATGTCGATGACCCAGGTGAACACTGTAGGGGCATCCTCAGGCTGAAGTTTCCCACAGACATCGATTCCGAGAATCTGAAGCGTATGCCCTCCCGGCGGCAGATTCGTTATATCAATGGTTGCACTGGCCGGCACAATCGCTGAATACTCCGCGGAATCCAGCTTGTATTTGTATGCGGAAATCCGTTCGCCCCCAACGCTCAATGATACTGAACATTGTGAGGTGATTTTCGGCGGAGCGTTTTTGATCTGCGCCGTTACTGGCATGTTCGGATTCACAAACCATGAATACGATCGAGCCGTGTTTGCATCCTGCCAGAACCCGTCCGAATTCTTTCCAATGACCGCAAGAGTATGTGTGCCAACAAGAGATGCATCATTCGGAAGAACGAGATTCAATTTCGAGCCGCTTTCTTTCCAGCTACCTTGGTCTCGTTTGTACCGGAAATCGGCAATACCAGTTCCGCCGAATACGAATTCCGCTTGCGCCACCGATGATGGATTCATGGGCATTGCAACGAACTCAGCCACGACAGGAGGAGAGATTCTCCAGGAATATTTTGTCGGTGCAGCCGCCGATTGCCAGTATCCGTTCGCCGTCATTCCGAGCACGCTGAGAGTGTGGGTTCCAATGCCGAGTCCACTCAAGGAAATGGCCTGAGAAGATTGAATCTCGCTGGAATACGCATCGGTATCGAGACGGTAGCGATATTTGACTATTCCTGCGCCTCCAACGGTTGCGTTAACGCTCGTTTCCGTTGCGATCTGCGGCGGAACATCGAAAAGGATGGCATTGGGCAGGTAGACGTCGTCGATAACCCAGGTGTAGACGGCAGCCTCAGACAGGGGCTGTTCGACGTTGAGCGAATTTCTTCCCACGACTTTCAGGGTATGAGTGCCGGGGGCGAACTCTGCATTGAAAACAAACTCTTCGTAGGCATTGTTCGAAACGGCAAACCAGCCTGACCAGCCGTTGTTATCGCGATTCAGCCTGATGGCCGTGACGTCATTTCCGCGAACCGAGAACACCGGTTTCCGGTCCGTTGTCGGACTCAACGGGCCAAGGGTGAAACTGACGTAGGACGGCTTGGTGCTGATAACCCAGGAATAACTCGCCGCATCGCTTTCCGCCTGCCAGATGCCATTCGTCTTTCGACCGATGACGCGCAGCGTATGTTTTCCATCGGCCAAGCCTGTGAGTTCGAGGGGTTGGCTGATCGGCATCTCCGAGGTGAACGCCTTCCCGTCGAGGCTGTATTTGAAATGCGACAGGTCGATCCCACCGATCTCGAAGTAGCCGGTTGTCTGGCTGGTCGGATTGTCTGGTTTTTCGACGAATGCAGCCACGGGAGGAACGTCACCGAGATAGCCTACAGTATAGAATGCCCAGTTTTCATTCTTCGCAATCGTATCCCCATCGGTCGACTTCACATCCGTCGTCACCCGAAACGAATAAGCCGTTCCCGAAGCCAGCGGCTCGGCAGGGGTGAAGACGGCGCTTCGGTTTTCATTTTCCAGAGAGAGCGCCCCGGCGACGGCTTGCCCGGTAACTATATTATTCAATACAAATGACGTCGGGGAAACGGTATCAGCCTTGAGCGGCTCACCGAAGGTGATTCTGACAGCCGACTCGAGAGCAACGTTTTTCTGACCAGATCTCGGACTCTGGCCTGTTATCATGACCGGCACGGAAATGAGATAGGCATCGTATGTTTCTCGAATCGTGTTGCCGTATTTCACCCGAAAGAAGCCGCTCTCCCCCCACCCGGTGCCCCAGGAATTCTTACAGATCCAGCAGCCCTGTGCGTCGTCATAGCCAACGATCAGAATGGCGTGTCCGCCAGGCTGGGAATTGGGTTTGCCGGGCTCGAATATTTCAACGCCTTTATCGTTATAAATCGGGACATGTGAGTAGATGCCGCTGTTTGCTCCGTAAAAACAAAGAAGGATGTTGGTTTTCATTCCTCCGATGACCGGCCCTTTCTGAAGAGCCAGCTTGATTGCCGTCGGGCTTCCAAGGCGGAAAATCCCGTTGATTCCATATTTCACTGCATCGGACGGAACCTGTCCGAAGTAGGGATACTGTTTCAGCAGGGCATACGGTGCCGTGAACTCATCGACAATCCCACCGTATCGAGGCAAAAGAAGCGTTGCCGCACGGGAATTCCATCATCCTCCGACAAGTGGGTCAGAAGGACGTCGGCCGTCGCTCCCAGGGAATATCTGAGTGCCGAAATGCCAGAGATAGGACTCCGACAAATCGAGTTCGTCAGTGGGAGAGTTACGGGCAATCCGGTAATGGGATTCAAGAGCCGCTACGGTGGCGAATGTCACGCAGGTACCGTACGGTCCCTGATCGCGCACGGGGGTAATCCAGTTCACTCCGTTTCTGTTTGCCCAGTTCATTGCCGTGGGGAGGGTAAATGACGCTCTGGCTGAGCCGCGACGTCTCGCCCCGGGAATGATGTCGCCGCTCTCATCGAGCCCCGAGAGGCCCAGATCGCTCTCGGCATTTTCAAAGTTGAAAACATCGTCCGGCAGATCGTTCATCGAGACATTCGCCACCTCTTTGAATGTGCAGCCGCTGAGAGTCTCTGCCACTTCGACGGGGAGCTTTTCCTCGGCGGCGGCACCGGAAAGAACGCTTTGAACCTGTTCTTGTGAAATCTCCTGAGCAACGGCAGTAGTCTCGGGTTTCCAGGAAACGTCAGTTCCGGAAGCGGTCGCGCTCGCGATGATGTTCACGATATCCGTCTTCGTGATATCAAGCGTATGCGTGGTAGGCGCCATGGGCACTTCCGGGTCGTCCTTGTCGAATGGTTGAAAAACACGGCAGCCGGCAACGAGAATGACGATTACGCAAAGAGCCATGCCGAACAGTGACGCCCGCCGAATCACCCGAGAATTCATACGTCCCCCCATATAACATATCGAATCATATATTTTTCAGCAAACAAAAGCGCAGAGAGAATGGATTCTTTCTGAATTTATCAGCTTAGAAGCGAGGCAGAGCGATGTATGTCCGTATAATACCGGACAAAACACATTCGAAGCTCGTTCCAACCGTTGAATCATTCACGGCGAAGCACCGTCGTTCGCCACGAGCTTGCCGAAGCGTATCCCGACCCCATCTGTCCTTTTTTTCATCTGTCAGGAATGATACGGACATACAGATCAAACATACCGATGTATCATTCGATCGGTATCATGGAAGAATCCACTGGATATCGACGTTTTATATTACTGCGCATGTCATCGTCGTCACGAACGGTGATCGCCGCAATGGTGCTCCAAGCACCTGCCACATGACTCGGCTCGGAACATTACCACGGAGGAAGAGGAACATGAGAGATCTCGGTCCATACAAGAGTCATCGCCCGAAGAGCGCCGGCAACCTGCGCTTCTTCCGTCCCCTCGATACGGGTCGGACTGAACTGCGCCATCCAGGCGCCGCCGACCCACTTCCCGCTTCCTGCGGGTCGGGCTCCCCCCTTCACCCCGGACCTGGTCAATATATCGGCATATTCAGAAAAGTGGTTCGTCTTGTCCGGGAAAGCAAACTGCGCATTCTCCTGCCGACTCTCCTGGCAGTGTCATTCTTCTTGTTCTCTCTTTGTACCCAGGTAATCTCCAACGGATGTCAGCAGGTATTTCAGAACCTCACCGATCGCTGTGCCATCGTCTTCGATCTCTTCGGACGTATATCCGGATCGGGGTCGCCCCCTCCCGGCCCCGACGGGCATGATGCCTCCGCGTCCCTTCAAGCGCCCTGACCTCGCATTTTCACACGACGCGCCATTATTTCCGGAAACGGTATTTTCGCGCTTCCGGCAACAGGCGGGATCAGTCAGATAAGGAAAATTCTCTGACGACGCCATGGACAGCCCCCGAGGAACCGAGGGTGCTGCGAATCAACTGGAAACGGTCGACGCGCCATTCCCGATTGAATGACATCGGTCGTCCGGGAGCATGCGGGCCGCGGGGCCGGGCGATCGTGAGATGCCCCTTGAACGGTTTGGGATCGGCCCAGGCCTTCAATCCGGGAAGCAGGGCGGCGCCGAGCTTCATCAGTTCTGGGGACTCCACGTGGATGAACCAGACGCGGGGCGATTGGTCGTTCGGGAAACCGCCGGCCGCTCCCAACCGGAGCGTGAAAGGCGCGACGGCACGTGCAGCCGCCTCACCGGCGGCGATCACCTCGGGAAGGGCCTCGTCGGGCACCTCCCCCATGAACGCCAGGGTGATGTGGAGCTGCGCCTCGGTCGACGGCCGCCAGTCGCGGCCCATCGACTCGGCCGCCTGGCGCAGCTCGCGCCGGATCTCGGCCGGCACCTGCACCGCATAGAACAATCGCATCGTCATTCCGGGTCGCCGCGGAGGGTACGCAGAAGGAGGGCGAGGGCGGCGTTGGCGGTGCGTTCCTTTATCTGGCGGCGCTGTCCGGGCCATTCGAGGCGCATCGATCGGGTGCCAGCAGGCCCCGCGACGGCGACGAAGGCGAGACCGACGGGCTTGCCCTCGGCCGGAGCCGGCCCGGCAACCCCCGTGGCGGCAACGCCCCACTCGACGCCGAACTGGCGCCGGACGGCTTCGGCCATGGCCCGGGCCGTCTCTTCGGCGACGCAGCCGTGGGCATCCAGCAGGTCAGCCGACACGCCGGCCGCTTCCTTCGCCTGCCGCGTGTAGGTGATCACCCCTGCCTGCAGCCACTCGCTCGCGCCCGGCGTATCCGTGAGCAGATCGGCGACGAGCCCGCCGGTGACGGACTCCATCACGGCGAGCCGGTGGCCGGCTGCGAGCAGACGCGCCCCGATCGCCTGGGCGATCGTTTCGTCATCCCGGCTGCACACGAACCGGCCGATGCGCCGCTCGACCTCGGCCAGCACGGGCGCGGCCAGTTCCCGCGCGATATCGAGGCTGGCAGCCCCGGCAGCCACCCGTACATCGACTCCGTGGCGCCGCGCATAGGTCGCGACACTGGGGTTCGCGTTTCCCGTGAACTCGGCGAGCAGCTCGGCGACGTTGCCTTCGCCGATGCCGACCGTATGCAGCGTCGTATCCCACAGGACCGCCGTTCCGCGGGGCAGCGCCGGCTTCACCTGCTCGTTCCACATGCGTTTCATCTCGTGGGGCGGGCCGGGCATCGCGACGATCGTCCTGCCGTCCTTCTCGACCCACCAGCCCGGTGCGGTTCCGATCGGATTTTCCAGCGGACGGGCGCCGGGAATGAGCCATGCCTGCTTCCGGTTCACGGCCGGCATCTGACGTTTCCGCGCCGCGAACAGCTCCTCGAGCCGGCGGAGCTGCTCCGCATCCTCGCGGGGCACGGCGCCGCAGACGTCGGCGATCGCCTCCCTCGTCAGGTCGTCGTCGGTCGGGCCGAGGCCGCCGCTCGTCACCACGAGATCGGCCCGCAGGAACGCCCGGCCGATCGTCTCGGCAAGCCGCTCCCGGTTGTCCCCGACCGTCGTTTTATAGTAGACGTAATATCCAAGCCGGCGCAGTTCGCCCGCGATCCAGGCGGCATTCGTGTCGACCAGCTCGCCCAGCAGCAGTTCCGTCCCCACGCTCACGATCTCGGCCGTCCGGTTGCCCATGATTCCCCCGTTATCCGGTATCACATTCGAAAAGGCGGGTTTGAAACCCGCCCGATCGTTCGTCTCTGTAGGGGCGGGTCTGAGACCCGCCCCTACACCCGCCCCCACAACGCATCGCAAGGTCTTCAGAACGTGAGGCCGTGGTGGCGGACGTCCTGGCCTTTCTGCATGAAGATGGCGATCTCGGCGAGGTTCGTAGCATGGTCCGCGATCCGTTCGAGGCTCCGGCCCATCGAGAGGAAGTCGAGCAGGCTGTCGACATGCTCCGGCTCGGTGCGCAGGCGCGCGCGGATCTGCTCGAACAGCGCCTGGAACGCATCGTCGATCGCGTCGTCGGCGGTGAAGATCGATTCGGCCAGCTCCTCGGTCGGCTCGAACAGGGCCGTGAGTCCATCCTTGAACAGGCTCTGCACCATCACGCCCAGCTCGATGAGCGTGGGCGGATCGACGTGCCAGGAGCTTTTCGCGAGCGACATCGACCGGCGGCAGAGGGCGCACACCTCGTCCCCGACCCGCTCCAGATCGACGGCCGCCTTGATCGAGCCGATCAGGGCGCGAAGATCCCCGGCCGTCGGCTGGTAGAGGGCCATCACCTTCCAGGCGAGGTCGTCGATGCGCATCTGGAGGCGGTTCACCTCCACCTCTTCATCGAAGATCCCGTCGAACAGCTCGGTATTCCCGGTGCCGACGTGTTTCAGGCTGCGCTCCAGCATGCCGAGCACCCGCCGGCTCATCTCGTGCAGCATGCCGCGCAGCTCGTTCATTTCCATGTCCATGTGGCGTTTGATGATCACGCGAAATCCTCCACGGCCGGCGCAGGCGCTCAGCCGAATTTTCCTGAAATATAGTCTTCTGTACGTTTGTCGCGGGGCTGCCGGAAGATCGTCGCCGTCGCGTCGAACTCGACCAGCTCCCCGAGCAGCATGTAGCCGGTATGGTCCGAGATCCGGGCGGCCTGCTGCATCGAATGGGTCACGATGATGATCGTGTATTCATGCTTGAGCCGCAGGATCAGCTCCTCGATGTGCTGCGTCGCGACGGGGTCGAGGGACGAGCAGGGCTCGTCCATCAGCAGGATGCTCGGCCGGATCACGACGGCGCGGGCGATGCACAGCCGCTGCTGGAAATCCGCCGAGAGACCTATCGCGGGCGCGTGAAGCCGGTCCTTCAGAGCGCCCCACAGGCCGACCGCCTCCAGGCTCGTCTCGACGGCCCGTTCGAGGGTCTCCCGGTCGTTCGTCCCGGCCAGCCGCAGGCCGAAGACGAGGTTGTCGAATATCGACATCGGAAACGGGTTCGGCTGTTGGAACACCATCCCGACCTCGCGGCGCAGCCCGGTCACGTCGCAGCTCTTCCCGGCCAGTTCGCGGCCAAGCACCTGGAGGGAGCCGGCGAGCCGGGCACCGGGAACCTGGTCGCACATCCGGTTGAAGACGCGCAGCAGCGTCGATTTCCCGCAGCCGGAGGGGCCGATCAGCGCGGTCACGCGGCTCCGTTCAATATCGATCGTAATATTTTTCAGCGCATGGAAGGTTCCATACCAGAAGTCGAGGCCCCGGCTCGTCACGACGGCGTCGCTCATCCGAACCTCCCCGAAAGATAGTCATCGGTGCGTTTGTCGACGGGGCTCCGGAACATCCGGGCCGTGGGGCCGATCTCGACCAGCCGGGCCATGAGGAAAAACGCCGTCACGTCGGCGACGCGGGCGGCCTGCTTGGTGTTGTTCGTGACGAGGATGCAGGTCGTGCGGCTCTTGAGCTCGGCCAGGGCCTGCTCGACGGCCGCCGTCGAGATCGGATCGAGGGCCGAGCAGGGCTCGTCGAGCAGGAGCAGCTTCGGCTTCAGGGCCAGCGATCGCGCGATCGAGAGGCGCTGTTTCTGGCCGCCCGAGAGGCGGGTCGCGTCGAGCGAGAGGCGGTCCTTCACCTCGTCCCACAGGAAGGCGGCGCGCAGGGTCTCCTCGACGATCCCGTCGAGCTCGGATTTCGCGGTGATGCCGGCAAGACGGGGGCCGAACGTGACGTTGTCGTAGATCGACATCTCGAGCGCACGGGGCTTGTCGAAGGCGAACGCGACCTGGCGGCGGAGGCGGAACGGATCACAGGCGGGGCTGTAGATGTCGAAGCCGTTCACCAGGATCCGGCCGGTCATCGCGCCGGGATGGGCTACTTCCTGGAGACGGTTGATCAGCCGGAGAAAGGTGGATTTTCCCGAGCGGCCGGGGCCGATGATGGCAAGGATGGTTCCGGTCTCGACCTCGAGCGAGATATCGACCAGCGCCGGCTCGGCGGGCTTGCCGGGCGGCGGCTCGTAGGTATAGCCGACCTTCTCGGCTTTCAGGATGATCGCAGGCGTCGTCATGAGCTTCTCTTCCGGGCGAGCAGCCAGGCGGCACCGACGTTCACGAGCAGGATCAGCCCGACCAGGGTCAGGGCCGTCGTGTAGGCCATCTCCATCGAGAGGCCCTCGCGGGCGAGGATGTAGAAGTGAACGGCCATGGGCCGGCCGGGATCGAGCAGGGACATCGGGGTTTCGAGCGAGACGCCGGTCGTGAAGATGACACAGGCGGTCTCGCCGAGCGCGCGGCCCAGGGCGAGGATGATGCCGGTCATGATGCCGGGCCGGGCCTCGGGCAGAACGATATGCCAGACGACCTGGGATTTCGTCGCCCCGAGCGAGTAGCCGACGTCGCGCAGACCGGCCGGCACGGCCTTGATCGCCTCTTCGGCGGTCCGGATGATGGTCGGAAGCACCATGCAGGCGAGGGTGAGGGCGCCGGCCAGGATCGACCAGCCCATCCCCAGCGTCACGACGAACAGGATGAAGCCGAACAGGCCGAAGATGATCGACGGGATGCCCGCCAGACACTCGGCCCCGAACCGGATGGCGGTCGTCAACCGCCCCTCCGTTGTGTATTCCGTCAAATATACTGCCGTGCATACACCGAGAGGAACGGCGATGAGGAGCGACAGGCCGCCGAGCAGCACCGTCGAGAGGATGACCGGAAGAATGCCGCCGCCGCGGCCGAGATCTTCGGGATGATGGAGGAAAAAGGCAGCCGAGAGGCGCGGCCAGCCGTTCCAGAGGAGATACCCGACGATCGCCGCGAGCAGCAGGCCGACGGCGGCGGTCACGAGGTAGCTCAGACCGATGCCGAGGCGGTTGATGCGCTCGTTGCGGGTGCGGACGGCTGGATCCATGGGGCCTCCGGTCAGCGGCGGCGCACGATGAACGTGGCCAGGGAGTTGAGGCAGAAGATCATGACGAAGAGAACGACGCCGGTCGCGAACAGGGCCTTCTGATGGGCGCCGGCGGCGTAGGCCATCTCGAGGGCGATGTTGCTCGTGAGCGTGCGGCAGGGGTGGAGGGGCGAGGTGGGCACAACGACGGCGTTGCCCGCGACCATGATGACGGCCATGGTTTCCCCCATCGCCCGGCCCATGCCGAGGATGACGGCCGTCACGAGGCCCGAGCGGGCGGCCGGCACGACGACGCGGGTGACGGTCTGCCAGGGGGTGGCGCCAAGCGCAAGCGCCCCTTCCCGGTAGGAGGCAGGCACGGCACGCAGGGCGTCGTAGGCGATGCTCGTCACGGTGGGCAGGATCATCACGCTCAGCATCAGGGCGGCAGAGAGCACCGAAAAGCCGCTTCCGCCGAGGGTTTCACGCACCAGCGGCACGATCACCGTGACGCCGATGAAGCCGAAGACGACGGACGGGATCGCCGAAAGCAGCTCGATCAGCGGCTTCATGACGGTCCGGACGCGGCGGCTCGCGAACTCCGACAGGCAGATGGCCGACAGCAGCGAAAGCGGCACCCCGATGAGGAGCGCGCCGAGCGTGACCTGGACGGTGCCGACGATCATCGGGAAGATGCCGAACGCGCCTTTCGTCGGCGCCCAGCGGCTTCCGGCAAGAAATGCGGGGATGCCGGTTTTCAGGATCTGCGGCACGCCTTCGCGGAACACGAACAGAATGATGAGCGCGAGCACGAGGACCGACGAGAACGCCAGGCAGAGCAGCGCGAGCCGGATGCGCTCCTCGCGCCGGCGCAGGTCGTCGACCGCCATCGGGCTACTCGAAGACACCGACCAGGCCCTCCGTCTGCAGGATACGCGCCGCTTCGCTGCCCAGGGAAAACCGCACAAGATCGGCGGCATCGCCCGCCGGGGGCTGGAGGGCGGCGAGGAAGAAGGGCCTGACGAGCCGGTACCGCTTCCCCCGCACGGTCTCGAACGTAGGGGGCGTGCCGTCGACGGCGATGGCCTTCACATGCGGGTTCAGGGCTCCCATCGAGACGAAGCCGACC
The DNA here is from genome assembly GCA_029565415.1 of Candidatus Rifleibacteriota bacterium. The sequence continues at coordinate 24,872 of JAKQOH010000166.1, read as the reverse complement.
GCGTCACGGTCACCGCGCACGACCTCCCGCACGCCGCCGGATGAATCCTGGACCAGCGCGTAATCGTCGATCGGCGTTTCGGCCTTGCCGTCCTTCATCACCAGCTCTTCGAAGGCACTGCGGGTTCCCGAACCCTCCTCACGGACGAGGATATGGACCGGGCGGTCGGCGCCGCCGACCTCTTTCCACGACTTCACCGAACCCGCGAAGAGGCCGCGGATCTGGCTCAGGGAAAGGCTCGCCACGGGATTGTCGGGATGCACGATGATCGCGATCGCGTCGAGCGCGAGGATCTGGCGCCAGAGGCCGGCTTCCTGGGGATCGTTCTGTTTCAGCTCCCGGGAAGACATCGCGAGGGCCGCGGTTTTCGTCCGGATGGCCATGAGACCGGCGCTGCTTCCGCCGCCCTCGATGTCGACACGCAGGTCGGGCCGCGTTTTCCTGAACGCGCCGGCGATTTTCTCCATGACCGGCTGAACCGACGTCGAGCCCGCCACGATCAGCGCCCTTCCGCCGGATCTGCAGCCGGCCAGGCCCGCGAGGCAGATCCCCGCCAGCAGCACGAGGCCGAGGCGGGCAAACAGCCCCGCCGATCGTTCCGGCCGGTTTCGCGCTTCTGCGGCGAATGTTTTCACGGGCGCATTTGTACCAGAACCCCGCCCTCTTGGCAAGTCCAGCCCATGCGCCATGCGCAAGATGTGTTACATTATCGGGATACCTGTTTCATCTGGGGGGAGTCATGCTGACGGAATACGACATCATTTTCCGGCTTTTCTTCGCGGCGTTCCTGGGCGGGCTGATCGGCCTCGAACGGGAAAAGCACAGCCAGCCGGCCGGCCTGCGAACGCACATCATCCTCGCGATCGGCTCCGCCATCGCCATGTGCATCTCGATCAACCTCTCGATGCAGTTTCACACCTCGGCGACGAACGGCGACCCCGAGCGGCTTGCAGCCCAGGTCATTTCGGGCATCGGGTTCCTCGGGGCCGGAGCGATCTTCCGATACGGCACCGGCGTGAAAGGCCTGACGACCGCTTCCAGCCTCTGGACCACAGCCATCATCGGGCTTGCCGTCGGCGCCGGGTATTTCAATATCGGTGTCGGGGCAACGGTCCTCGTCCTGTTTGTTTTAATTGGACTTGATATATTCGAAAAACAATATCTTCGCGGCAGCGCGACTCGCACGGTCTACATCAAGGGCAACGACCGGCCGCGGTTCGTCGAAGAGGTCAAGGGGCTGCTTTCCCAGTTCAACATCTCGATCAAATCGGTGAACTTCTCGAAGGACATCCAGAACAACGAGATCGAGATCGAGACGATCACGAAAGTCCTCTACGACCAGGACCTCGACCGTATCATCGGCGCCGTCTCCAGGGTCGAAGGCATCGTCAAGTTCAAGGTCTCCTGATCTCGAAGATGCCCTTCAGCGGCACGAGGGAAGATGCCCCCGGGGCGCATCAGGCAGCGATCGACAATTGATACACGAGATCCGTGACGAACCGCCTGAATGATTCATTCTGGACGAACTGTTTGTAGACCTCGGTATCGTCCTGCAAGAGCGTGAGCATGACCTGGGCGAGCGCCTTGTCGTGCTCGATCCTGGCCGTGCCGGGGGTGTGTTTTTGGGCGTTCTGAAACGCCTCGTTCGAAGCGACTTTCGGGGCGATATCATCCCGGATACGCCGGATCACCCGATCGGAATCCTTGAACAGGGTACCGAACTGGTCGTTGAAGGTTTTGAGAATGTTCGTCAACCGGTCGAGTTGAGGTTCCGGCAAGTTGCCTCCGGGGCCCACGGGTGACGGCTCGATCTTGGCGTTCTTGTCCGCAAGCCGGATCGCCTGGGCGGTTTTCTTCTCGGCGTGATAACTTTCCATGTCGATGGCTTCCAGGATGCCTCTCGAAAGGTCCTCCTCTTTCGGCGCAGGCAGTTTGGGAATCAGGTTGTTCAAAAAGATCGACAGCTTTTCCCAGGCGGCATTGTCGTAGGGCAGAAGAGAGGCGAGAAACTCGTAGCATCGGGAAAACGCCTTCGCCTTTCCCTTGAACTCGACCTGGTCGTCTTCGCTCAACGTCTTGTAGATGTCGACACACGACTCCAGGAGCGGATCGAGGATCTCACGTCCCACGCCGGAGAGGAACTTTTCGGCATACTCATCTATATATTTTTGACTATATACTTGATGTGAGTCCAGGGTGTTCTTGAGGTCGTGAAGTTTGTCCGGGTTCGTCTCTTCGGCCAGGAGTGTGGCACGATAGAATGGCTGGAAGGAAGACAGGATCGTCTTGGCGTCATTCATGAAATCGAGAACGCAGACGTCGTATTTTCCCGGAAAGGCCCGGTTCAGCCGGGAAAGCGTCTGCACCGCCTTCACCCCAGCGAGGATCTTGTCCACATACATGGTGTGCAGCAGGGGCTCGTCGTAGCCGGTCTGGAACTTCTCGGCGCAGATCAGAAACCGGTAGGGCGATTCCCGGAACCGGTCGGGGATCTCCCCCGACGGAAACCCGTTGAGGGAGGTTTCCGTGACCGTCGTGTCTCCGTAGGCGAACTCTCCGGAGAACGCGACGATCGCCCGATACGGGCTCTTCCGCTCGGAAAGATACTCCCGGATGGCATGAAAATACTGGACGGCCCGTTCGATTCCGCTCGTCACGACCATGGCGCGGGCTTCCCCGCCGATTTTTGCGAGACCCGCCACCTGCTCGTGGAAATGGTCGACCATGATCTCGGCTTTGAGCCGGATGGCGTGGTCATGGCTTTCGACGTATTTTCGCAGCTTTTTCTGGGCCTTCCGGGTGTCGAACAGCGGGTCGCCTTCGACGGTTTTGATCAGCTTGTAGTAACTGTTCACCGGCGTGTAATGGGCGAGAACGTCGAGAATGAAGCCCTCCTGGATCGCCTGTTTCATGGTGTAGACGTGAAACGGATGATGCTCGGTCTTGCCCTCCGGGGCCGGCACGGGAACGCCGAACATCTCGAGGGTCTTGTTCTTCGGTGTCGCCGTGAACGCGAAGTAGCTGGCGTTGGTGAGCATTTTCCGGTCCTGCATGCGCTTCTCCAGCGCGTCATTCACCGTGTCTTCGGGGTCTGACAATGCCGCGTTCACGGCAATCGACGTCTTGCCGCCCTGGGACGAATGGGCTTCGTCGATGATCAGGGCAAACGTGCGACCCCGGTGCTCGTCTCCGATCTCGTCGAGGATGACGGGGAACTTCTGCACCGTCGAGATGATGATCTTCTTTCCGGTTTCGATGAACCGGCGCAGGTCGCCGGAATGCTCGGCATGGCCGACCGTCGCGCCTACCTGGGCGAACTGCTTGATGTTGGCGCAGATCTGTTGATCGAGAATCCGGCGGTCGGTGATCACGATGATCGAGTCGTAGAGAGGCTTGTTGTCCTTCCGGACGCCGATCAGCCGGTGCGCCAGCCAGGCGATGGAGTTCGATTTGCCAGAGCCCGCCGAGTGCTGGATGAGATACCGGAAACCGACCCCGCGCTTCTCGACATCGGCGATGAGACGGCGAACGACGTCGAGCTGATGGAATCGGGGGAAAATCTGCTTCGGCTTCTTTTTTCCCGTCTTCGCGTTCTGCTCGATGACGATCTGCGCATAGTTTTCGATGATATCCGTCAAGCCCTGCGGCGTGAGCAGATTCTTCCAGAGATACTCGGTTTTGATGCCGACAGGGTTGGGCGGATTCCCCGCTCCGTCATTCCAGCCCTGGTTCAGCGGCAGGAACCAGGATTTTTTGCCGTTCAGCGCGGTGCACATGCGCACCTCGTTTTCATCGAGAGCAAAATGGACGATGCAGCGGCCAAACTCGAACAACGGCTCTCGCGGGTCCCGATCGCGCCGGTACTGCTCGACGGCATCTGCGACGGTCTGCTTGGTGAGGTTGTTCTTGAGCTCGAAAGTGGCGACAGGCAGGCCGTTGATGAACAGGCAGAGATCGAGCGCCCGTCGCCTCTGATCGTTGCTGTATCTGAGCTGGCGGGTCACGATGAACCGGTTTTTCGCGTGCAGGGCGGCTGCCTTCGCGTTTCCGGCGCTGGGGGTGCCGTAGAACAGGGTGATTTCGTGCGCCCCATGTTTCACACCGTGCCGGAGCAGATCGATGACGCCACGCTTTCGGGTTTCCTGAAGGAGACGGGAAAGGAACGCCCGCCGGACCGGCGAGTCGTTCCCCAAATCGAGGGCCGCATCGAGCTTCGGCTGGGTTTCCCGCAGAAAGGCCGTCAACTGGCCCAGATCGACACACCAGTCACGGCTGTATTCCTGCGACCGGCCGTTCAACCAGCCCGTTCCGCCATAGGATGCAGCCTGCTGTTGAGCAGTATCCGGCGCTGCCGGCTCCGGCCACGGCCTGCCGGTCATGGCCGTGACGATCAGACTCTCCAGACCCTTTTCGCTGGTGTCTGTCGGTGTCATTCCTGCTCACCCCCGTTCCGGTATCAACCCCGCCGGCATCAGATGGTTCAATGCCGCCCGTGCCACGTGAATTCTATCACAATCAAATGGCCATCAAATGAACTTCCAAATGCCCAAACCATGATCTGGAGACAGTTTTACGATATATCCACCCTGCTCAATAACTTGTGAAACCAATCGCAATCAAATGAACTCCACAGAGTCTAAACGCCCATTTGAGTGCATACCCCCGTCTGCCTCAATGTTTGATAAAAAGTTCACAAACCAACAAGAACCTTTGTTATGCTCTTTGATAGAATGCTCACCAAACAATGAGACGAACATAGGACATAATCCTTTTCTGATGCGGGTTTTCGCCATTTCGGCTTTGATAGCTCTTTGATATTCTTTTGATAGTTCTTTGATACCTCTCTGGTTCACCAATCGATCAAACCAAAGGGTCGACCTGTAAAACCCACTGCGGGGAACCACGGCTCCCTCGATTGACGATTCGCTTCTTGCGTGCCAAGCTCCCAAGGAGATTATGAATCTTGATCCTGCGCTGCTCTGGTGTGAGAGTCTCGGGAAGTTTGTCGAACAGGAGCTGGTTGATATCCTCACGGGTGACCGGACCATGCACTCTCACGAGCTCCAGAATGAGATCGAGGTAGTATTTCGTGTCGAAGCCGCGTTCTCGGATGTGTCGTGCCTTCTGGCCGGTCGTCCGGGCGATGGCCCCGGCGACGATCGAAAGCGGATACCGTCCTTCGACCAGGCCGGCCTTCTTCAACGCCTGATGCGCCTCGAGCGTGATCGGCAGGCGCTTCTGGACCCGGTCGAGCAGCATGACCTGGCCGAGGGTGAGATCCCCGCGCTCCATCAGGAGCCTGGAATAGTTTTCATCCATGATTCGGCCGTTCAGTCGCACGACAACCCTTTTTTCATCGGCTAAATCGTAGTCGGGAAGCGGGAAGAACCGCTGCCGCTGCCTCTGGAACATGCGTTTGATGCCGCCGCCCTGCGTGTCGATCATGTTCAGGGCAACCATGGCGTCGGCCAGGAAGGGGTTGCGATAGACATCCGGCGGGGCATCCTGACGGATCACGTTCTCGACGCTGCCGGGAATGAAACTGCCGGGATTCGTGAGGAGCAGGGCATCGGGGGTCTCGACCACCGAGATCCGGCCCCGCAGACTGTAATCCTGATGCGCGATGCAGTTGTGGAGCGCCTCACGGATGACCCAGGGGTCATACTGGGTCATCTCCTGCGGGAAGAGGGTGCCGCCAGGTAGGGTTCGCACCGTGAGATTGCGGATTCGGCGCAGGAGGCGGTCGCCGGCAAGGAGGAAGGGCGGGCCGAAATGCTCGTAGTCGAGCTCCCGGTTGTCCGCATCTTTCAGGATCCAGGAGATTTTCGCGACGGCCGGGGACAGGAGCGACGTGCTCTCGATTCTGCCCAGCAGCAGGATCGCCGCATTGGTGATGCCGCCCCGGACAGCAAGGCGGGCTTTGTTGAGGAACGTGAGGTCGTCCCACTCAGCGACGAGACCTGCCTGGCCGGGATGTTTGATGATAAACTGTTCGCGCGCCATCCGAAGCGCTTCGGGGTCGAGGTCTGCGACGGTGACGCCCTCGCGGACGATGGCGGACCAGTCCTGTCGGCCGTGCCAGATCGCGCGTTCCTTTTCGGGGAACTTTTTCAGCTCGACGCAATGCGAACCGACGCGGATGTAAGCCGTATTCTGGAAACAGACAGGCCGGTTTTCGGCCGGCCAGACCTCGAACAGGACAACCCGCCCTCCCGGGTGCGTGATGGGATGCACCTCAAACGTCACGGGCGGTTGAAGGTGTTGGGAGAGCCAGAGGAGGAGCGCCTGGTTTCCTTTGCCCGCCGTTTTCTCGGGGTCGAAAGTCGTGCCGGTCACGGCATGGGTGGCGTTGTCTATACCATAGACGATATAACCCCGGGGCTTCCCGTGCAGACAGGCCGCGTTCGCCAGCGCCGAAAGATACTCGCCGAGCCGTTGCGAATCGGTGTAGTTGGACTTGAACTCCAGCCACTCCGTCTCGGCCGGCTCGCTCCGAAGCCGGTCGACCAACGCAATCAACTCCTGCAGGTTCACTCCCCCTCTTCCTCCGAATCTCCGGCCTCGTCGCCGTTCTCGTTCGCATCACACACCGCATCCTCGGCGGCAACCTCGATATCCGGCAACCCCTCCACCGCTTCGCGAACATCGAGCTTGCCCGTGACGACGTCGGCAAAGAGCCGGTTCCGATATTCGCGCAGCAAAACGATTTCCCGCTCTGACCGCTCGACAGCGGCGGTCAATCCTTTCGTTTCATCGTTTATATATGATACGATACCATATTGTTCATCGAGAGGTGGTGCAAGGTTCGGAATTTGCTTGAATTGATCCCAGTAGAGTCTGTTTCGATCCGATACGATGCCCGTGGAATACCGATTGATTTCCTGTTTGTAGAACTCCGTCCGGAAGAGAAGGTTGTAGTATTCAGGGAAAACGCCGTTCCGAGGTTTCAAAACGACATATGCGGGGCTGACAAGACCATCACAGGGGGCAACTCCAACGGCACCCTGCCACATGCGCATCGTATTGTAGGAAATGTCGCCCTTTCGGACGAGTTTGTATTTCGTTACATCTGCAATCAGCTTTTTCGGCCGGCCGAATTGATCGAACTCTTCGACGGTAATTCCCGAGCGAAGGCTCACCTGTAGAATCGGCAAATCTTTAACTCCGGGCTCAACGCGAGGGGTAAACAATGCCATGTTCCGGACGACACCCCAATGCTGCGGAATAGAGCCAAGCCAGGAAATGCCCGAGTCCTCGAGTTGGATCGATGAATCGATTCCACGGGTGACGGCGCGGTGGATGATGGCCTGTTTCTGTTCATTGAGAAGCCCGATCAGCTTCTTCTTCGCCCGAATCGCTTTATCTATCCGCTGATTGCCCCATTCCAAGAACTTTATGATGGCAACCTGCTCTGGAATCGGTGGAATCGGCGAATAAATCATTTTGAAGTGTTCCGGTCTCAGGCTCCACATATCCGACGTGATGCCATAGGACCATCGTTCTGCCTCCTTGGCAAAACCGGGTGTTCGGAACAGATGATGAAAATATTCCGGCCGAAGTGCTTCATCGCGCAATCGCATGACGACATACGCAGGACTGATGATGCCACGGAAAGACGAAAAACCGACCGCACCCTGCCATGCACGCATTTTATTGTATGCGATATCATTCGGCTGCACCAGTTTATAGGCAGACTTGTTCAGATTCGAGGCATCTTTCTTCGAAGAACCTTCGAGCAGAGTCTTTTGCCTGATGACCCCCTGCTTGATGGTTACCGATAGCATCTCCTCATCGGGATGATTTCGGTCCTTCACCTCGGAAAATATCGCCCGATTTGGGTATAGATCCCAATGGCTGGGAATGACTCCCAGCCATTTCTGATCGGTTTCTTTGTAATTTCTATATGGCTTGATATCGCTTGTGAGCATCATATCTCGAATCTCATCCGTCGATGAAAGGGATTCTCATATCTCATTTCCGATGATTTCCGCGAGGAGACCCTCGGACTCCTTCTGAAGGGCTATGATATCACGGCGAATATCATCGAGGGAGCGGAGGGGCTGGGCTTGGTAAAAGTGGCGGGTGAAGCTGATCTCGTAGCCGATCTGGGTTTTGCTTTCGTCGAGCCAGGCATCGGGGGTGTAGGGTAAGACCTCACGCCGGAGGAACGCCTCGATCCCGCCCTCCTCGAGAAGGGGAATCTGCTCGGTATCCCGCAGGTCCGTATCGGGCTCGTATTCGACGACGGCGTGCTTCCCGTCGATGCGGGTTTCATACAGGCCGCGCAGGGGGTCCGGCTTCGCCTTGCCGGGCTTGTGAATTTTCGCGATGACGGGCGGGGCCGATTCCTCGCGCCTGCTCACGGATCTCAGCAGGAGCTTTTTATCCGCAGCGGTCAGGCGAACGCCGTGATTCTCGAAAACGGCGTCGGCCTCGTCGCGAAATGCGTTGAAATCCTCGAACAGGGCGTCACCGAGCTCGGCACGCAGCGTTTCGGCGGTGCCGACGAGCCGGCCGTCCCGTTCCCAGGTCTTCGGATCGAGCAGCTTCTTCTTCCGCTTCTCGGGAAGCCCCTTCTTTTCCGGCTCGTCCTCGCCCTCCTCGTCGCCCGTATCGGCGGCGCCCCACGCATCGAGCGCGGTTTCGAGCTCTTTCCTGATTCCGGCGAAATCCCCGAACAGCGCGTCGCCGAACCGGTCGTACAACTCGCGGCGCAGTTCCTCGTCACCGGAAGCGAACCGGAGCGCCTCGATCGCCGGGGGCGTCAGACGGCTGTGAAGGCGCAGCGGCCGTTCCAGCGTCACTTTCCAGTAGCCGAGCCCCTCGTTCGGGAAGATCTTCGACCGTTCGGTTTCCTCGAACGTCAGATAGCTTTCGCAGATGCGCCGGATATCCTCTTCCGAGAACTCGCAGTTCTTCTTCCCGAGATTCTTGCGGAGGGGCCGGAACCACTGGGACGCGTCGATGAGCTGCACCTTCCCTTTGCGGTGCTCGGGCTTGCGGTTGGTGAGAACCCAGATGTAGGTCGCGATGCCGGTGTTGTAGAACATGTTCAGCGGCAGGGCCACGATGGCCTCGAGCCAGTCGTTTTCGATGATCCAGCGACGGATGTTGCTCTCACCCTGGCCGGCGTCGCCCGTGAACAGGGACGAGCCGTTATGAACCTCGGCGATGCGGCTTCCGAGCTTCGTCTTGCCATTCATCTTGTGGACCATATTGGCGAGAAACAGCATCTGGCCGTCGCTCGAACGCGGCACGAGCGAAAGCTCCTCGCCCCGGTGCATGACCCGGAACCGGGGATCCCGCATGCCGTCCTTGCCGCCCATGGCTTCGAGGTCTTTCTTCCAGCTCTTCCCGTAGGGGGGATTCGAGAGCATGAAGTCGAAGGCGCCGGCGGTGAAGGCATCGTGGGAAAGCGTGCTCCACTCGGCGCCGCCCTTGATGTGCTCGGCATTCTCGCCTTCGCCCTTGAGAAGCATGTCGGCCTTGCAGATCGCGAACGTCTCGGGGTTGATCTCCTGGCCGTACAAATGCGTGACGACCTGTTTTCCCTTCGCCTGCGCCAGCCCGCGCAGGCGCTCCTCGGCGACGGTCAGCATGCCGCCTGTGCCGCAAGCCCCGTCGTAGAGCAGATACGAGCCTGATTCGATAGCTTCTGCTATAGGTATGATTATGAGATCGGCCATCAGTTTCACGGCATCGCGCGGCGTCCAGTGTTCACCGGCCTCTTCGTTGTTCTCCTCGTTGAACTTGCGCACCAGCTCCTCGAACACCGTTCCCATGGCGTGGTTGTCCATGGCTTGGGGACTCAGATCGACGTCGGGGTCGAGGAATTTCTCGATCAGCGTTCCCAGCGCGTCGGCCTTGGAAAGCGTGGGAATCTGATTCCGGAATTTGAAGTTTTCGAGGATCTCCTGCACGTTCTGGGAAAATCCGTCGAGATAGGCGATAAAATCGGCAAGAAGCTGCTGCCGGTTTCCCCGGGATTTGAGGTCGCGCAGGGTGAACTTCGACGTATTGTAAAACGCCTGGCCGGAGGCGCTGCAGAGGGCCACATGCTGCTCGGTGATACCGGCGTCGTCGAGCATGGCCTTCTGTTCGAGAACCTCTTTTTTGGTCGGCTCGAGCACGGCGTCGAGGCGCCGCAGCACGAACATCGGCAAAATGACGTCGGGGTATTTGCCGCGTTTGAACAGATCGCGCAGAACGTCGTCGGCAATGCCCCAGATGAAGGAAACGATCTTGTTGTGATGAACCTGATCCATGTCGTGATCCTGATCCCGTGCAAAGTTTGATGTGGCGACCCCGACAAGATATCACTCTCTCGGCGGTCAGGCCAGAATGAGTTTCGACAGCCGCAAGCCCTGTCTTGTGCGTCGTCAGGGATATCTGAACACCTCATGCGATGCCAGGCGGCCGTTTTCGTAGGTGAAGCGGGCCGAGATGAAGTCGGAGCGGTCGAGGAATCTTCCGTCGCCACAGGTCGATACGTGAACGGATTGCCGCTGCCGAGCACATGCCCCTGCTGCGTCCAGGAGAGATCGCGCAGTTCGGCTTTGAAAGCCCCGTCGAGCAGCTCCATGGCGAGGGCGCCGTCCGTTGAGTCGGGCTTGTAGAGCTTACAGACAAGTTCCTGCTTGCCGCCGGCGACGATCGTGAACGCTCTCGGCTCGGTGCTCGACGGTACCCGCAGCTCGGCTTCGAGCACGTTTTTGCCCTTTTTGTCGAGCAGCAATCGGTGCGGCGGCGATTCAGAGTCAGGCTTCCACGGCTTGCCGTTGAGTTTCCACGAGATATTTCGCCACTCTTCCGGCGTTCCGTCAAGGCCGGTGACGACTTCGATCTCGGCACCGAATGGTTCTTCTGGAACGCCCTCATCTTCCAGCCATGCATGCTGGTTTATATATCAATGACTATGCCGGTGATGGATATCGGGGAAATGCACATGACTGTGGTTGATCTTCTCATGCCGATGAGGATGGGAATGGGTATCGGATGCCTCCCCGCTCCCATCATGGGCGTGCTGATGATGCTCATCGTGCTCGTGCTTGTGATCATGGACGAACTCGTCATGGAGATGCTGGTGGGCATGTGACTCGGTGAGATGGAGCCAAAGACCGATGGCCATCAGGATGCCGGCGGTAAGGAGATTTCCGGTGATGGGTTCATTCAGGATAAGGATGGACAGGATCGTTCCCCAAAACGGGGCGAAGGAAAAGTAGGCGCCGGTCCTGGCGGTTCCGATGTGCCGCAGGGAGATGACGAAAAAGGCCAGGCTCAGGCCATACCCGAAAAACCCGAGGAGCAGCCCCCAGAGGGCGTGCGCAAGCGGACAGTGAGCCGCTCCCAGGGATGCGGAAACCGCGAGGTTGAAGATCCCGGCCACCAGGCCCTTGATCGATGCGACCTGGTAAGGATCGCTCGAGGAGACCTTCTGGGTGAAGTTGTTATCCAGCCCCCAGCAGATACAGGCGAGAACGATGAGAACGGCCCCCCAGGAAAGCTCCATCCGGGCCTCTCCCTGGCATGTCAGGACGATTCCGCCGACGACGATGAATGCCATACCAATAGCTATTCTTCGATCGAAGTTTTCCCGGAAAGTCACCCATGCGATCAGAGCGGTGAATACGCCTTCAAGATTCAGCAGAAGCGAGGCCGACGACGCAGGCGTGAGCTTCAAGCCGGCCATCAGCAGGACGGGGGCGAGAATTCCTCCGAACAGGATCGCGCCGAGCAGCCAGGGCATACTGCTTCGTTGCAGGGCGGCTTCCCTGGAGCGCGAACCGGTGATCCAGCGAGTGAGGAAAAGCCCGACCCCCGAGCCGAGATACAGAATTGCCGCCAGAATCACCGGATGGATATCCCGGATGATGAATTTGGCGACCGGCGTCGTGCTGCCGAAGAGCATGGCAGCCAGAATTGCGTAGGAAACTCCCATCGGGATCTTCATGGCAAGGATTCACCACTCCATTGGAACGTTTCGATCAAGCTGTTCGGGAAAGCGGTCTGTTCGTCGCAGGCGCCCCGTTCTTCGTCAGCCTTGTGGCACCGTTGCGGAAGACAGCCAACGAGCGGCAGCACCTTCGGCCCTGCGTTCTTCCATGGATATCATGGCCGCCGGGAAGAAGCGCCCGATTCGAGGCATGGCGAAGCGGGATAAAAGCGGGCCTCATGGGATTTCAGGCGGCCGTTTTCGTAGGCGAAGCGGGCCGAGAAGAAGTCGGGGCGGTCGAGCCAGGGGATGAAGATCTCGTCGCCCTCCCACAGGTTGAGCGAGAGCAGGTTCGCATCGTCGATCCAGACGAGCTCGCCTTCGGGGCACTCGGCGATCGGCTCGCCGTCGGCCTGGGCGACGAACAGGAAGACATACCAGTCTTCGTTCTTCGCGAACTTCGGGAAGGTGATGACGCCCTTCAGATCGAGCATGTGCGCCTCGAGGCCGCTCTCCTCGCGGATCTCGCGGCGGGCGCACTCTTCCGGGGTTTCCCCCTGGTCGAACTTGCCGCCGAGGCCGTTCCATTTGCCGAAATGCGTGTCATCGGGTCGTTTGTTGCGGTGGAGCATCAGCGTCCGCCCGTCCCGGCGAACGTAACAAAGAGTGGCAAGCTTCATGAATGACTTCCTTTCGATCGTACCGCACCCGGTTATTTGGACACCAATTCGACAAGATATCGCGCTGGGATGTTGATTTGATGTGCCGCCCGCATTTTCGCCCGGGCAGCGTATCCGTCCTTTTCCAGGATCCCGCTTCTGTTGTGGATAACAACAAAACCTACCATGGCTTGGCAGTGTTCGTCGTCGGAGAACTCCAGACGCGGAGCTGAGCGTTGTCGCGCCTCAAGCTCACCACGCCGACGTTCAGATTCGGAAACACGATCTTCGCCGAGCAAAGATCGTTTTCGCCCTCGACATGGTCAACTCCATATATTGTTATCTATCATATAGATTTTGGTCGGGGAACGGAATCAGCCAATCGTTTTTGTTTTTCTTCCACCAATTGATGCTTTCGGAAGCAGTCATGTCCGATCGGACAATGTTTTGAGTTAAACTAGCGACAAGAGGAAGGAAAATCGTCTCGTTGTTTTCTATCTTTTCAAAAAGATACGGCAAACATGCCACGCCGAGAGATCTTATATTAATAAGTGCCTGATCAGCATCTTTTTTTGATGTTGGCTTTACTTCTTTCCACTGTTTATATCGATCCTCAAAAAGTTTTTTGACTCCTGACTGGCCGGCTTTCCACCATTGGGCATAGTAATCCTCCCAAGATATTCCGCGTTGAGAACGCAACTGCATTTCACCCGGTATAAGCCGCCAGCCTGAAACATCAATGACTGCATATATCAATCTGTCGTCTTGATACATTCTTTTGATAAGAATCGGGAGAATTTTCACTCCCATGCCGACAATTCCTTCTTTGAATTCCTTCATAGACTCGCCGCTGCGAAAGGTTAAAAACTCTTTTACTCTATTATATTCATCATTCCATATCTTATATCTGACCTCGAAGAGTCTTCTCGTTTCTGCGTCAGGAATTTCTCCGTAGGACATTATTGATATTGTCATGAATAATAAAACAAGAAATATTTTCTCTTTCATCTGTTTTACCTCGATTTTCTGTAATATCTACACGGCTCTCCGTAGTTACCATGAGAAATCTGGTCTAGAATATGTTCTATTCGCATGTTGGATCCGAGCTTGCTTTCAAAAATGATCCATTTTTTCTTGCCGTCGGAGCAGTTCTTCTTTCGGGCCGCATGATTACCGGAAAAGTAGACAACATCGGCATGTTCGGCATCTTGCTCTTCAGCACTCGTTATTCGTTCAAACCCCTTTTGTTTGTAGAACGGGTCCAAGTCGTCATCATACGTAAATTTATCGTCTTTGTTGCCGTATTCGGCATCTATACTGACCGTTCCTGACGGTGGATCCTTAATGACACCTTCATAAAAAACCGTGTCTTCGCCGACGGACCATGCAATGCAGTTGTATCGCTTGTCCGGGCCGCCCGTAATGGAGTATTCGCATCCGACTATTCTGAGGCCCATGCCGTCTTTTAATACTCTTTCTTCAAGCGGCGTCGGCTGGCGGCCGCAGGCGGCGGAGAGGAATGTGTATTTGACCCAGTCGGCGGTTGAATACTTCTCGGCTCGATATGTGTAGGTCACGCCCAGGCCCGATGAGTCGGGCCCGCAGCCTTCCACCCACAGCCGATCCTTGATCTCTTCGAACTGCTCGCGCTCGGTGTCGATCGCCAGGTTCCAATGGCGTTCGTCGTCGGTCACCAGAATCGCCGAAGACGCTTCTTTCGTCGGGGAACTCCAGACGCGGAGCTGAGCGTTGTCGCGCCTCAAGCTCACCACGCCGACGTTCAGATTCGGAAACACGATCTTCGCCGTGCAAAGATCGTTTTCGCCCTCGACATGGTCGGTCTCGGTGTAATCGGGCATCGGCTTTCCCGTGAACTCGTCTTCGCCGGGTTTGACATTGAAATTATCGTTGTCGATATTGAAATGAACGTAGGCGCCGGGGTTCTTCTTGTTTTCATTGGGAACCGGGCCGAACAGGTCGGTGATCGATAACTCTATTTTCGGCGCGAGAATCGTAGGCTGCGAAATGCCCGAAAACTCGAAGAGGTCGGGGTCGTCGGAGGCTTCGGGCTCACGCTCGAAGAGACTGACGACAGCTTTCGCGGTAATCGCATTCGCGGAATCTTCCGTCGCCACTGGTCGATACGTGAACGGATTGCCGCTGCCGAGCGCATGCCCCTGCTGCGTCCAGGAGAGATCGCGCAGTTCGCCTCTGAAAGCCCCGCCGAGCAGCTCCATGGCGAGGGCGCCGTCCGTTGAGCCGGGCTTGTAGAGCTTACAGACAAGTTCCTGCTTGCCGCCGGCGACGATCGTGAACGCTCTCGGCTCGACGCCGACCGAGAGCAGATCTTCAAGCTGCTCGACGTCGACTTCCTTTGAAACCGGCTCGAACATGATTTCAACGCCGGACGCAAAGCCGAGCCTGGCCTGGCAGATTACGATCTGACGAGGGTCTGCGCCCATCACGGGCGCGTATTTCGGGCCCGTGCCGGCGTTTTCCTCGGGGCCTTTCCAGGCAAAACCGATGCTTTTCGCCCGAAGCGGCAAGGTGCCCGGAAGAGCCGGCTGAAGAACGACGCTCGGTTCGATGCCCGAACTCGACCAGCCGAACGTACGGCCGACGAATGAGAATGTTCCCGAGCGCGTGGTGAACGTTCGCTTTGCCTTCGCTACGGCGCGACTCGGCAGATTCTCTTCGATACCGCTTTTCCAGACGGGCGGCGGAAATGCCCAGAGATCGGCGCGAGCGGCCGCGATGCGGAAAATCAGCTCTTCGGAATCCTCCCGCTTCGAGTCGGTACAACGGATGCGCAAGGTAATCGTCGCAAGCGCCGAACATGCTCCGGGTGAGTGAAATCGCGCCGTGCCGCCGAACTCGTTCTCATCGAGCATGAACTCCCCGTTCTGGTCGGGCTCGAACCCCGATCGCCACTCGATTCCGGCAAGTTCGGCGACGAACCCCTCTTCAAACCACGGCACCGGCTTGTTGATCTCGTGAATCGGCGTCGTTCCGAGCGTGACATTGAGCTGCACGTGCTGTTCGAGATCCGGCGCAAACGCATTCAATTGCCGCGTCGGGGTCAAAACGACTTCGACGGGAACGACGGTGAACGTCGCCAAAGCCGAAAGCGTCACTTCGGCGTTCGGCTCGGTGCTCGACGGTACCCGCAGCTCGGCTTCGAGCACGTTTTTGCCTTTCTTGTCGAGCAGCAACCGGTGCGGCGTCGATTCAGAGTCGGGCTTCCAAGGCTTGCCGTTGAGTTTCCACGAGATATTTCGCCACTCTTCCGGCGTTCCGTCCAGGCCGGTGACGACTTCGATCTCGGCACCGAGCGGATACCCGAACCCGTCGAACGGCGAAACGATCGTCAAGCCGGGCTTGACGAGCAGAGAAACGTCGCCCGATCCCCGAACCGGCGCTTCAGTACCCGTGTTTTTCTCGCGAGCCGTCATGTCCGCTTCAGCGCCGACGACGTAGCTGCCTGATCCGGTCTGCGGCGTGAAGCCGAAGTTCCAGTCGACCCGATTGCTCGATACGGGCTTCTTCCGCCGTTCGGAAAGAGACCCGAACCACGAGACTTCGTTTACCCCGACAACCTCATACCCGTCGAGAAGATCGATCGTATTCTCGTGCGCATCGATTTTGCCCGTTCCCATTCCTTCGAGAGGCAGTATCGTACCCGAGAACGCGATCGTTTCGCCCTCTCGTATCGGCGGAGGCTGCGCCGGATCGATCTCGACGCGAACGAGCGATGGGAATGCTCCGAAAAAAGGTATCCACTTCCAAGAGTCGGCTGGAAAACCTTCGTCGACCTGATCGATGAATTCGGAATGAATCTTCGCCACAGGGCGAACGTACATGCCGGAGGAAAAAGGAGAATCATGCGTCAATTGATACTGAAAAGCGTCGCCGGTAATTTGAACCGTGAGGTCAGGCTCTTTTTGCGCGATCGAGAGGCGAACACCGGTGAACGCAAGGGGCGGAGATTGTGGAAACAGCGCGGAAGAGCCGAGTTCCCAAGAAAAATCGAGGGGCTGTCCCGGGGAAATCTCGCGCTTGGAGCCGTTGACATGCATCACCAGCTTTTTCAACGCGATGTTTCGAGACGTGCCGAGAAGAACTCCCGCCGGAAACGCGTCGTATTCGGTCTGGCATCGCGTCTGAAAAAGGCCGAACAGACCGGAGCATTTCGGAGCGAACGAGTTACCAGGATACGTTTCATCGCCGAATTGAAACGAAAGAGCGATGTCGTGAACCAGCTCGGCATAGCCCGGCTCGGAAAACAGGAGGCGAGTTTCAGACGCCGTAGGTTCTTCGATGCGCGGAGCCACCGAGCCGCCCGCGATCTTCCATCGAGATTTGACGACGGTGAGAACGCCGCCGTAGATTGGAATCGATCGGCCTTCGACAAGCTCGATCTCCTTCCCAGCGTTCGAGATCGTTCGATGGCCTGAAATCTTTACCGAACCGTTTTTTTCGGGCGTCGCCAAACCGCTCCGATCAGGGTGGCACTGCGTTTGGGGCAGGATCGGACCGACGCATCTCGATTCGGAGAGATTCCAGGTGCTGCCGTCATTGGTGAACGACAGATAGGCGATCACCTCGATTGAGGTCATGCCGAGGATCAGGGTAACGGTAGGCTCAGACGTGCCCCAGGTTTGACCGTTTTGCGAAACCTGCCATTTCAGGGGTTCCGTAATGGTGCCGTCAATCGAGTAAGAAGCGGAAAACTGCAACTCGTTTCCCGGAAATGCGGCTTGGGTTTTGGGCGAAATGCTGATTCTGTTTTGCTTTCGCGAACCGTCGAACCAGCGCAGCCATGCCAGCGTGCGGCCCTCAAGATACGGTGCGCTCATGCGGCCGGGCTTGTAGATGCGATATAGGAAGAAACGCTCGCCCTTCGCGGTTTCGCAGGCGACGATCGCCACGCGATATCCGTCCGGCGCGCCTGGCAGAATCACTTTCATATCGAGCACGAGTTGCGATCGCTCGACGCCTTCTTCGATCGGGATGTTCCTGGCCGGGGCGCCGATACCGACCGTGCATTTCCAGGCGGCTGAAACGGTTTTTCGCGAGACGTCGGTAAGATGCAGTTCGAAGGTATGCGTGCCGATCGCGAACATGGTTTCGGCAGTGATCGCCGGCCGCCAGAAAACCGTTCGTCCCTTGATTTCAGGCTGCGAAACCTGCTTTCCGTCAACGAGAAGGCGCGCCGAAACCGGTTTGCCGTCCGACGAAAAAGTCGCCCAGACATCGGGAAACAGAGAGCCCGCTTCGCCGACGGGGCCGTATTCGAGAATCTGAAGAGGCTGAGCCGACGCGTAGTGAGCCGGAATCGCGATCTCGAGATCGCCGAGTCGCACCGTTCTGGCCGGAACCGCTATCTTACAGCGCTCGGTTTTCGTCAGGGAAATGCCTGTGGATTCTGAAAGTCGTTTCAACAAACTGCTTTTCGCCGCTTCGATCGATTCGAGCTTCTGAGCGACATCGCCGTGAAGGGAGCGAAACTTCAGCGCTTCGATCGCGCCCAAAGCCGCCGGAATATCGCGCTCGTCAAGCTCGGAAACCGCTTTGGCCAGATCGGTCCGGGCATCCGAGAGCAACGCCGAGACCGCCGCGGAAACGCCCGGTTCGGCGGCAAGCGGCGCGCAAACGAGCAACAAAGCCGCAATGGCGTAAAAGCAGAAAAGGTAGCCGCCAAAAAGCCGTCTCATGGCAGTTCCTCTGAAAACAAGCTATATTGAAGTGTATTTTACCATCGCCGAACGGATTGGGACAACAAAACTCTTCGCAATAGAAATACACAAACGATTGCGTTTCAACGGAGGATCTCTGGGGTTCGGGATTTTCCACGATTCCATCAGCGGTCGGCGAGGGCGAGGCGGATGGCGAGGGCGGCGAGGATGCCGGCCGTCAGCCAGGAAAAGAGGCGTGACAGGCGGGGATTTCCGAGGACGCAGCCCCCGATCGTTCCCGAGAAGAGGCCGATCAGGCCGAAGATGAGGACGGCCTGGGCGGCGAAGATGAAGCCGAGAAAGATCATCGTGAGGACGGGATGCGGATCGCCTTTCTGCACGAACTGCGGCAGGAAGGCCAGGAAGAAGATCGCCACTTTCGGATTCAGCACATTCATGATGAAACCGCGCCGGAACATCGCGAACGCGCTCATCTCGCCGGCCACGGTCTTCCCGGCCCCGCCCGGCTTGTCAGTCAGCGTCGTGACGGCCATGTACAGCAGATATGCCGCGCCGGCATACTTGACCAGCGCGAAGGCGAACGCCGACGCATAGATCACCGCCGAGATGCCCAGGGCTGCCGCCAGGGTATGGACGCTGTTTCCGCAGCACATCCCCATCGCCGTCACGACGGCCGCCTTCCGGCCGCGCGTCAGCCCCTGCGTGATCACGAACAGGTTATCCGGCCCCGGCGCTATGGTCAGCAGCATCGAAACCCCCAAGAATCCGAACAATGACGCGCTATCCAGCACCACAGGCCTCCTGACGCGAAATCGGCCCGAAAAAAACGGGCCGCGCCAGTATACGCGCGGCCCGGGTCTGCTTCAAACGTCAGTCTTCGGGGTCAGGCCTGCCGAAATCGAGAATCGAGATGCGCTTCTTCGAGAATTCACGCTCGAGATCAGCATCTTCGGGCCCCTTGCCGCTTTCGAAGGCGGGCGGCATCGGCACGCTTTCCCGGAGCTCGGGGGGAACCTGCGCATACAGCCGCTGCAGATAGATGCCGGGCGCGTGAGCCGATACTTTGCCAAGCCCCTTGAACGGAGCGTCGCCGATGACGGCCTTGCCGTCGGCATACAGGTTGTTCGGCTTGGCAACATGGCGGAATTTCATCCAAGCATAGGGAACCATCGTGACGAGATCCTTGTCGTTCACCCACCGCTGGAACCGGGGGAATCGCGCGGCGAAGGCGGTCGCGAATGCCACGTTCCCGACGCGGGGGCCGGCGAAACTCGTGAGTCCATGAACGGGAATGCCATCCAGGGCGAGCCGCATCGCCGCGATCGGCACGAGCCCGGCGCCGAGACTGTGGCCCGTGATCCAGAGGCGGCGGCCGCTCACCGCGAGATGCTTCTCGCACAGCCGCTTCAGCTCGGGATAAGCGACATCGACGGCGTTATAGAAGCCGCGATGCACCTTCACGTCGTCGCCCCACTCCGGCACCTTGTGCTTGAAGAAGTTGAAATCCGTCAGAAGCCAGTCATAGACGAACTTCACGGGCTTGAACGAAGCCCCGGAACTCGCCTCGGAGCCGCGGAACACGACCAGGGTCATCACGCGGTTCGACATCACGACCACCTGCGTGTCGGCGCTGCGGCGGCGGATGTTGATGAAATCGAACTCGGTCATGCCCCAGGGGGTGAACAACTCGACGTATTTCTTCTTGAACTCTTCGAAGTTGGCCGTCATGATGCGGTTTTCGTAGTTGTAATAGCAGGCCAGCATCATCAGATAGGCATTGACCGGGTTGTGGCCGACGGCGGCCGGCTGGAACGCCTTCTCATAGGAGTTTTCCCAGGGGGTGGCGGACGCGGCCGGAGTGAAAGCGAGCATGCCGGCGACGATGGCGAGGGGGATGAGTCTGAAAAAACGTTTGACCGAAGATGCCATGGTGTTCCTCCAAGCATTTCAGTATACCACGTCCCCCCCGGCCCCCGGGAAACCCGCCTTGCAAGCCCAGAGCAAACGGATGATCGTTGAGCTGGGGGGAGGGACTTCCAGAGGATCGATTCGCCCTCCAGCTCTCGCGTGCCGGACCGGTTGCCGTCGTTCGCGTTCTCCTCGGAAGATCGCGCTGTCGAGGCGAAACCCGGACCAGTCGGCATCCTGCCTCCGGGTCCGGGTGGGCGCACCTCGTATGCGCCCACGCCTGCCAGCGGATCTCCCTCGATGCGAACGACGGACCGGTCTCGGCAGCGCTCGACAGTCGGGCTCATTCGATCCTCTTCCAGTCCCTCCCGGAATAGGTATCAAGGCCCCCGTTTGCCCTGCGGAAATCCCATAAAATGAAGAGGTTCAGGTTTTCATCTGTGCCATCTGCGTCATCTGCGGATCGGTTCTAGTAACGAATTCTCCATCCCTGGCACAGAGGTCATTGCGAGTACCCCCACCTGTAGGGGCGGGTTTCAAACCCGCCCGGATGCCACCGTCTCGAAGGCGCGGCGGGCCAGTCTGCTGATGTACATCGTTGCAGCGAAGGTGGCGATCCAGCCCAGGGCGTAGACGGCCATTTCGACCGGGGAAATGGAGGACGCCGCCGTCGAGAGCGAGACGATCCGCGGCGAGATCGAGCCGAGGTAGGCATGCAATGCGGTGATCGGGATCCGCCCCACGAGCGTCGCCAGGACGAAAGGACCGAGGCCGATTCCACTCACTCCGATGGTGTAGTTCACCAGGTTATACGGCAGGATCGATGCGAGCCGCAGCAGCAGGACCACCCGCAGCCCGTCGCGGGCGATGGCCCGGTCGACGGCGGCAAATCGCGCATCGGCGGCGGTTTTTTCCCGGAGCCAGTCGCGGGCGATGTATCGGGCAACCAGGAATGCCGCTGCGGCACCGGCGGTCGAGGCGGCGAGCGCGATACCGAATCCCCTCGTGAAGCCGAACAACAGGCCGGCTCCGAGCGTCAGAGGGAAGCATGGCTGCATCAGAACGCTGCCAATGATGTACAGCGCCGTGTAATACAGAGGGCCCAGAAGCCCGGTTCCGGTGAATATCGCTCCGATTCGACCGGGGAGATCCTCCCGGGGAAGAATCAGGAACAGCACGAGTGACGCAGCCACCAGCCCCGAAGCGGTCATGAAACGAAGGTATGACCTGGCGAGGTTGGTGGCTGGAGCCGCTTGAGCTGTATTTTTCATGTCCAGGCCACTGTACACCAGGACGCCCCCGTGCGCCAGACCTGCCACGCATGCGCCGGTGGGCCGTCCGAAAAATTCTTTTCCCCGGAACTCCGGTGTACAACGTATTTTGACGTATCTGGAGACCAGATTTCTGCGAATCTTATTGCCAAGACATGCGCAACGTGGTAAGATGATGAAACTTCCGAGGGGCGTCCCCGACTCCGATGCGGTTTAAGTTACGGTACAGGTCTTGGGCCGGCACGGACAAGAACCAAGTTGGTGGCAAGCGGGAATGTTGTTCTAGCTTCGGAGAAAATACTAGGAGGTCTCCAACTAATGGAGCGCGGTACTGTTAAGTGGTTCAACAACGATAAGGGTTACGGTTTCATTCAGCGTGAGAACGGCGAGAAGGATGCCTTCGTGCATCATCGGTCGATCCAGGGTTCGGGCTACAAGTCCCTCAACGAAGGCCAGCAGGTCGAGTTCGAGGTTGAGGCCGGCCCCAAGGGTCCCCAGGCGATCAACGTTCGCAAGCTGTCCTAATAGCTAGCTGAACCCACCGGGGCGTCCGCAAGGACGCCCCGGTTTCATTTTAGCCACACGGCGTCAAGGGCTGACGAGCCAGGCGGTGAGGGTGATGCCGGCCATCAGCAGCAGGAGAAACAACAGAGCCTCACGCCAGTCGCGGCCGAAACTCGAGGGGGCGGGGCGGCCGGTCGAGCGGCGCCACCGTTCGAGCCAGGCGCGGTCCTCGTCACCGAGATCGTCGATGCCGGACTGGAACTCCCAGTGGTGGAGCAGCTCGTGCGCGACGGTCCGTGACAGCTCGCGCCGGATCTTTCTGTCGTCGGCGCCGCGGAACACGCGGCGGAACGAGCCGTAGTAGATGACGACGGCCGGCCCGCCCGCCATATGATAGTGAGGAATATAATGACCGAGCACATACAGCCCGGTCAGGCTTCCCGTCTCACGAAACGCCTTCCGCTCGACGAACACCCCGCACAACCCGCGCAGAAATCGTGCCGGCATCCGCTCGACCTCGAGCCGGACGAGCCGCTGGAACAGGTCGTAATCGATGCCCGGCGCAACGGAGGAAGCTCTCGGCCTGATGGAGGGCACCGTCGGGGTTCCCGTCAAACAGCCTGCGGGGCGATGGGAGCGGCGTCTTCGGGGCGGATTTCGCCGGCTTCCCAGGCGCGAAGAAAGCCCTCGACGATGGCGGGGTCGAAATGGGTTCCGGAGCAGCGGCGGATCTCGGCGACGGCGGTTTCGGCGGGCCGGCCGCGGCGGTCGGGGTGGTAGGGGCGGCTCGAGGTGATCGCGTCGAACGTGTCGGCGACGGCGATGATGCGGCCGGCGAGTGAGATGGCATCGCCTTTCCGCCCTTCGGGATAGCCGCTTCCGTCGAACCGTTCGTGGTGATCGATCATGCCGGGGATGAATTTCGACAGCTTTTTGATGTGCTGCATGATCTCGGCGCCGATCACGGGATGCCGCTTGATCTCGGAGTATTCATCGTTCGTCAGCCGGTCGGGCTTGCGCAGAACGGCCTCGGAAACGCCCAGTTTGCCGATGTCGTGAAGCAGCGCCGACACCCGGATCGTCTCGAGATCATCGCCGGCGACGCCCATCCGGGCCGCGGTCGCGACGGAAAAGTCGGTCACGCGCCGGGAGTGGCCGTGCGTGTAGGGGTCTTTCGCATCGATCGCGGCGGCCAGCGCCTCGACGGTGTTCAGGAACAGCTCGCGGGTTTCGCGGTACAGCCGGGCGTTCTCCCAGACGGCGCCCATCTGCTGGGCGATCGTGGTGAGCAGCTTCTCGTCCTTCGAGGTGAACTCCCCGCCGTCGAGTTTGCTGGAAACGGCCAACACACCGATCCAGCCGGTTTTCGACGGCAGCGGAACCAGCAGCAGGCTCTCGTCGGGAATCAGGCCGGGCTCGTAGTCCGGGTGCTGCGCCGGCTCGTTCACGATCAGGGGCCGGCCCGACGCGATGACGGACCAGGCCAGCCCGTGCCCGCGGGCGAACCGCCGCCTGCCGACGTCATCCGGTGACACGCCCAGGCCGGCCGTCAGCATGAGGCTCTCGCCATCCTCGCTGATCATCAGCACCGAGGCCCGCTTGACCTCGAGGGTTGCCGCAACTTCTGCCACAGCGCGCTTCTGCAGCTCGTCGAGCTGAAGGGTTCCGGCAAACGAGGCACTGAGGCGGTAGAGCAGCGTCAGTTCCTCGTAGATCAGCGAGAGCTCGCGCGTCAGATCGATATTTTCGTATTCCGCCGCCAGGATCTGGTCCAGCGCCTTCTCGAGCACCGGGGCCGCGGCACGCCAGGGCTCCGGCAGCCAGGCGTCGAGTTCGACCCCATCGGGAAGCTTCACGCCGATGTCGGCGGGGGCATCGGGCGGATGACCGCCGCGCAGCTCCGCCGCTCTCCACGATCCGCCGCCGGCCACGATGGCCCCGAGCACGGAGCGGGCGCGATCCGACCCGATCAGCCGGTATGCGAGGGGAAAGCTTGCGGACGCCACGTCTTCAGACCGTCTTCGCGGCTTCGAGATGGCTCTGGACGGTCGCCAGGAGCTCCCGGGGGCTGAAGGGCTTGGTGATGTATTCGGAAGCACCGGCTTCGAGGCCCATCTGGCGGTCGACTTCCTGGCCGCGGGCGGTCAGCAGAAGAATCGGCACGCCGGCGAATCCATTTTCGGCTCGCAGCGAGCGGCACACATCGAAGCCGTTCATCTTCGGCATCATGACATCGAGCAGGATGAGCACGGGCTTCTCGCGCCGAGCCGCTTCCAGAGCCTCTTCACCGTTGGTCGCGGTGACGACCGTGAAGCCGGCGTTGGCGAGCTTGTCCTTGACGACCCGCAGGATATGCGGTTCGTCGTCAGCGACGAGGATTGTTCTCGGATCCATGGGTTCCTCCTGCAGTGCGGGTGAGAATCCCGCTCACGGTTCGGCTCAGATCGGCGCCGCTGTAGGGCTTGCTGAGAACGGCATCGATGCCCTGCTGTTTCAGGCGGTCATCCTCGGTCAGCACGGTCAGCAGCATGACCGGCACACTCCGGGTCGCTTCGTCGGCTTTGAGGTGTTTCACGACCTCGAAGCCATCCATGTCGGGCATCAGCACGTCGAGGATGATCAGCTCGGGGCGGTGATCGCGCAGGTATTCGAGGGCCGCCGGGCCCGACAGCACCGTGTCGACGGCATGCCCGTCACGGGTCAGCCTGTCGCGCACCGCACGCGCGATGTTCGCTTCGTCTTCGATCACCAGAATCCGTGCCATGGTTCAACGATACCACAACCGCCGCACCGCACGCCATTTCCCCTCTCGCAGGGCAACCAGACGGTTGGCATCTCCCGGGAAGACTGCTACAATCGTGGCCATGGCATCCGTCCCCTTTCTGATCGATTACCGGCCGCA
>JAKQOH010000134.1 GCA_029565415.1 Candidatus Rifleibacteriota bacterium | reverse complement strand
GCACCTCGGCCAGGAGAACGAACCACCGAGTCACAGAGACACAGAGAACGGTCCACCGATAACACAGATGGCGCAGATGAACGCCTGTTGCCTGGAACGTTGAATCGCTTGAAATCACCACAAAGGCACGAAGACACAAAGCCCCGTTTTGGATGCATTTCTGGCTGTTCTTTGTGTCTTTGTGGCTTTGTGGTGAATCGGTCTTTTCTGGCTGAAGGGTTTGGGGCGGGGGATCGGATGAAGGACTATTTGTACATTTGCGACTTCGCCCGATAAGGGGGGAGTATGGCACCCTTTCTCGGCGACGATCCCTTTCTGCCCGTGATGGAGGCGGCTCTCGGCACTCCGGAGGGCGGCTCCCCCACCCTGCTTCTCGACGACCGGGAACTCGGCGAACCCGGTTCGCCCTGGTCATCCCTGGCCGCGGAGCATCTCGACTGCCTGACCGACCGGTCGCGACTGCGGGCTTTCACCCGTTCCTGCGGACTTCCGACGCCCGAAGGCATGACCGCCTCGGCCCTCGACCAGCTCGGCACCTGGATCATGCGTCGGCAGAAGTTTCCGCTGGCGCTCAAAAGCTGCCGCAACGCCTCGAACGGGGCAGGCATCTTCCGCCTCGAGGGATTCCGCGAACTGACGGGGTTCTACGAGAAAATCCAGGCATTCGAGCCAGGCCCCGTGCTGCTCGAGGAATGGATCGAGGCGCGCGCGCTGATCGAGGTCAGCGTGGCCGGCAGCGGAACCACGATGATGACCCAGGTCGGCCTCGACCGGACCCTGTCGGCCAGATGGGCATGGCGCATGTTCCCGCTGAAGCTTCCGCAGGCATACAAACCCGGCGTGGAAGCCATCCTGACGGCATTCGCCCCGATGCTGAGTCGCAAAGGCACGCTGCTGCGGTTCACCATCGCCCTGGCACCCGACGGAAAGGCGGTCCTGATCGCCGTGAGCGGAAGCGCCAACCGGATGGAGTATTATCCCGGCTGGTGCGAAGCCGCCGGCCTTCCGCCGCTCGCCACCTGCCTCGCGACAGCCCCCACCCCGCAGACGGCGCGCCCGATCCAGGCGTTTGGCCGACTCCAGTTTTTCCGGGGGCCGGAGAAAACCTCGCGGTACCCGGCGCAACCACCGGCCAAGTCAAAACCCCTCGGCCTCTCGGCCTACGCGACGGCGGGACGGTATGCGGCAGCCCTGCTGGCCGGAGCGGACCCGAACGCACTTTCCCAGAACGGGAAAATCCTGGCCCGACTCCTCGAGGAGGAGCTGCCCGTCACCGCGAAAACCGGCACGGGATCGCGCTGAGCGTCAGGACCAGGATTTCCGGTAGCCGCGCCAGACGTCGAAGAACAGCTTGTTGCCCTGGAAATGGGGGCAGTATTTGTAGAATGAGTAGCTGGCGGCATTTTTCATCGTGACGCTCTCGCCGTCGATCGTCATCGTGACCTTCTCCCCGCGATCGATCTTCGCCTTCGCGTCGTCGTAGTGCCGGCGGTAGGTCTGGGCGGCCCACTCGATCTGCTTGTCGAGCCCCTTGAATTTCGTGTTCCAGTTGCCCGAGTCGTAGCAGCCGACGCCAAGCGCCCAATCGAGCTGCTTCTGGGTCGCCGTTTTCTTCGAGATGAGCCCCTGCTCGCACTGGAGGCGGGTGAGCAGCACCTGGGGGTTGATCCCGTGTTTCTTCGCGGCGTCATAGATCATCTGCGCGGGCGTGGAGCCGTTGTAGGGCTTGGCCAGGCACGAACCCTTCGCATCGAGGAAGCTCTGGATCTGGGCGACGGTCATCGTATCCGTGTTGGTCAGCACGCGGTCGGAAACGACGTAATCCTTCTGGAAGGTGTCGTCCCAGGACTCGTCGCCGGCCGGGGCCACGGGGTACGCGCCCGGCTTTCCGGTCGTCGGGGTGGTCGTGGCGGGTTTCGTCCCGGTGGCCGGCTTCGTGATGCCGCGCGGCAGGGTGATGAGCTGGCCGGGGAAGATGAGGTTCGGCGTCGCGGCGATGCAGGGGCTCTGGTAGCTGATGATGTGCGCCCACATGCCTTTGTCGCCGTAGTAGCGCTGGCAGATCGATTCGAGCGAGTCGCCCGCGCGCACGGCGTAGTAGTCGAGCGTGACGCCGTCGGGCGTGGTCAGCGGCTTCAGATTCAGCGATGAAGCGGGTCCGCTTCCCGGAGTCGGGAGCGCGACGGGAGGGGACGGGGGACGGTTTCCGGCCGTCGGGGTGGGATCGACCTCGACCTTGCCGCCGGTGAACGGGTTCTTCACGGCGTCGGAAACGGCTCCCGGAAGATCTTCGAACACGGCACCCTTCCAGGCGTCGCGCAGGCGCTTCACCTCGGCCTTTTTCTGCTCGGCGTCGGGCGCGTTGGCGGCACGCGCCTCGGCGTAGGCTTTGCGGGCTTTCTGATACTCGTCCCAGGCGGCGGCTGCGGCGGGATTGGACTTCGCGCCACCGGATTTCGGCGACGAAACGGCGGTCTTCTCGCCGGATTTTTTGCCCTTCACGTTCTTGGCGACTTCGGTACCCACCACGAGCGTGGCGGCCCCGAGAGCTACGCCGAGGGCCAGGGTCACCATGAACCCGATGATGCCTCGTCTGTTGATGCGCTGCATGGGGATACTCCCCCTCTTCCGTTCGGCGGCGACCGCCGTGTGATCATCCGAATGATACAAGTATACCAAACGCAGTCGGGGTGTCCGGGCGAAATTACGAGGTACGGTTGCCGGGGCCACCGGGTTTGACAGAGGGGGGATCGGTACGTATACTCGTAGATAGTATTTGTATCGAGTAGGGGTGTTCCCGCATTACCGGATTGAGTATGTATCAGGGTTTCGAGGCAATAAGCAGAAAAGGATAGAGTATGAATATGCCTACGAGATGGAAAGCCGTTCTCGCCGTTCTTCTGACCGCTGCGCTGTCGCCCTCCGCGTTCGCCGGCCCGCTCGTGCTGTTCGACGAGGGCCACGCCCAGACCGCCGGCAATGCCGACTGGGTCATCGGCGGCGGTTTTTCGGATTTCGCCGACGTGTTCAAGGCCGCCGGCTGCACCCTCAAGGGCGTCAAATCGCTGACTCCCGACGTGCTTCGCGAAGCGGCCGTCGTGGTGCTTCCCGAGCCGAACTCCGCCTACACCCCCACCGAGGAAAAAGCGATCGTCGATTTCGTCAACAACGGCGGCGCCCTCTACGCCATCGGTGACCACAACAACTCGGATCGCAACGGCGACGGCATCGACTCGGTCGGTGTTCTGAACCGGTTCCTCCCGAAACTCGGCGTCCAGCTCGAGATCCGGTATTTCACGGAAGCGCCGGCCGGTGGCGAGTATCGCAAGACCCCGATCACCCAGGGCGTCCGGGCCGTCGGCACCTGGGGCGGCACCTCGGTCAAGGCCCTTTCCTCGAGCGGCGAAGGCCACATCTTCTTCAGCGCGAAAAACGGCGGCGGCGCCTTCATCGTGACGGCCACCGTGGGTTCGAAGGGCGGCCGCGTCGTGGTGATGGGCGACAGCTCCCCCTACGACGACGGCACCGGCGACCCGCGCGACAAGCTGCACAACGGGTTTTCCAACCCGAAGTTCCAGCACGACGTTCTCGCGAAAAACACCGTGAAATGGATCCTCGACGGCTCGCGGCCGAGCGCCCGAAGCCGGCTCCATGCCCTCGTTTCCGACCTGAAAACCGTCGACGGCAGCCTGCGCGCCCGTTCCGACGAGGCCCTGCTGATGTATGCCGAAAGCTGTGAGCAGTCTCTCACCGGCCTCCTGGGCACGAATCCGGCGCTTCGCGACGAGTTCAAGCGGTTGAGCGGCGGCAACGAAGCTTTCCTGAGCATCGAGAAGTCGCTCTCGATGCAGGATTCCTTCAACACCCTGCACGGCAACTGATCACACGTTTTTCACCGACGGCGCCTCCCGGTTGCGGGGGGCGCCGCTGTTTTGTGGTATAGTGTCGTCACATCATGGCCTCGCTATCGCAACGCAACTCCATCTTTTCGGGCATCCTCCTGCTGCTGCTGGCGGGCGTGCTCGCGATGGTCGGCATTCTCTGGGGCAGTTTCATCGATTTCACGACTCCAACGGGCATCCAGGAGGTCTTCGCCGGTCTTTCCTCCTCCCCGGCGCCGCGGCTGACCGCCGGATTCGGCAACTGGCGCGAGCTGCCGATCTGCTACACCATTCCCCAGGGGGACCTGTTCCGGTTTTTCGAACTGGTCAGCCCGCGCCTCCAGACGATCGCCTCGCGAATGGCCTTCCGCGCAAAGATCGACATCGCCCTCGATTCGGCCGATGTCGTGTACCGCGTTTCGACGGGAAAAGCCGTCATGGGAGCCGTCTCGGCGGTCGCCTACGCGAAACTGCGCCGCCAGTATCCGATCATCGCCGTCTTCGAACGGGCCGGGCGTGTGCCCAAGACCTCGCTGTTCGTGGTTCGCTCCGACGACCCGGTCTCCTCGCTCGCCGATCTGCGCGGCAAGCGGATCTGCTTCCGGGCCAAGGATTCGATGAGCGGCTATTACATCCCGCTTCAGGAGCTGAAAGCCGCGGGAATCGATCCCGAGACCTTTTTCAGCCAGATCAGCTACAACGACAACCTCGCGAACTCGACCCTCGGCCTGATCAGTGGCGAGTTCGACGTCATCCTGCTTTCGAACACCTTTTACGAGGAGCTCCCGCCGGAACAGCGCGAGAAACTTCGCATCCTGTATGCCTCGAAGCCGATCCCAGGCGGGGTCTACATCTCGACCGCCTCGGCCTCGGCACAACTCCAGACCTTTTTCGCGGAGTTCCAGGCCTATGGGGAAACCGTTGCCGCGACGGCGCCTCTCGCGGGGCTGTTCCAGGTGAAGCCGGCCGTTCCGGCGGCATACGACGTTCTCGAGGGGGCGAGCATCGATGACGAGTAACGGTTCCCCGATGCCGGCCGCTCTCCAGCAGGAAGCCCTCGGGCTGCGCCAGAAGCTGGCGGCGGCGTTCGGCCTGCTGATCATCCTGCTGATGCTGCTGAGCATCTATGTCATCACCTGGTTCGAGTGGGATACCGGTCTCGACCGGGCCCGCGCCGAGGGCCAGATGCTCGGCCGGGTGATCGCCGTCGGCATGGCCGAGCAGCTCGCGCGCAACAATTTCCAGGGCATCGAGTTCGCGCTGAAGGAGTATGCGAAGTTCGGCCTCCTGCGCTACTGCGTGATCGTCTCGAAGGCGGGTAAGATCATCGCAGGCACCGACAGCGGGCTGAACGGCAGGTTCCTGCACGACGACTGGAGCATCGACAGCCTCACCTCGGGCGAGCCCATGGTGCGTCGCGCTTCCTACCGCGGGGAACTGGTCTACGACACCGCCGTTCCGATCATCATCGGCGCCGAGCGGTTCGGCTCGATCCGGCTCGGGTTCCCGCTTCAGGCCGAGATCGAGAACATCCGCAAGTTGCTGCTGTTCAACCTCTGCCTGGGCCTCGTCTTCCTGCTGATCG
This sequence comes from Candidatus Rifleibacteriota bacterium, assembly GCA_029565415.1. The sequence continues at coordinate 15,110 of JAKQOH010000134.1, read as the reverse complement.
CGCTGTTCGTGGCCTACAGCCTGTCCCACGCGGTCACGGGGCGCCTCGCGGAGCTCGCGAGCGAGATCCGCAACGGCTCAACCCCCTCCTGACTCAGCTTCCGGAACGCGGCTGAAGGCGGTCGGCAAGCACCTCTCCGAGAAGAACACCTGCGAAGCCGGTGAAGAACTGGATGCCGGTGATCCCTCCCAGGAGCAGCCGGACTTCGGGCGGCCAACCCATCGAGCCCGCGAGCAGAATGCCGCCGACACCGATGAGAAGTGCCTTCGCGCCCGACGCGGCAAGGGCTTCGACCAGACGCGACCACCGCCGGGTGGCAGACGCGATCGCGATGTAGACGATGTTTCCCGGGACGATGACGGGCGCCAGCAGGATCAGGGGCGCGGGCAGATGCCCTGTCAGAAGCGCGCCGACCGGGGTGAGTCCGGCAAGAAGCAGGGCGCACCGGAGGCTTCCGCGGGCGAGGGTGACGAGGAAGATCGCGTTGACGAGGATCCCCGTGACGGGGTTCGGCAGGCGAAAATTCTGTACCCCCAGGGCCAGGGCGAGCATGATTCCGGCCATGACGGCGTCGGTCAGAAGCGAGGGTCGATGAAGTTCCGGACTGGTCGGCATATCCGGGATGGTACTTCCGGAAGATCCGAATTGACAAGAGTTTGAACCTCTGCGATAATTTTCGGTTCTGCGGTTACTGGTTTCAAAGCAACTCCCCGAAAGCGGGGAACGTCAGAGGAGGTTCCGTGGACATCCAACTCTTGTTCTGGTTTGCCCCGGTGGGCGCCGTCCTGGCCCTGGTTTTCGCGTACATCTTCTATTCCGAGATGATGGCGTCGGATCCGGGTTCCGAGCGGTCCCAGGAGATCGCGGGGTACGTTCGTGAAGGCGCCATGTCGTATCTGTGGCAGCAGTATCGGATCGTGGCGATGTTCTTCGTCGTCGCGTTCGCGTTTTTCGCGTTCCTGGCTTTCGTCCTGAAGGTTCAGAGCGCCTGGACGCCGATCGCCTTCCTTACCGGCGGTTTCTTCAGCGGCCTGTCGGGCTATCTCGGCATGAAGACCGCGACGAACGCCAGCAGCAGAACCACCGCGGCGGCTTCCAAGTCGCTGAACCAGGGCCTGACCGTCGCGTTCCGCAGCGGCGCCGTCATGGGCTTCGTGGTTGTCGGTCTCGGCCTCCTCGACATTTCGATCTGGTGGAAGATCCTGAACTACGTCATGTCGATCAAGGACAGCATGAAAGACTCCTGGATGGCGATCTTTGCCGTGCATGACTACGCCGAGATCACCACGATCATGCTGACCTTCGGCATGGGCGCGAGCTCTCAGGCGCTGTTCGCCCGCGTCGGCGGCGGCATCTTCACCAAGGCGGCCGACGTCGGCGCCGATCTGGTCGGCAAGACCGAAGCCGGCATTCCCGAAGACGATCCGCGCAATCCCGCCGTCATCGCCGACAACGTCGGTGACAACGTCGGTGACGTGGCCGGCATGGGTGCCGATCTGTATGAATCCTACTGCGGCTCGATCCTCGCCACGGCCGCGCTGGGCGCCTCGGCGTTCGGCATGGGCCAGTATGCGAATCTGCAGCTCAACGCGATCCTCCTTCCGATGGCCATCTCCGGCGTCGGTATCATCGCCTCGCTCGTCGGCGTCTACTTCGTGAAGACCCACGAGGATGCCTCCCAGAAAGACCTGCTCGGCGCGCTCGGCTGGGGCATCAATGTCGCGGCCGTTCTGACCGGCATCGCGGCCGGCGTGCTGACCTACGTCATGCTGCCGGGCCACTTCAACATCTTCGGTTCGATTCTGGCGGGCCTGATCGCCGGCATCATCGTCGGCTGGGCCACGGAATACTATACCGCCAGCGATTATGAACCGACCCAGGAAGTCGCGGGCCAGTCGACCACCGGCCCGGCCACCGTCATCATCGCGGGCCTGGCCAACGGCATGATGTCGACCGGCATCCCGGTCGTCACGGTCGGCGTCGCGGTTCTGTTCGCCTACGGCTTCGCCGGCGGCTTCGAGAACTCTGCCCTCGGCCTCTACGGCATCGGTATCGGCGCGGTCGGCATGCTCGCCACCCTCGGCATCACGCTCGCCACCGACGCCTACGGCCCGATCGCGGACAACGCCGGCGGCAACGCCGAGATGTGCCATATGAACCCCGAAGTGCGCAAGCGCACCGACGCCCTCGACTCGCTGGGCAACACGACCGCCGCGACGGGCAAGGGCTACGCCATCGGTTCTGCCGCCCTCACCGCCATGGCCCTGCTCGGCGCCTACGTCGAAGAGCTGCGCGTCGGCCTGATGCGCGTTGCCAACACCTCCGGTGAGTTGATCGACAAGTTCATCTTCGTCGAGAAGAAGCCGGTTCCGGTCCAGTTCGCCACCATGCATGACTTCATGACGTTCTACGACGTCAACCTGATGAATCCCCAGGTGCTCGTCGGCGTGTTCTTCGGCTCGATGCTCGTCTTCGTGTTCTGCGCGATGACGATGAAGGCCGTCGGCCGCGCCGCCCACAGCATGGTCGAGGAAGTCCGGCGCCAGTTCAAGGAGATCCCCGGCCTGCTCAAGGGCGATCCGGGTGCCAAGGCTGACTACGCCGCCTGCGTCGCGATCTCGACCCAGGGTGCCCAGAAGGAAATGATCACGCCCAGCCTCATGGCGATCATCGTTCCGATCGTCATCGGCCTGCTCCTCGGGCCCAGCGGCATCATGGGCCTGCTGATTGGCGGCCTCGCGACCGGGTTCGCAGTGGCCATCATGATGGCGAATGCCGGCGGCAGCTGGGACAACGCGAAGAAGTACGTCGAGTCCGGCCAGTTCGGCGGCAAGGGTTCCGACTGTCACAAGGCGACCGTCGTCGGCGACACCGTCGGCGATCCCTTCAAGGATACGTCGGGTCCGTCGCTCAACATCCTGATCAAGCTGATGAGCATGGTGGCCGTCGTCGTGGCGGGTCTCACCGTCAGCTACGCCCCCGAGATCCAGTATGTGCTCGGCTTCAACCCGACCGAACGCCGGTTCAAGGAAGAAGCCCGCATCGCCTACAAGGAAGGCACGCTCAAACTGCCCGATCCGAAGACCGGCGGCATCGCCTCCGGCACGGCCGGCATGTTCGAGGAAGACGATCCTCTGATGGGCTCGGATGACACGATCCTGCCCGAAGACGAGGAAGGCCTGCTCGGCGACGATCTCGCGACCGACACCGTCCTTCAGGATAGGCCCGCCGAGGCCCCGGACATGACGACCCCGCAACCGCCCGCCACTCCGGCTCCGGCGACCCCCGCCCCGGCCAACACCGGGTTCGGCGGCTTCGATGAGAAGCCCGCGGCCCCGGCTCCGGCGGCCACCCCGGCCCCGGCCAACTCGGGCTTCGGCGGCTTCGATGAGAAACCCGCCACTCCGGCTCCGGCTGCTCAGCCTGAACCCGCCCCGGCCGCTGCCCCGGCCCCGGCTGCTGCCCCGGCCCCGGCCGCTCAGCCTGAACCCGCTCCGACGGCTGCTCCGGCCCCGGCTGCTGCTCCGGCGACGGCTTCCCCGGCCGCCGGCGGTTTCGGCGACCTGTAATCGTTCTCAAAACGCCCCTTCCGCAAGGAAGGGGCGTTTTTCTTTCTGCTGAAAGAAGAACGCACCAGAGAGGAACGAACGCCTGGCCCCCCTTGTTTCCCGGGTGCGACGCAACCTCCATCGTTGAAGACGTTCAGGATTTCATCTGCGTCATCTGTGCCATCTGCGGATCGGTTCTTTTGACGAAACCCACATACCAGACACCGAGGCACAGAGAATAGTGTATGCGGGCGGGTTTGGAACCCGCCCAGACGTATGGCGGCGAGGTTGTGCCATTGATCGTAGGGACGGATCGCGATCCGCCCCTACAGAATTGGACGAGAATGTTCCGTTGCTCACAGAGAACGGTTCGTGATCCAATCATCGTTCTGTTCGCGGACATTGGCAGAGGGGAGACTCACCCATGGAACATCGGGATCTGATCGTCGTCGGGGCCGGGCCTTCGGGCATGATGGCCGCCATCACCGCAGCGCGGAACGGCCGACGGGTGCTGCTCCTCGAGAAGCTGGCCCGGCCGGGCGCCAAGCTGCGCGCAACGGGGGGCGGCCGATGCAACCTCACCAACACGCTCGACACCGAAGCCTTTATCAACTCCTTCGGCCGGTCCGGCCGGTTCATGCTGCCGGCCCTGACCGCCTTCGACCGCCACGCCCTCCTCGCCTTTCTCACGGAAATCGGCGTTCAGACCCATGCGCCCGACGGCCTGCGGGTGTTTCCGGTCACGCACGATTCTTCCACGGTCACGAACGCGCTCGAGTCGGAGTTGCGCCGGCTCGGCGTCGAGCTGATGACCGGTCGGAGGGCGCAGGAACTGCGCTGCGCCGACGGATATATTCTCGGAATAATACTTGACACTGTATTATATCAATCAGATTTCGTCGTCATCGCCACGGGCGGGCTCGGTTACCCGGCGCTGGGCGCGGAAGGGGACGGCTACGCCCTCGCCCGGATGGCCGGCCACACGGTGACGGAGCTGCACCCCGCGATGCTGCCGCTGAAAACGAAGGAGTCCTGGGTGAAACACTGCCGGGCCGACACGGTCGGCAAAGCCGAGCTGCGCATCGACCTCCCCAAGGCAAAACACCTGCGGGCCGTGGGGGATCTCATCTTCACCTCCGATGGCATCCGCGGCCCCGTCGTCCTGGACTTCGCCCGCGAGATCACCCCGCTACTCGCCCGCCACGGCGAAGTGCCGCTGCTCGTGAATCTCACCAAGGGCCGGAACGAAGAGGAGATCCGGGAGCACCTGAAGCGGGAAGCCGCATCGGGCACGCTTCCCACGATCATGGATGCCGTCGCCACGCTCGTTCCCGGCCCTCTATCCCGGGAACTCTGCCTCCAGGCCGGGATCGACCCTGCCAGCCCGCCGGGCCGCGTCCCGCCGCCGGCTCGGGATCGGCTTATCAAGCTTCTCGCGTGGACACCGCTGACCGTGACCGGCCACGGCGGTTTCGATCAGGCGATGATGACGCGGGGCGGGGTTTCCCTGAAGGAAGTCCATCCCGAGACGCTCGGAAGCCGCCGCGTCAAAGGGCTGTATTTCTGCGGAGAACTCCTCGATCTCGACGGCCCATGCGGCGGATTCAATCTCCAGTGGGCCTTCTCCAGCGGGTATCTCGCCGGCCTGCTCAGATGATCCGGATGGCGAAGGCGGGACAGCCGGGCGCGCAGTAGCCGCAGACGACACATTTCCCTGCGTCGACGGCGGGCGCATTCCGCCCCTCGACGTAGGCAAGGGCTTGCTGCTGACACGTCTGGATGCAGTGACCGCAATGGCGGCAGAGCGCCTCGTTGATGAACAGACGACGCTTCTGGCCCCGGGCGCGTTTCTCGATCTCGGGATCGACAGGCGCGTGGGAAGCGATGGAGAGGTTCATCCGAAGCTCGTCGGCGCTGGTCATACCAACCGCTATGGCATCCACTTCGTCACGGCCGAGCACCCATTCGAGAGCCTGGCGGGCTTCGTTCCGCAGATGGCCGCCCCCGAGGGGTTTCATCGCGTAGATGCCTTTTCCGCAGCGTTTCGCCCCGGCAAGCACCCCGAGCATCGCGTCCAGGGGCTCGTCGATGATGCCGAAGCCGTCGCGATTCAGCATGGGGTGGAGCACGTCGAGACGGGGATCTTCGGCCAGAAGCCGCATTGTTCCGACGAAGTGGGAGCTGGCCCCGATCGCGCGCACGCGGCCCGCGGCCTTCGCGGCAAGCAGCGCCCCGATGGCGCCTTCCCGTGCGGCGAAATCGGCGGCGTCACGCACGGCATGGAGGAGGAACACATCGATCACGGGCAGGCCGAGCGTGGCATGGGCCTCGTCGAGGGCCTGGCGCATCGCCTCTTCGGTTTTCGCCGCCGACTTCGTGGCCACGGTGACGTGATCGCCCTTCCAGCGGCACAGGGCCGATGCCACCTGCGGATACGAACCGTACATCTGAGCCGTGTCGATGAACCGGACCCCCGCCTCGAGAGCCGCCAGCAGGAGGTCGCCACCGGCCTCCACGGAAAGCCCGCGCTGCATCGGGCTCATGGTGAGCGTCCCGAAGCCCAGACGCGTCACGTCGATTCCGGTCGTTCCAAGGCATCTCCGTTCCAGCATCATTCATCCCCCTCCGTCGCGGTTTCCTGCACTATACTCCCTTCCCGCAGATCCGGGAACCAGGAGTGTTTCAGACCAATCCCGCCCTGATCACCGCGAGGGTCGCCAGGCTCACCGTCACCCAGAGCCCCAGGCCCTGGATCATCGGCCGCATGCCGGCGCGCGCCATCGTCTCGCGGGAAAGTCCGGCCCCCACCAGGAAGAGCGTGACGACGAGCAGCCGGCGCCCGACGCCGGCAAGCATGTCCCATGCGGCATTCCCCGCCGGAAAGGCGGAACGGATGATGGCGGCGGCGATGAAACCGATGATGAAGAGCGGAACCGACGCCGTCCCCTCGGAACGGGTCAGCCAGCCGGCCACGAGGACGCAGGGGGTGATCCAGAGGGCCCGGGCAAGCTTCACGGATGTCGCGACGGCGAGGGCCGCTGCCCCATAACTGCTTGCTGCGCCGACCACACTGCTCGTGTCGTGGATGGCCAGCCCCGCCCAGATGCCGAAGGCGTGTTCGGTGAGACCGAGCATCCGGCCGACGAACGGGAACACGACCAGCGCGACGGCGTTCAGGAGGAAGACGGTCACGAGGGAAACGGCGATTTCGTCGTTTTTGGCCTTGATGGTCGGTGCCATGGCGGCAATGGCACTGCCCCCGCAGATGGCCGTTCCGAACGAGACGAGCGCGGCCGTATTCCGCCCGACGCCGAGCAGGGTTCCCAGCTTCATCCCAAGGAGGATGGTCAGGGTAATCCCGGCGATGGTGACGGGCAGGGTATCCCACGCCTGTGTCAGGATGCGGGAGAGAGGGATGCCGAATCCGAGCGCGACCACCGAGAACTGCAGCAGCCCCTTGCTCCAGCGGGCCGTTTCCCCGGGATAGGGATTGTCGAGCGTCAGGCTGAACAGGATGCCGGCGGCAAGCGCCATCGCCGGCGTGACCCCCGGAATGAGACATAACACGGGAAGCGCGACGAACGCCACCCGGCGCAAGGCTGGAGGAATCATGCCATTCTCCTTTGCCGGCGGCTCGTTCAAGACGCTGCCGCCGTGACACCACCCTACCCCGACTCTTTCCATAAATGGAAATTGCAATTATCAATCATATCCATTAGTATTTCTTATCATTATGGAGCTCACCCTTCGGCAACTGGAGATCTTCGTCACGACCGCCCGGCTCGAGCATGCGACCGGGGCGGGTGAAGCGCTCGGCCTGACCCAGCCTGCGGTCAGCCTTGCCCTCGCCGAGATCGAAAAGCAGTGTCACGGCTCCCTGTTCCGCCGGGTCGGGCGGAACCTGATGCTCAATGACCGTGGCAGGCTGCTGCTGCCCGAAGCCGAGGCCGTTCTCGGCCGGATGCGGCTTCTGTATGAGCGGATGGAGAGCCGGAAGGGCGATCCCGCAGGGATGCTTCGGCTGGGCGCCAGCACGACCATCGGGAACTATCTTCTGCCGGCGATCATCGGTGCGTTCACCCGGCGGAGGCCCCGCGCCCAGATCGAGCTGATGGTCGGCAACACCCACCAGGTCGAAGACGGCGTCGAGAGCGGCCATCTCGATCTCGGCTTCATCGAGGGACCGGGGCACCGGCCCAGCCTTCTCCTGACTCCCTGGCGTGACGACGAGCTGGTCATCGTCGTCGCCCCCCGTCATCCCTGGAGTCGACGTGCGGCGGTGAAGCGCGCCGAGCTGGGGAAAGCCGCCTGGCTCGGCCGGGAGCGCGGCTCCGGCACGCGTGAGGTGTTCGAGCGGGCGATGGCCGAGGCAGGCCTGAGGCCCCGCATGAAGCTCGAACTGGGCCACACCGAGGCCATCAAGCAGGCAACGGCGGCGAATCTCGGGGTCGCCTGTCTGTCCCGGCTCGCCGTGGCCGGGGAGATCGCAGCGGGGAGACTCGTGGAAGTCGCGACGGAGCTGGATCTGACGAGAAGCCTGTCCCTCGTTTCCCGGCCGGAACGGGACCGGACGCCGCTGCTGGAAGAATTTTCCGCCTTTCTGCGGGGAAAACGCCACCGCTGAGCCTCTCCAGGAGAGAGATTCCCGGTCCGGATCCGCCGTTGCGGGAGCCGGGCGGGCGTCGTATAGTGGAACCATTCTGCACGAAATCGGGGTGGCCCATGTCGATCGAAAAACTCGAGCAAGCGATTCGCTGTGATGTCAAGGCGGCCTGCGGGTGTACCGAGCCCGTCACCATCGCGCTGGCGGCCTGCCATGCGGCGCGCCAGGCAGGGGGAACGGTCCGCCGGCTCCGGCTGAACGTTTCCACGAACCTGTTCAAGAACGCGATGGAAGTGGGCATTCCGGGAACGGGCGGCGCGCACGGGATTCCGCTCGCAGCGGCGCTGGGCATTCACGCCCCCCACCCCACCCCGGATCTGCGCCTGTTGTCGGACATCGACGCCGCCTGGCTGGACAAGGCCCGCCGGATGGTCTCAAAGGGAGCGATCGAGCTTCATATCGACCAGGAACAGGCAGGGCTTCGAATCGAGGCGGCCGCCGAGAGCGACGCCGGCACGGGCCGGGCGATCATCGCCGACAGTCATGAAAACCTGACGCTGCTGGAGAAGAACGGCCGCGTCGTCCACAAGACCGAACCGAAGCCGGGATCGGCCTCGAGCGAGGTCATCGAGCGGCGCCGGGCCATCGCCGAACTTCCATTCGTTGAATTATACAACGCTCTTCCGAAGCTCGACCGGGCCACGCGCGACTTCCTGCTCGAAGGGGTCGTGACGAACCGGAAGGTCGCCGAAGCCGGGCTGCAGGGGGAAGGCAGCCTCAACATCGGCCTGGCCTACCGGAAGCTTCTCGAAAACGGCTGGATGGGCAACGATCTGATCAATCGGGCGAAGCTGCTCACCTCGGCGGCGGTCGATGCACGCATGTCCGGCTGCAGCCTGCCGGTGATGACCTCGGCCGGTTCGGGCAACCAGGGCCTCACCGTGACGCTCCCCCTCTCGATCCTGGCCGAGCAGCTCCGAAGCACGCAGGACCAGCTCACCGAAGCGCTCGCGCTCGCGCACGCGGTGACCTCGATCCTGAAGTATCACACCGGCACCCTCTCGGCGATGTGCGGCTGCGTGGTCTGCGCCGGGAGCGGCCTGACCGCGGGGGCGGCGCACCTCCTGGGCGGCGGGCTCGACACGATCGGGGCCGCGATCAACAATATGGTCGCAAGTATAACCGGCATTATATGCGACGGCGCCAAGGTCGGGTGCGCCGTCAAGCTCGTCTGCGCCGTGGACGCGGCGTTTCAGGGAGCCTTCATGGCGATGGAGGGGCTGCGGCTGCCCGTCAGCAACGGCGTCATCGGGAACACGATCGAGGAGAGCCTGAAGAACATCGGGCGGATCGCCGCCCCGGGGATGCTCGAAACCGACGAGCAGATTCTCGCGATCATGGTCGGCAAGCCCTCGTGACCCGGCTGTTCGAGATCCCGCGCGCGACGCGCCTGACCGGCGAGGTCCGGCTGCCCGGCGACAAATCGATCTCACACCGCACCCTGCTGCTCGGCGCCCTTGCCGACGGCCCCTGTCGCGTACGGCATCTCGGCCGGGGCTGGGACATCGCGGCGACGGTCGGGGTGCTCCGTGCGCTCGGCGTGGAGGTTGCGTATCACGGCGAGACGGAGGCCAGGATCCACGGCCCGGGCGGCCCATCCAGGCTCCAGGAGCCGTCACGCATCCTGAACTGCCTCAATTCCGGGACGACGACGCGCCTCCTCGCGGGGGTGCTGGCCGGCGCGCCGGTGTATTCCGTGCTGACGGGGGACGAGTCGCTCCGGAGCCGGCCGATGCGCCGGATCGTCGAGCCGCTGCGGGCGATGGGCGCCTCGATCGACGGACGGGAAGGGGGCGCGCGGCTTCCCCTCGCGATTCGCGGCCGCGAACGGCTTCAGACCATCGACTGGACGCTCGAGGTCGCTTCGGCGCAGGCCAAGTCGGCCCTTCTTCTCGCCGGTCTCTCGGCTGACGGGGAGACGACCGTCCGGGAGCCCCGCCCGACGCGCGATCACACGGAGCGGCTGCTGCGGTTGATGGACATTCCCGTCCGGTCGGACGGCGGCGCGCATACTATACCCGGCGGTATCATTCCTCGCCCGTTCGACCTCGTCATTCCCGGCGACCCGAGCAGCGCGGCATTCATCGCCGTGGCGGCATGCTGCCTGCCGGGAAGCCAGGTCGCCTTCCGCGATCTGGCGCTGAATCCGTGCCGGATCGCGTATCTGGACATCCTGCGCCGGATGGGGGCGAACATCGGGGTCGGCCCCTCGCCCAACGATGACTGGGAGCCCCGGGGCGACGTGACGGTGGGCGCCGCCGCCCTGCGCGGCATCACGATCGAACCGGAGGAGGTTCCGGCCCTGATCGACGAGCTTCCCGTCCTTGCCGTGGCGATGGCCGTTGCGGAAGGCCCCTCGGAAGTGCGGGGGGCTTCGGAGCTGCGCCGCAAGGAAAGCGACCGGATCGCCGGGATGGCCTCGGAGCTGCGCGGGTTCGGGGTCGAGATCACCGAACTCGAGGACGGGTTCCGGATCGCGGGCGGCAAGCGGCTGACCGCCCCCGCCGTGAGCGACGCCCACGGAGATCACCGGCTGGCGATGAGCCTCGCCGTTGCCGGCCTCGTGGCGGACGGCACGACACGGCTCCGCGGAGCCGAGCACATCGACGTTTCGTTTCCCGATTTCGAGCGGCTGATCCGGACGCTCGCCCGTTGACACGGTCCCGTCTGGAATCCGCCCGGGACGGGGATCTGGGACGGATAATTTCCCTCTTGCATTACGCCGTGAAATGGTGTACATTGTCGGCCACCAATCTTCGTCTTTCTCTCAAAAGGCGAGAATATTGAGGAGTCGTCGTGATGACAGATCGCAGCCATGATGTTCGCACCGCGAGCGTCATTGCGATCGATGGGCCGGCCGGTGCCGGAAAAAGCACGGTCGCCAAGCGGGTTGCAGAAAAGCTGGGGTGGTCCTATCTGGACACGGGCGCCATGTATCGCGCCATCACCTTCAAGGCTTTGAGCAACAAGATCGATTTTGCCGATCAGCAGCGGTTATTCACCTGTGCTCGTTCCTCGAGCATCCGGTTCGTCGAGCGGAAGGGTTCGGCCCTTCCGGCAGTGTATCTCGACAATCACGACGTCACGGAAGCGATTCGCGATCCCGAGGTTTCGCGGAACGTTTCCCACGTGGCCAAAGACGCGAAGGTCCGCGACTGCATGACGCGCATGCAGCGCGAAATCGGGGCGAAGGGCCACTGGGTCGTGGACGGGCGTGATATCGGGACGGTCGTGTTCCCTGAAGCCGCCACCAAGATATTCCTCACCGCTTCCATCCGGGAGCGGGCCCGCAGACGCCTCGAAGAGCTCCAGGCGAAGGGGTTTGCCGGCAGTCTCGAAAGCCTCATGGACGAGATCTCCAAGCGTGACGAGATCGATTCCAATCGTGAGGTCGCCCCGCTGAAACAGGCGGACGGTGCCGTTCTCGTGGATACAACCGACCTTACCATCGAACAGGTGGTGGACCGGATCATTTCAATCGCAACAGTCAAGGATGCCCTTATCCAGACGGAGGAACGTATGTCAGACAAGACCGCTACACCCAAGCAGGAAACCCCCATGGACGATTCCAACATGACCATGGAAGAACTCGAACGGGAGATGAGCGGTGAGTTCAAAACGATCCGCAACGGCGCCATCGTGACGGGAACGATCATCGAGATCACCCCGACCGGCGTCTATGTCGATCTCGGCTACAAGAGCGACGGCGTCATTTCCTCCGACGAGTTCGAGGGCAGCACGAAGGACCTGAAGGTCGGCGAAAAGATTCGCGTGTATGTGAAGCGCGTCGACGACGGCAACGGCCAGCTCACGCTGAGCCACCGCCGCGCCAAGGAAGTGGACGCCTGGGAAGACATCCAGACGGCGTTCAACAACAAGACCCCGATCGAGGGCGTTCTGAAGGAGCGCATCAAGGGCGGCTACAACGTCGACATCGGCGGCGTCCGCGCCTTCCTGCCCCAGAGCCAGCTTTCGCATGGCAAGAACACCAAGGAGTTCATGGGCCAGTCGTTCCCGATGGCCGTGACCGAGTTCGACCGCCGGCGGAAGAACGTCGTCGTGTCGGAGCGCGCGATCGTCGAGGGTTCCCGCAACAAGCGGCGTGAAGAGCTGTTCTCGAAGTATCAGGCCGGCGACATGATCAAGGGGACCGTTTCCCGGATCGTCGAGTACGGCGCGTTCATCGACCTCGGCGACGGCGTCGAAGGCCTGATTCACCGCAACGACCTGAGCTGGTCCGTCATCACGGATCCGAAGGAAGTCGTGCAGGTCGGCCAGGAGCTCGAAGCCAAGATCCTCAAGATCGACACCGAGAAGGGCAAGATCGGCCTCGGTCTCAAGCAGAAGAAGGACGATCCGTGGGCGACCGTCGACCAGCGGTATGAGTCCGGCCGCCGCTACCAGGGCAAGGTCAAGAACCTGATGGATTTCGGCGCGTTCGTCGAGCTGGAAGAGGGCGTCGAAGGCCTGGTGCACATTTCCGACCTGTCGTGGGCCCGCAATGTCCGGCACCCCGGCGACATCGTGAAGTCGGGTGAGACGATCGCGGTCGTCGTGAAGGAAATCGACAAGACCAAGAAGCGCATTTCCCTCTCTTACAAGGACACCCAGGCTCATCCGTGGGACGGCATTGAGAGCAAGTTCAAGATCGGCGACACCGTCAGCGGCAAGGTCAACAACCTGACCGACTTCGGCGCGTTCGTCGAAATCACCGACGGGATCGAAGGCCTGCTGCACATCTCCGACATGGATTGGGTGAAGAAGATCAACCATCCGAAGGAAGTGCTCGAGAAGGGCCAGCAGATCCAGGTCAAGATCCTGAACATCGATGTCAAGAACCGCCGCCTGTCCCTGGGCCTCAAGCAGACCATGACGGATCCGTGGGATGCCGTCGACAACACCTACAACATCGGCGATGTCGTGACGGGCGTGGTGAAGAACCTCGTCTCCTACGGCGCGTTCGTCCAGCTCGAGAACGGCCTCGAAGGCCTGCTGCACATTTCCGAATTCTCGTGGCTCAACGACGTGAAGGATCCTTCGCAGATGCTCAAGGTCGGCGATCAGGTCACGGTGACGGTGTACGAAGTGGACAAGTCGAAGCAGAAGATCGGCCTGTCGCTGCGCCGCATGTCGGATGATCCGTGGAAGGGCATCGAGAAGCGTTATCCGTCGAACTCGATCCAGAGCGGCACGGTCAAGGCGATCGACAACAACGGCGTCGAGATCGAGCTGTGCGAGGGCGTTACCGGCTTCATCCACGTCTCCCAGATTGCCCAGCACCGCGTGCAGCATCCGAGCGAGGCCGTGAAGGAAGGCGACAAGGTCACCTTCAAGATCCTCGAGATCGACCGCAAGAACCGCCGGCTCAAGTGCTCGATCAAGGAAGCCGCTTTCGACAACGACGAGCGCGAGCTCCGCAAGTTCCAGGCGCAGGCCTCGCAGGGCTTCTCCGACACGATCGGCGATCTCCTCCGCGACAAGCTCGCGTCGTTCAAAGAGCAGTTGAAGGATTGAGATTCGCACCCGGTGCGCATCTCCGTCGACATTGATTCATGATGGACAGCCCCTCCGTTGCGCGGGGGGGCTGTCGATTTCTTTTGCGGGAACAACTCATCCACCAAGGAGGCTTTCACAACAATGGCGAAGAAGATCGGTATCAACGGTTTCGGCCGCATCGGCCGCATGGTGTTCCAGGCGATTTGTGATCAGGGGCTCCTCGGCAAGACACTGGACGTCGTCGCCGTCGTCGACGTCTCGACGGATGCGGACTACTTTGCATATCAGATGAAATATGACTCGGTGCAGGGCAAGTTCAAACACCCGATCACCACCGAGAAGAGCGACTCCTCCAAGACCGAGAACGACGTGATCGTCGTGAACGGCCACAAGGTGCGCTGCGTGGCCGCGACGAAGAGCCCGGCCGAGTTGCCGTGGAAGGCGCTGGGCGTCGAGTATGTGATCGAGGCGACCGGCCTGTTCACCGACTCCGAGAAGGCCAAGGGCCACCTCGAGGCCGGCGCGAAGAAGGTCATCATCTCGGCCCCCGGCAAGGGCGACGTGAAGACGATCGTGATGGGCGTCAACGAGCAGGAGTATGACGGCGCCAAGCACAACATCGTCAGCAACGCCAGCTGCACCACGAACTGCCTGGCCCCGGTGGTTCACGTGCTGCTCAAGGAAGGCATCGGCATCGAGACCGGCCTGATGACCACGATCCACTCGTACACCGCGACCCAGAAGACCGTCGACGGCCCCTCGAAGAAAGACTGGCGCGGTGGCCGGGCGGCGGCGATCAATATCATTCCTTCCTCCACGGGCGCAGCCAAGGCCGTCGGCGAGGTGTTGCCGGCGACGAAGGGCAAGCTGACCGGGATGGCGTTCCGGGTTCCGACGGCGGACGTGTCGGTGGTCGATTTGACCTTCCGCGCCGCGAAGGACACCTCGATCGAGGAGATCGACAAGTTGATGAAGGCCGCCTCCCAGAGCTATCTGAAAAATATCCTGGGGGTGACCGACGAGGAGTTGGTTTCGACCGATTTCATCCACGATTCGCGCTCCTCGATCTACGACTCGCTGGCGACCCTGCAGAACAACCTGAAAGGCGAAAAGCGCTTCTTCAAGGTCGTTTCCTGGTACGACAACGAGTGGGGCTATTCGAATCGCGTGGTCGATCTGTTGCAGTTCATGGCGAAAGCGGATGGCGTGAAATAAGCCATTTCCGCGAAAACGATTCGTATGAGGCACGGGGCGGCCGTTGAGGACCGCCCCGTGCGGTATAAGGAGCCGATCACATGAATAAGAAAACGTTGCGGGATGTGAATCTGAAGGGGAAACGCGTCATCATGCGGGTCGATTTCAACGTGCCGCAGGACAAGGTGACGGGCGCCATTACGAACACG
>JAKQOH010000099.1 GCA_029565415.1 Candidatus Rifleibacteriota bacterium | reverse complement strand
GATGATCAGGTAGTCGAGGTTCGAATCGAGCAGTTCGAGGGCCTTTTCCCGGTCGAGCAGCTGGACGTTTGTGCTCAGGTTCGTGGCGAGGCCGCGCCGGTTGGCCTCGCGGATCATGTCGAACAGGCGCGGGTTCAGCAGGGGCTCGCCCCAGTTGAAGAACCAGATCCGGATGGCCCAGGGTGACAGCTCACGCAGGACTTTCAGATACAGGTTCCAGGGCATGTCGCCTTTCGGGCGGCCTTTCAGGCCGAGGCCGGTCGGGCACAGCGGGCATCTCAGGTTGCACCGGTTCGTCGGGTCGGTGACGAGCACATACGGATACCCGGGCACGGTCAGGGTTCTGAACCGGGCGCACAGCTCGTTGACGAGAAAATTGAACCATCGCGCGGGCGTGGGATTCTTGGTGACGATCTGGAAATGCCGCTTCAGATCTTCCAGTCGGTCACGCCAGGTCCCGATCCAGTTCCAGGTCACGACTCGCTCCTTTCCGAAAATGCACGTCCGGCCATTATACCCGATCAACGAACCAGATACCGAGAGATTACGATGGTTTCACCACAACGATACTCCGTTGAAAAAACCTTGGTTTCAGGAACGCATCCGCAGATGGAGAACTGACAGGAACGAACACCTGGAACCACCTGATGTTCCGTATGCGCCGGAAACTCCTTGAAAAGAAGATCTTCAGAATTTCATTTCATCTGTGCCATCTGCGGATCGGTTCTTGAAACGAAATCCACATGCCAGACACCAAGCCACGAAGCTTTCTTCACTGCGGATGAAGCGGGTGCATCGCGATGCGTCCCTGGCGGAATGGGAGATGGGTTATATGGATTTCCAGGTCAGGAGAGTGCACTGGGGATCGGAATAGACGGGCTTTAGACGATCCTGGAAAAATTCAGCCCGGATCTTTTGGAACTCTTCACTGTCGATATTCGCATACAGGGCGGCCGCGTGCCGGGGCAGATAGATACAGGCAATACCTTGTTCCTTCAGCAGGCGTTCGGCTTCGGCAGCCGAGCCGCTCCTGTACAGAAAATTGATGAAGTGGTGCGGAAGGAGACCTGTCCAAAGATGCGGATGGCGGAGAAGAAAGGTGCGTTCCTCGAGCAGAACGAGAACTTTTCCGTCACCGGCCAGGTGACGATTCGCCCAGTCGAAGCAACGATAGAACGGAAAATTCGAAGCGAGGAAACGGTCGGCCGTCACGGCACCGGACACATATGGTTCGACCCTGGCGATCCGGTTCAGTCCGTAGGATGCCGTCCAGGTGCAGGACACGATCCCAAGAATCACCCAGAAAACCAGACGGCGGAAGGGCAAAACAGGGATCATCAGGGAAACGGCCCAGGACAGAAGCGCAACGAGGGGCAGAAGGAACCTGACCTGATGACTTCCCAACAGCCAGATTCCCAGCAACCATGCGGCACAGGCCAGGATGGCCCGGCAATCCACTCCCGGCTCGTCAATCGCACCGGAGCCGGAGACGGTCGGGGTTTCACCGATACGAACGCCGAAGGCAGACGAGAGAAGCAGGAGACCGAGCACCAGAACGAGAGGGCTCAATTGCCCATCAAAATATTTCAATGGATATTTTTCTGAATGGAAGTGGCCCTGAATGATGACATTCCACGGCGCAAGCACGAGATTTTCGATATCGTGGCCCATTCCGAACCGATCGGTAAATGCCTCATACGAGAAGTCGATCAGATCCTTCGAGCCGGCGGGAAGTCGATCGAACGGCAGTCCGGGAAGCCCGGGCTTCGCCTGGAACATTCCTGAAGCGTGGGGATACAGCGGATTGCCGGTCATGACCTGGTTCCGCCAGTAGAAAGGCCCGGCGCCGAGGCAGAGAGAAATCAGACAGCCGGCCAGCAAAGCCGAACAGGCTTTCAAGGGGATTTTTCCGCGACGCACAAGGTCGTATGCGAGAATGGCGGCAACGGGCAGAAGAGCAAGACCGAGATACTTCGTCGCCGGCAGAAGTCCGGCCAGCAGCCCCACAACCCAGAATGTCGACATTCCGAAGCGGGGCCCGGGAGATCCGAGCAGGACGAGGATTGCCACGAACACCAGACACTGGAAGGGCTCGACGTAGGATGATCCGGCGAGACACACCAGTTCGGGATTCGACACCCAGGCCAGAAGGCTCACCGTGCCTGGAAGGCCGCATGTTTTCGCCATCAGAAGGCCTGTCGCGATCAGGAAAAGCAGATTCCCAAGGCCGGTTACAACATCCCCGGCAAGGAGCCGCAGCCAGGCAAGGAGCGCGGCGTGAGCAAGCGGCCTGTAGGTGTTGAGCTGCGGCGATGGCTGCCAGAGGCTTCCGTTCTCGCTGAATTCGCGGATCGCCTGGAGATGATACACATGGTCGTCGTGGGCGGTGGAAGGAGCGAGGGCATACACCCCAGCCAGGACGCCGAACGCCAGCAGAACGAGCCAGGAAGCCCCGTGGATGCCCGAAAGGATCGAACCGCCATCGTCGCGTGGATGACGGATTGCGGCAATGAGGGGGAGGAGCAGGAGCAGAGCGGTTGCAGGCCGCAGGAAACCGAACGTCAGCAGGGCGATACTCCCCAGCGTCAGCCAGACCAGGCCGACGGAGAATCTCACGATGGAACATACAGATGAGGTGCGGAAAAGCGCAAGCACACCCTTGCCGATCCATTCCGTCGTCTGGATTCCCGCGATGCATGCGGCGAACGCGAGAGTTCCCTTTCCCAGGATGTACGGCAGGCCGGACGGGTCAGCGATGGCCATCCCGAACAGCGGGTGTTCACGGGCATAAACCGCCATGATCGCGACGGCAACGAGCCCGAACAGCCAGGAAACAACCCGAGGGTTCATGGCCGGCCTCCCCCACCATCTGCCGTCTTGCCTCGAAGACGCGCCATGAAAGCGTCCCACTCCTGACGGTGATACCCGCCAGCATCGGGATCATACCGCCGCAGGGCCGTTTCAAAGGCAAGCGTCCACTGGTCGCCCGTCGAGCCAAGGGCCCATGGCCGGGGACCGCCGGAAAACACCGGCTCGAGTCGAACGGATGGAGCCAGCTTCAGGGATGTGCGCCATTCTTCCCGGGCTTCATCCGGCCGGCCCGATGCGGCAAGGAGATCGCCGCACCGTTCGATGATCCAGGGGTTCCCTGGGTCGTTCTCTCTCAGCCTCTGCAACCGTTCGAGCACCGCGTCCGCATTTGC
>JAKQOH010000095.1 GCA_029565415.1 Candidatus Rifleibacteriota bacterium | reverse complement strand
ACTGAGGTCCAAGCGTGGGAGGTGTTCCGGCCGGCGAAGCTCATGATGGAGCAGTCGCCGGGCCTGAAATCTTACTTCGGCGTCGAGGTCAACGCGAAATCAATGTCGGTTCTCTCGACTGGTTCTCGCTTTGTTCCGGTCATCGGCAAGCCGGGAGACGGCGCTTCCCCCTCGTGCGCGATCGTGGACGAATACCACGAGCACGACACGCCGGACCTGCACGACACGATGTATACGGGCATGGGCGCACGTGAGCAGCCGTTAATGCTGATTATCACAACGGCCGGGACGAACCTTGCCGGGCCGTGCAAGCAGCAGCATGACGAGGTCGTGAAAGTTCTTGACGGCATCTCGGAGAATAATGAGCTTTTCGGGATCATTTACACGATCGATGACGACGACGACTGGTCGAGCTTCGACAACTGGAAGAAGGCCAACCCGAATATCGGCGTCTCCGTGTTCGAGGACTTCCTCCGGGCCCGGCATCGCGACGCCTGCAATAATGCGAGTCAGCAGAATATCATTAAGACGAAGCACCTGAACGTGTGGTGCAACGCGAATACGGCATGGATGAACATGCTGAAATGGCGGGCCTGCGCCGATCCGAGTATCAGCCTGGAGCAGTTTGAGGGGATGCCCTGCGTGGCCGCGCTGGATCTGGCGAGCAAGGTTGACGTTGCGGCGCTCGTGCTGCTGTTCTGGAAGGATTCGAAGTATTACGCGTTCGGGAAATACTATCTGCCCCGCGATACGGTCGACCTGCCACAGAACCGGCATTACCAGGGCTGGGAGTTGGAGGGCC
Source organism: Candidatus Rifleibacteriota bacterium (assembly GCA_029565415.1). Next base: position 762 of record JAKQOH010000095.1, on the reverse strand, counting down.
TTCTGACGGTTACGCCCGGAGCCGTCACGGATTACGAATACATCAAGGAAGACCTCCGGCTCGCCAGGATCAGGTTCGACATCCGATCGGTTCCGTATGACCCGTTCCAGGCGACGCAGCTTTCCACCGAGCTGACGGCCGAAGAGTTCCCGATGGTCGAGCTTCGCCCAACCGTGCTGAATTTCTCCGAGCCGATGAAGGAGCTGGAAAAGCTGGTTCTGAACCGGGCGATATCCTTCGATGGCGACAAGGTAATGACCTGGATGATGTCGAACGTGGTGGCGCATTACGACGCGAAGGACAACATCTACCCACGCAAGGAGCGGCCGGAGAACAAGATAGACGGCCCGGTTGCGCTCATCATGGCCCTGAACATGGCAATGAGACACCAAAACGAACAGCCGGCCAACCCCGGCATCGCGCTGCTGTAGGAGGCACAGAATGGATAAGCTCATCTTCCCCCCGAACGTCGCCCGCGAGATCGTCCGCAGGATATCGTCTCATACATTGTCGCCAGATTGCCCCCTGTGCGGTTACCCAAAATGTCCAGTGCAACAAACCAGATATGGGCGGAAGTATCGGCGCTGCCCCAGGTGCTCTTTTTCTTTCTCGTCGCTGGTGGTTGGCTGACAAACCGCATCCAGAAAGGATAAAAATTAGGGTCCGTTGAATGTTTTACTCAACGGCCCCTAGTTCTCCGCTCATCTATGTTGTTGTAGCTATGATCGGAAGCGGCGGAAAACTACCCGCATGAAAGTATTT
>JAKQOH010000042.1 GCA_029565415.1 Candidatus Rifleibacteriota bacterium | reverse complement strand
CGGGAAGTCTGCAATGCTCATCGCCGGAGGAATGGGGATCATATATCTCATCTGGCATCCGCCGACGGGAAGCTGGAAACGTTTCAATGAGTTTCAATGGCTTCAGCCCCTGTGTCTCGTTGCCGGCGGATGTTTCCATGCATTGCTTCAGCGGCTGTCAGATTATTCCCGCGACAGACGGTTGTTCCTTGCAGTCATGGCCGTTTGCGGAATAGGAATTCTGTTCCAGGAAGGGGTGAAGGAAATTCCCTTCATGAGGGATGCATTCTCCCTGCTTTTCAACAAGAACAGGCTGATGGCGACCATAAGCGAACTCCAGCCGATTGGATCGCTTGGCGGGCCGGATGGCCAGATCCGCTATCAGCAGGCATGGTACGCCTGGTTCGGATGCGTCGTCCTGTTTCTTCCCCTGGTCTTTCGGAACACCTTCGGTCTTTGGTCCGGTGGTGGGCGTTTCGGATTCATATCCCTGATGAGCATTCTCGTTCTCGGATCTGCGCAACGCAGGTGGCTCCGGCTTTTGGGGCCAGGCCAGGCGTTACTGGCCGGCTCGATTCTCGCCGAACTTTTCAGAACCCTTTCCAGGAAAAAGAACGGAGAGAATGAGCCCTGTCCGCCAGATCCGCTGGCGTTCGCGACCATGGCGATCGTCATCATGGTGCAGCTTGGGGTTTCATGGCATTCTTCCGCCCATTGGAATTTTCCGAGTGCCCATATCATCGAGGCTGCGGAATGGCTCGAGAGAAATTCTCCTCCCACATCGGGATATTCTGACGAGGGAAAGCCGGAATACGGTGTTCTCACGATGTGGGATCACGGAAATTCGATTGCCTACTATGCCCGACGCCCTGTGATTGCAAACAATATGCAGCTTGGGATCGTGAGGCTGGCCGATGTGTTCACGGCGGCAAGCGAGCGGGACGCTCTCGATGCGTGCAGAAAATATGGGATCAGGTATCTTTTCATGACCGACCTCTCCGGGCGTGCGCAGACGATCGATATCCTGAATGAATACAAGATGAACGCCGGGCGCGCGATTCGCGGGGAATACCTCGATCTGGGATGGCAGACCTCAGGTGTTTCCCGGAACATTGAGTATGATAAAACATTTTATTGCTGGGCATATGAAATGATGTCGTTCTTTTCGACGCCGGCCTTCAGGGAGGGAGCATCGAATTTTCGCCTGATCTTTGCCTCGAAAAACGATTGGACGAATCCGGTGCCCGCGGTCCTGATCTTCAAGGTCGTGGACGGGGCTCTGCTGAAGGGGCGGGCAGACCCGGGAAGCCACGTGACGGTTTCCCTCGATTGCAGGGTCTCCATGGCCCCGGTTCGGTACAGGAAAAGCGTACGCGCCGGTGATGACGGAGCCTACGAGGTTCGCGTGGCTTACCCCACGGGATATGCCGTCGGCAGGATAACGACTGGCAGTGACTATGACATCGTGGAGACGATCGGAAACAAAAAGGTGAATCGCAAGATACGGGTGTCGGAAGCTGATGTCGATGCCGGATCGGTGATGGATATTAAATAGTAGTTACGATAAAAGACAATCCAGCTCTTCTCGCGCGACCACGTCCCATGACCTGATGCCCGCGACTTGCGCGCTCGTCTTGCCGGCGGATGTCCGGAACGCCGTCGACGCGAGGGCGGCCGCAAGCGCCGCGGCAAGGTTCTCCGCCGATCCCGGTTCAACCAGGTTCAGGGCCGGTGACGGTCCCATTTCCCGGATTGCCGGAAGGTCGCTGGCCACGACCGGCAGGCCGGCCGCGAAAGCTTCGAGAATGGTGAGAGGGTGCCCTTCGCTGATGGATGGGTGAACCAGAATATCGTGGGAATGATAGAGGGTTGCCATCTCCTCGTGTGGAACATGGCCGCGGAACCGGACCCGGGACCCGAGCCCGAGTATGCCAGCCAGTTCGCGAAGCCGCTTCTCGTCAGGGCCGGAACCTGCGAACGTGCAGGTGAAGGGGGCACCACGGGTGTCATTCAGAATG
>JAKQOH010000068.1 GCA_029565415.1 Candidatus Rifleibacteriota bacterium | reverse complement strand
TGTTCCTCATGGGCTGGACGATCTCCCAGAGCTTCACCGGCGTCCGCAAGACGCGTGATTTCGAGACGGCGATCGCCCTCACGAGCCAGGCCATCGAAGCCGTGCGCGCTGCCCGCTTCCGCCTGATCGGCGTTGCCCGTGAACTGCGCAAGGACACGCTGATGGCGGATTTCAACTCGGCAAAGGAGACCTATGACGGGAATGAGGGCTTCGTTCCCGTCGTGCAGATCGGCTCGACGGAGTTTCGCCGGGAAGTCACCGTGACCGACTGCCCGTCGAGTATCCCGGGCCTCTCGTCAGGGCTCAAGCTCATCCGTGTCACCGTCACCTGGCGGGCCTCTGAGGACGGCACGCCTCTGACCTTCGAGGCGGCCACGACCCAGGCCGATCTGTGGTGAGCCGATGCTGAGACGCCTTTTGCGGCGGTCATCCGCCGGGATCACGCTGGTCGAGATCATGATCGGCTTCTGCCTGTTCCTGCTTCTGCTGCTGGCCATCTACCGGCTGTTCTTCGCCGAGGTGCGATCGATCCGGGTTGCGCTCGAACACATCGGGGTCAACGAGAACGCCCGGCTGTTTTTCTCCCAATTCGCCAACGATGTCCGGAACTCGAACCGGGTCGTGTTTCCTTCCCCGGTCGTCCGGGAAGCGGTCAGCAAGCTGATCAGCACGGGGGAGGGAAAGATCTGCACGTTCGAGGGGCAGGCGCTCGATTTCGAGGTGAAGCCCCCCGATGAGGAGTTCCTCAAGCTGACAACGATCGACTGGCGTCTGGTGAAGGCAAAGGACGGCACGTTCGATCTCGTGCGCGATATCCGGTCGGATGTGCCGACGAAGCCCGGCGGACCGGCGCCCTGGAAAGCGACCCGCACCGTCTGCGGGGGTGTGAAAGATATGATCGTCTATACGGAAATACGCCGCCCCGTGCGGTTCGGTTCGGTGCCCGGTCTGCCGCTGAAAAGTTTTCTCGTCACCGAACCGTACGAAACGGATGGGACGGGCCCCTATCTGGTTCATGTGCAGATTTCATTCGCGAAACAGGGTGAGGTGGCGAACCAGAGGCGGAATCCGGCGGTTTTCCAGTTTAGGAGCTGCTTTTCTCTGCGGGGCCGGCCGAACGGGGTCATGCCATGATGCATCGGAAGAACGCTCGTTCCCGCTTCGGGCAGGCTCTGATCGTCGTGCTGATGATTGCGCTCGTGCTGGGCATCCTGGCGGGAGCCGTGTTCCAGTTCCAGCGGGGCCAGATTCACCTGTTGTCACGGGGGGCCAAGGACTATCTCGCCCTGTGCGTCGCCGAAGCCGGCGTTCATGCCGTTCTTGCCGAGATGAAGGCGGATTACCAGTTCGTCACGCACGGCAATCCGTATATCCCGCAGAAGGGCTGGACGAGCCCGGCGAAACACAAGCACTGGCTGGTCGGGAACGTCGAGGGCCTCAAGCTCGACCACGCCGAAAAGGGGACCTACACCGGCCGGCTGACGATGAAGAAAACCCGCATCACCGGCGAGTTCAAGGTGCGCGTCAAACTTGCCGGGGCCAAGAACGCCGTCGAGACGAAAACCGTCGATGAAGCCCATCGCTACTTCATTCTCGAGGCCGTGGGCCGCGTCGGCGATGCCTGCCGCAAGGTCGAGGCGGTGCTCGAAAAATACGTTCCGGGCTCCTATATGGAATACGACGGCCAGGTGCTGGATCTCGCGGCGCTCGGCCCCAACCGCCTCGTGCCCGGCGTCGTCCGCCGAGGCCGGCTGTATGGCCAGGAGATGCTGAAGGTCGGAAAACGCGGCGTCACGGATGCCGGGCTCGAACTGCTCGAAATGGAGAAAATATCGACCCCCGGATATTTCAAGACGACCTCGGGCATGCGCGTCGAGTTCCGGAATGGCAAGAATGGTCATCTCAAGCCCGACGCGGATTCGGATCTTCCGGAAGGCTTCGAGACGTTCCCCGAGACCGGGATGAGCAAGGTGCTGTGCCAGTTCGTTCTCGACGGGATGCGGGGCGGCAAGTCTGAACGGTTTCCCGAGCTGAACCCGCAATACTGGCTCAAAGCCGGTGACCCGGCACCGATCGTGCTCGTTCCCGGCTTTTCCTTCAAGGGCTACCACCCTTCGAAGTGGCGCAATCCGGCCAAGCCCGGGGAAATCGTCTACGACCTGAAGTTTCCCGACAAGTATTTCAACAACGGCGACAAAACCCTCATCTACTCGATGGTTCCGCTGCGCATCTGGGGAAATCCGCCCTTCAAGGCGCTCACGATCGTCTGCGAGAAAGATGTGTATATCGCCGGCGATTTCAACCAGCACCCGAAGAACCCCCAGAACTGGACCACGGGCTGGCGTGAGTACGACAAGGAGCTCGAAAACGGCACCGACAAGAACGGCGTCATGATCATCTCGATGGGCCGCATCTGGTTCGACTACTCGAATCCGCTGAATTTCCTCCGGGAAGAGCTCAAAGTTCTCCTCGACTACGAAATCGGCATGAGGCTCGGGGGCGATGAACTCAACCCGCTGGCGATGATTCCGATCGTCTACCCGCCCCGGTTCGGCACCACCGCGCGCGATTTGCGGCTGCCGATGCTCGCCCTGAACTTCAACAAGATCTCGACCCTCTTTGCCCTGCCGAAAACTCCGCCCGAGGTGATCCCGCTGACGATGGGAAGCCTGGCCGTGCACTCCGCGCTCAAACCGCTGCGAGAGTATCTCGAGATTTCCGAGAATCCCGAGGTGAACCGGCAGAGGTTCGGGGTCAAGGGTTTCCTGGCCCGCCAGAAAATCGTCGGGGCCATCGGCGGAGCCTGCTATATGACGGGAATTCTGGCCCCCTTCGAACGTGATATCGCAATAAATATGATACTTGAGCAGATGGAAAAAGAGATGGATGACGATCCGCCCAACAAGGCGCTCGGCATCTGGAACTCCTGCGATCGTCTTTTCAAGATGGCCGTCAAGAATCCCAAGACCGGGTTCCGGCTGCCCGAAATGACCGTGAACGCGCTGTTGATCGACAGCGCCGAGCTCAACGCCCGCTGGGATGCGCTCGACGGCGCGGGGAAAGTCACGAATGAACTCGGCAACATCGACAACGAGGCGATGCGCTGCTTCCGATACGCGGGAGACGACACCCGGGTGATCCTGCGCCATCACGGAGGCATGATCCATCTGCGGAACCGGAAAGCCGACGTGTTTCTCGATGGCCGCTTCCGGGAGGACCAGCCGATCGTGCGCCGCCGCTCGTGGGACTCGACGTTCGTGCGCGGGGGAGGCGATTACTTCCCGCCGTATCCTCCGGCTGCCTTCAACATCATCACCTGGCGCGACGACACCGCGACCGTCGACGAGTTCAACACCTTCGACTGACGCGCGTGGCGGTTGGCAGTCGGGGTGGCGGGGCGGGGCGGTTCGCCGTATAATGCGGGACATTCGATCGAGGGAGGCGCCGGATGCGCCGGTTCGGGTTGTCGCAGCGTGTCGTTCTCGGGTCGCTGCTGTTGTGCGTGCTGATGGTCGCGTTCATGGGGCTGGCTCTGCGCCGGTTTTCGAACGTGATCGATGCGACCGCGCATCTGCGGGTGGCGGATGATGTGCTGATGGTCGGAAGCCAGGTGCAGAACGATCTGTTCGACCTGTTCCAGACCTCCGAGACCTTCGACCAGTATCTCTCCGAGCAGACCTGGCGGCATTATTTCGAGTTCAGCCAGCGGGTCGGCACCCTGCTCGACCGGGCGAAAGACCTCCGCCAGTTCCGCGCGAAGGGAGCCGAGTTCGCGCGGCTCGACCGCACGCGCGTCGAGATGGCCGATCTGCTTCAGAACGCGACCTACACGATCAACCAGAACTTTCCCGTCGGCGCCGTCTCCCCGGCGACGCTCCAGCGGATCAAGGCTGCCCGGACACGCCTTCACGAGCAGATCCGCGATCTGCTGAGGCAGGAAAGCGTGAATCGGCGGCAGCTCGACGCCGTGATGCGCGAACAGCTCGAGGCGATGAGCGGGACGATTCTCTGGGTGGCCGGCCTCGTCCTCGCGGCGGGCCTCTCGTTCGCCTTTTATCTGCATCGTGCGGCCATGGCCCCCTTGCGGAGCCTGATGGACGTGATGCGGAGCCCCGGGGAACCGGGAAAGGCGCCGTTCGTCGACCCGGCCGGGGCGCCCGAGATGCGGGAACTGATCGACTCGTTCAACCAGATGAACGTTGCCTTCGGCAAGCAGCAGAAGCGGCTGACCTCGATGCTGCAACTCGCCGTCACCGTCGCCCATGAAGTCCGCAACCCCGTCGCGGCCATCGGAACCGCGATCCAGGCGTTGCAGGGCGGATACCCGGCCGATGGGCCCGACCGCGAGATTTTCGCCGAGATCCTGAAGGAAGTGTACCGCGTCAACGGCATCATCTCGGATCTGCTCGTCTTCGCCCGGCCTCGCTCCCTGAATCCCGAAGAGATGAAGTGGACGGAGTTGTTCGATGAACTGCACATCCTTCTCCGCTCCTGGTTCGAAGAAAGAAAAATAGTTCTGAACATAGAAATCCCGGAAGAACTGAACGATGCCGTGGCCGACCGCAATCAGCTGCATCGGGCCCTGCTGAACCTGCTGACGAACGCGATCGATGCCGTCGATCACGACGGGACCATCCGCGTTTCGGCCGAACCCTGTCTCGCGGGGATCCGGATCGTGATCGAAGACTCGGGCCAGGGCATTCCCGAAGAGAATCTGGAGCGGATATTCGATCCGTTCTTCACGACGAAGACCAAGGGGACGGGGCTGGGCCTCGCCATCGTGGCCGGGATCGTCGAGAGTCACGGGGGAACGGCCCGGGCCGTTCCCGGGAGCAGACTGGGCGGTGCCCGGTTCGAGCTCGACCTGCCCCGGCGCATCGATGCTGCTCCGGCGGCTCCGGCCATTCCGCCCAGTGCCACGAGCTTTTCCACCACGCAGATCGGAACGAGCGTGAATCCGACGGTTTCCGGGAACACCGCACCGACCGGGGGAGACGAAGCCCATGTATGACCTGTTGCTGATCGATGACGAAAAGCTGATCCTGTGGGGGCTCAAACGGGATCTGGAGCGCAGCGGGTATCGCGTCCGGGCTTTCGAGAGCGCCGAGGAGGCGCTGCCGGTGGCCGAAAAACAGCGGTTCCATGCCGCCGTCGTCGATGTCCGCCTGCCCGGCATGCAGGGAACGGCGTTCCTCGAGCGATTGAAGCAGCTCGATCCCGATGTGCAGGTGATCATGGTAACGGCTTTCGCCGACGTGGAGACGGCCGTCATGGCGATCCGCACCGGGGCGTTCGACTTCATCCTCAAACCGTTCACGCTGGAAAAAATACGCCTTACGATACAAAACGCCCTCGAGGCGGCTCGCCTCAAGAAGGTCGTCGCCTCCCTCTCGACGGAGCGGGCGCAGCGTCAACCGAAGTATGCGGTTCTGGGCCACTCCTCGCGAATGCGGGAGGTGATCGAGACGCTCGAACGGATCGGAAAGGCGGGCGCAGGGGTCGTGTTGCTGGGCGGGGAGAGCGGCACCGGCAAGGGGCTTGCCGCCAACGCTCTGCACCAGATCGGACCGCGCGCGACGGGGCCGTTCATCGAAATCAACTGCGGCGCGATTCCCGAGAATCTGTTCGAATCCGAGCTGCTGGGCCACGAAAAAGGGGCATTCACCGGAGCGACCGAGACGAAAAAGGGGCTGATGGAGCTGGCCGACGGGGGAACGCTGTTTCTCGACGAGGTCGGCGAGATGCCGCTTCCCATCCAGACGAAGTTCCTCAAGGCGCTCGAGGAGCAGAAAATCCGGCGGGTCGGGGGCGACCGGCCGATCCAGGTGGATCTGAACATCATTGCGGCGACGAACCGCGATCTCGCCCAGGCCGTCCGGGACGGCGAGTTCCGTGAAGATCTCTTCTACCGGCTGAACGTCGTGCCGATCTTTCTGCCCCCGCTGCGCGAGCGGAGCGGTGATGCGATGGTGATTGCAAGCCATTTTCTTGAAGTATACTCATCGAAATATAAGCGCCACCTCGGCGGGTTCTCCGAGAGCGCCGTTCAACTGATCGAGACGTATCACTGGCCCGGCAACATCCGTGAGCTCAAGAACAGTATCGAGCGGGCCGTGATCCTCGAGACCGGCGAGCAGATCACCGCAGCGAGTCTTGGGCTGGGAGGCCAGAACGGCCAGATCCCGGCACCCGCTTCCCGGACGATCCTTCAGGAAGTCGTTCCGATTCCCGAGAGCGGAATGGACCTGCATGGGCATCTCGAAGAGATCGAGCGCCGGTATCTGCAGGACGCTCTGGCACGGTGCAAGGGAAACCAGTCACAGGCTGCCAAGCTGCTCGGCATGACCCGGGATATTCTGCGATACCGGTTGAAAAAATACGGCCTTGCCGAGGCATGAGGACGCAACTCCCCTTTGGGCGAATTGCTCTGCGTCCCCCCACCCTCATGGTCGAACCAACACCTGTGGCGTAGGGGCGGATCGTGATCCGTCCGGATGGCTCATCTGGGCCTGATCCTATTTCAACGCGGGGGAAACCCTGGGCAGGCGGCTGGGGAAAAATCCGCAGAAGGGGTGAAAATGAGGATTTTTCCGCAGCGCAGACTGGGGAAACTTCCGCGATTGACCGGGACCCCCATCGCCAAAATGAGGGTACAAGCCAAAACAAGCGAGTTGGCATCGTCCTTGCTGAATCGTTGATCGAGGTTCGACCTCAAACACACATAAAGGAGATTTCAAGATAATGAAACGCGCTCTTATTCTCTCTCTGATGGTTGCCTCGTTCGCTCTCCCGGTTTTCGCTCAGGACGCCGCCGCTCCGGCTCCGGCCGCTGACGCCGCTGTTGCCCCCGCCGCTGACGCCGCCGTCGCCCCCGCCGCTGACGCCGCTGCTCCGGCCCCCGCCGTTGACGCCGCCGCCACCCCGGCTCCCGTGAAGCTCGAAGGTAAAGTCGTCGTCGTGAAGGGCGAGAACGGCGCTCCGGACACCGTCACCTTCAAGACCGCTGATGCCGAACTGACCCTCCTCCCCGGCGACAAGCTGGCCGAGCTCCTCAAGGTCGAGAAGGTTGCCGAACTGACCTTCGTTCTCGAGGGTGAGAAGGTCGCCGCCAAAGACGGGAAGTCCGAAGGCTTCATGATCAAGTCGTTCGAAGAGAAGAAGGCTGACGCCGCCGTTGCTCCGGCCGCCGCTCCGGCGACCGAAGAGAAGAAGGAAGAAGAGAAGAAGTAATTCTTCTCCCGATCCTTCCGGATTCTTTCGGAAACAAAACCCGGATCCCTCGAGGATCCGGGTTTTTGTTGGTGCGGAACCGCCGCCATCAAGAGGCGAAATCTGAGCCGGGCAGCTTGTTTCCGGGCCCCGGCTGCCGTACAATGGCGTGGGAAGCTCAATATTACCGGCGGAGGAAGCCATGGACAGTATGCGGGGGGCCTACGAGCAGCAGCAGATCGACGCCATCGAAGCCTGGGAAGCACAACCGCCATCGACCATGGCCCGCACGATGGGATTTCTTGCCGCCCCGCTTGCCTGGGCGGCCCAGAAGGTCGTCCCCGAGGAGGTCATGGAAAAGGCCATCGATGCCGCGCTGAATGCGGCTGCGGCCGTCTCGGGCAGCGACGATCTCCTGGCCGAGTCGAAAAAGCTCGGCTTCGAAGCCGCTTCCTGCCGGGATTTCGCCAACGCTCCTCTCCATATATCGGACGGCCTGTCGGATACCGTCTCGGATTGGGCAAAAGGGCTTGCTGCCGCCGAAGGGGCCGTGACGGGTATGACCGGCCTCGTCGGCCTGACGGCCGACATCCCGGCCCTGCTGGTGCTTGCGATCCGCACCATTCGCCGGATTGGTGCCTGTTATGGGTTCGACACCTCCGCCGAGGTCGAACGGTCGTTCCTCCTCCAGGCCCTTCGCGCCGGTTCGGCCAACACGGCCGAAGACAAGAAAGACGCCGTCGCGGGCGCCGCCGAGATCCGCGCCGTTCTCGACGGCACCTCGACGGCGATCTCGACGCGCGAGCAGGGGGCGATTCTGGGCCGCGAGGCGTTCACGGCGGCGGTGCGCAACCTTGCGAAACAGCTCTGCATCAACCTGACGCGGCGCAAAGCCGCCCAGGCGATCCCCCTCGTCGGCGGCGGAGTCGGCGCCGCCATGAACGTCCTGTTCATCTCCGACGTTGCCGAGGCCGCCCTGCGCCTGTATCAGAAGCGCCGCCTCGAGATCCACGCCGTGCAGGTTTCGGTGGCGATCGCGAAAAAATAAAGTGTGAAATATAAAATAAACAAAATACAATCGCCGGCCGGGTTGCGCTGATGAAACGGTTGGCGTTCTTGGTTGGCGCCATCCTCGTCGTCCTGATCGGATGCATGGGTGGCGGGGGCGGGGGAGGCGGCGGGACCGCGGGCCCCTCGACCAGTCTCGGAACGATTTCCGGCAAGGTGACGCTCCAGGCCGGTCTCGCGAGCCTGCACGCCTCTTTGACGAAGGCGCTGGCCGCTGTCCAGCCAGGGAGCCTCGTCGTGTTTCTCGAGGAAAATCCATCGATCACTGCCGTTCCGGCAACCGACGGGACCTATACGATGACGGGGATCCCGTTCGGCAAATACTACGTGATTGCGAGATGGAACGCCGGCGGAGATACGATATACAAAGCCCGATCCCTCGCTCGGGTCGATCTGACGTCTTCAAAAGCTGCTGAGCAAATTGATTTCAACCTCGGCCCCGGTGACCGTGCCCGGTATTCAACCCGGCTGCTGGTCTCGGATCCCGATGGCAATCCCGTTTCCTACTGCTCCCCCGTTCTGTGGGGCGAAGCGTTCACTTTTTTGGGGAATGGAGTCTATCGTTCACCTGATATGCCGTCGGGCGCGGTTGGCACGATCGTCATCAACCCACCCCTCGGGAGAATTTGGCAGCAGTGCGTCGTATCCGTTCCTGCCGATGCGTTCGATGCCGCTTCGGCGGTCGTGATCGGAACCAGATTCGTCGAGAACACGAGCAACAACCATCCGCCCTTCGTCTGGATGAAAACACCCTTGCATCCCGTGAGCGGCCAGGGATCGATCCCGCTGTCGGCCTTTGTCTTGGATCCCGAGCACGATGACACCATGGCGACCTGGTCGTGGTCTGCCGGCTCTTTCAGGCAAACGGCGAGCTGCTCGGGTTCATGGATCGCCCCGGTCGATGTCGCGACCGCCTCGATCACCTTCACCGCGAGGGAAACGCTGACGAGGCCGCCGCTTTCCGGCATGACCCGCATGGTGATTTCGAATGACGTGAGGCATCCCGGTGAGGTGATCGTCCCGACGCCGCTCAAGCTGGTTGAAATCACCGGAACGGCCACGACACAGATCGGTGGAGAGGTTCGACTCGCCTTCGTCGCGAGCATCACCTGGCCGTCCGATGTATCTCCGGATATTTCTTGGTCGGCATCGCAAGGTAGCCCGACCGCCGCGGAAGGTGGTACGTTCCATTGGACCTCCCCTCCTATCCAACCGGGGCAGACGGCGCTCGCGACCATTACCCTCGTCGCGGAAGACCCGGCAACTCGCATCGACGCGTCTATCCTGATGAGGGTCACGGCGGTCCCGAACGTGAGCATCGTCGAACCGGCCGAAACGGCATTCGAAGCCGGTTCGACCGTCACATTCTCGGGGGTTGGCTCCGATTATGCCGGTCGTAACATCACCGACGAACGGATGGTGTGGTTCGTCGCGACGGATACGACGACCCTCCTTGCGAGCCGAACGAGGACGATAGCCTACCGATTTCTCCACCGGGGTCCATACCGTATCTTGTTCGAAGCAAGGGACGAAAATGACGTCGCGGCGACTGCGACGAAGCGCATCGATGTCGTCAACGCCAAACCCGTCGTGGTCATCGACACTCCGGCGGATGGCGCGGGCTTCCCGGAGCATGCGGAGATTCGATTCCGTGGGCATGCGATCGATTACGAGGATGGTCCGATCACGAAGAGCTCGGCATTCACCTGGAGTTCCAGCATCGATGGGCAGCTCGGTGTCGGAACGGATCTCCTGCGCACGGATCTGCGCTCGGGGGAGCACGTCATCACCTTGACCGTGAAGGACGGCGAAGGGCGAACCGGTGCCGCGAGTATCGTCATTCGGGTGAACATGCCACCGGCGATGGATTTCATTCCCGTGAGCGGTGCGGCTTTTTTTGCAGGCCAGAGGATTCCCTTCGTCGGAACGGGAACGGATACCGACAACCGCCTCTTGCCGGAGACATCGCTCGACTGGTTCCTCGAAGGAAAGGCCGGAGTCTGGCAGTCTGGCATCGCCAGCTTTACGATCCGGGATTTGGATCTCCCGAAAGAAACGAACGTCGTCAGGCTCGAAGGTGAAGGGGCCCAGGCTACCATCGGTAGCGTGAGTCATGCCTTTACCGTTCGATTGCCGCCGGCCTCCATCACGAGGCCAGTCCAGGGGCTTCGTGTCGATCCGGGACCGGTCACGTTCGAGGGTGTTCCTCCGACGACAGGCAAATTGGTCATGCAGTGGTGGAATGGCTGGGGTGAGGCCGGTGCTAAACAAATCGGGACGGGGACACCCGCCATCCTGAATCTTGAATCCGGTCGTCATGCCATTACCTACGTCGGAACCGACAGCGGTATCCCGCCGGTCGTGAGTTCGAACACCATTACGATCATCGCGGAACGCGTTCCTCAGATGACCTTCACACCGGGTGACGGAGCTGCTCTGTTCCGGCGGAACGACATCCCTTTCAGCGGGACCGGAATGGATACGCTGAACAAGGCGATTTTGCCGGAAAAAATGAAATGGCTGTTGAATGGAGCTGCCTGGAAAACGGCTACGGGAAATTTCCTTGCCCCTCTCACTGATTTTCCCGAGGTTGCGCCGCGTGGGAAAAAGTATGAGATAACCCTTTCCGGAACCGGTCCCTTCGGGACCGAAGGCCGTGTAACACAGAGCCTGACTGCCGGAATTCCGCTTGCAAGCATTACGAGTCCCGCCAACAATCGTCGTATCGATCCGGGCGATGATTTGACGCTGCAGGCCATTCCGGATTTGAAGGGAATCCTCGAGATGAAGTGGTATCGCAATTACGGAAAAGGCGACCAGGAGGAGGTGGGCATTGGATCATCGGTCGTCGATACGATGCCGATGGATGCCGGGAAATATACTTATACGTATATCGGAAGGGATGCGCTGGCTTTCGAGAGCTCCAGCACGGTGACCGTGACATGCGAAGCCGTGCCGGTGATGGATTTTTCCCCGGCTGACGGAAGTGTGTTTTTCAAGGGAACGACCATTGCCTTTCAAGGAGAGGGAGACGATTCCATGGGAAGCATCCCGCCCGTCAGGATGACGTGGTTCATCGATTCTCGCGGGGAGACGGTCTGGAAAGCCGGGATGAACAGTTTCGATCTTCCCTCTGAAGTCGAGGAGGCAGGGCTTCGGCGCATCACCCTGAAGGGGCGAAGTGCACTTGGAAGCGTCATCGGAAGCATCTCCAAGGAGGTGACGATCGATTACCCCCTTGCCAGCATCACGTCACCTTCCGACGGCAGGTATATCAATCCGGGGACAACCGTCGACCTGGAGGCCGTTCCTCCGTCCCACCCGATGATGCCGATGGAGTGGTGGCGCCTGGGCGACACGAAGCCTCTCGGTGAAGGCTCGTCCCTGAAGGACGTTCTTCTCCCGAATGGACTGAATACCATCGTATATATCGGAACCGATAGTCAGGGGATGGTTAGCTCCTCGACGATCCGGATCATCGTGCAAAATCTTCCGACGATGGAGATCATTCCTGCCGGCGATGCAGTCGTTTTTGATGGTGCGCCATGCACGTTGAAGGGCGCGGGAACGGCGGGCGACGGAACAAAGATCGTCACCGAAACCATGAAATGGTATCGAGGAACCAGTTTCCTGGCTGCAACCGAGACCTACTCTCCCAAAGAAGGCGATCTCGTGGCAGGGAGCTGGAACGAGCTGAGACTGGAAGGGCAGGATACTCTCGGAGTGCCGGGAATCATCACCTCGAGGCTGTTTCCGGGGCATCCGTTGCCTTCCATCCTGTCGCCCGCCAATGGAGACACGTTCGAACCGGGAGTGCCGTTCGACCTTCGCGGAGAGCCCGGCGCGTCGAGCCTCATACCCATGGAATGGTGGAGGGATTACGACGAGGCCGGTCTCAAAAAGAATCTCGGCACCGGGCCGTCGATTGATGATGTGAGCATCATGGAAAATGGTTTGCATACGATACGCTATCAAGGAGTCGATACATTTGGAAATATTCTCCATGATCAGATTTCGATACTGATCCGTGGCAAGCCCGTGATGGAAATCACGCCGAATACCGGGGCCTTGCTGTTTGCCGGAGACGTAACGCTCGAGGGGAGCGGGGAGAGGGCGGACAACGGAGCGGCAATACTCGGAACCATGATGAAATGGTATCTCGATGGTGACAAAGAAACCGTCTGGCGAACGGGGGCAACGGTGGATGTGGCTTCCGGCACTCTTCCCGGTTCTCATGTGTTCGAGCTGGTCGGAGAAGATGAAGACGGAGTCGTTGGCAAGACAGCCGTCACTATCGAATTCGGCTATCCGACGCCCGTCGTGACTTCACCGCTTGCGGATACGAGGTATACCAAGAAGGATACGATTGAGGCGCACGGAACGCCAAACCCGGCCGAACCGATCGAAATGAAGTGGTGGCTTGATGATGGGTCGGGTGCGAAGGAGCAGGGCACCGGTCCCGATCTCTCCACGCCTGCGGCCAGCCTGCAAGGGGAGTATACGTTGTCTTATGGCGGCACGGACAGTCTCGGTCGAGAGGTAAAAGGTGTGACCAGAATCCTGGTCCAGGATGATCCGACCGTCTCTTTCACGCCTGGGAACGGGACATACCTGTTTGAGGGAAATTCGGTGACCCTGACGGGCTCGGGAGTCGATGGGGGGGGGGAAGCCCTCGACCTCGCCAAGATGACCTGGAAACGCGACGGAGAACCCTGGAAAACCGGATCTCCGCAAATCATCGGCCCAGGTGATGTTGACTCCAAACTGCATGAAATCACCCTCCAGGGTATCGATGAATACGGCATTGCTTCGACGGTCACGAACAAGATCCGCTTTCGGTATCCGTTGGCATCGATCACGTATCCTGCCGATGGAACTCGGTTGGATACGGATGCACCGACGACTTTCACGGCGGTTCCGAATTCCGAAGGACCGATCACCATGACCTGGTTTTTCGGTGCAACGCCGTTGGGAACGGGAAACTCGATTCCGGTGAACACCTTACCCGCGAACACCCTTCCCTCCGGGGTGCACACGATTTCCTACAAGGGAACGGACAGCCTGGGCAATGTCAGTTCATCGAACGTCTCGGTTCTCGTGAATCGGATTCCGACGGTAACCTGGAACATCGAGAAGCCCGTTCAGTATGCTGTCGCACCGGGGGATATTCCGATATTCCTTGCGAGTGCGGGAACTTCGATCGTCATCAGCGCCGTCGGAACGGATCATGAGGATGGTAATCTGCCTTCCAACAGCATGACCTGGTATTATCCGGAGGGGAGTATCCGTTCGGTCGGATCGACCCTGGCATTGAACATCGAAACGCCCGGCACTCAGACGGTCATTCTGACGGCAGCGGACAGCTATGGATTGATCGCGACGAAGAAGATCCAGTTCTGGGTCTGGGACGCCGAGGTGTATGATGATCTGCTGTTGAACGCACCCACGGGCATTGCCATGACCGATGCCAATACCGTCTATGTTGCGAACGCCTCGGATGCTCAGATTCTCAAACTCGATCGAAAGAGCATCCTGACAGCCAGCGGCGATCTCGAGCGGGCGCCGTCCCCGAATGTCACGGGAGTTGCATCATTGACGGACAGACTCATTTCGATCCTGCAGAATGGATCGTCCATCTACGGCCTGGAAACGGATGATGGTGACGGGCGATGTCGCATCACGAGATTCGCTGCGTCGAATCTCGCCCAGCAAGCGATCAAGTCGGTTTCGAGTTACACGATCGCCATCGGGAACGGTTTCAGCCAGCTCTCGAACCCCATGGATATCCAGATCAAGGGGAGTATCGACAGCGCTGTCGATCCCTCGGTGTTCTTCATCGCCGATCGTGACAACAACCGCGTGGTGAAATGGGATGTCACGAACAACCTGTGCTACAGCCAGGTGACCGGTCTCACCGCTCCCGCCGCAGTTCGATACCGGGCGGATAACGACCTCGTCTATATCATGGAAGGCGGGCGGATCGTCGTCTACGGAAGTGATTTGAATACGTATTATACGACATACAATATATCAGGCCGGGGCGGTTCCTTCTGCTTCGGCACCGGCGCGACGCCGAAGGTCTATGCGACGGATCGGCAGAACGACCAGATCGTCATGTTCGATCTCGGCGGGACGGCGATTCACAAGTTCGGGAAATCGGGAACGGGGCTGGGTGAATTTTCCGATCCCTGGGGGATCATCGTCATACAGAACGATCTCTACGTCGTGGAACGAGGGAACAACCGCATCCAGAGGATTCGCGGCGGCACCTGGTGACGCCATTGCGCCGCCGGGTGCGGTGTGAGATCACTCCAGGTCGAGGGATTGCCTGCCCATGAACACGCCGCCCGCGGTGCCGGCCCAGACTTTTCGGCGCGCGCCGGCGATACCCGCCGCCTGGATCAGGCTCGTGATCGTCTTGTGGTTCCCCAGGCCGCTTTTGATGCGCTTCCAGGTCGCGCCGGCATCCGTGCTGCGGTACAGGCCGTCTTCGCTGCCGGCCAGGACGTTGATGGTATTCGTCGAGTCGACGATAATGGCACGTGTGTTCACCGAGCTGCCGGCGGCAAAGGGTTTCTTCTCCCAACTGCCGGGCATGCCGTTGCTGATCGAACGATACACCCCGCTCACGGTCGCCGCCCAGATGGTGTTGCGATTCACCGCATCGATGGCCATGTCGAGCGCCGTTCCAGAGAAATCGGTTGTGATGTAATAAATATCTAACGGTGCTCCTAGTTCGAAAAAAGTACCCGTTCCCATCGAGATATCTGGTTCAGGTGCTAGAAAAGTATATGAAGAAAGTTCCCGTAAATTTCCTGTCACTGTGTCATTCATTCTCAAAAATATTCCCGAATCGCCTGCAGCATAGAGGCGGTCATTATAATCATCGTAAACCAGCGTGTTGAGAATAGAGCCAATTGGATTTGACGAGTCATCGAAAGAATAGGCAGAAGTTGCATGTGTTGTTGTGACAGGGGGGTCGGTAGGTGTAACCTTTTGATATAAACGTGTTTCGATTGTTTTGTAGGGATCGAATACATTGAGAATCTTTGTCTTGGAATCAACCTGTGAATCGTTGGATATTTGAATTTTGTAAACGCCGTTAGGTGTGGAGGCGAACAACTCGGAAGGATCATGAGAGTTGAATGCTAACTTCAAGAAGTTCGCATCAACAGTCAGGAGATTATCCAATTTTTGTACGATAAAGCTGTCTTCGCTGCCGTTCAGAGTGCCGTCATATGCTAAGTGCCATATTCCGCTGGCGGTTGCTGCGTAAAATTCACGGTTTGATGAAACTGCGAGATGGCTTACGGCGTATTGCCCATCACTTTTCTTCGATCGGCTGCCCAAGGCTCCGAACGGTTGCCAGAAGCCTCCGGTAACGTCTCCCGCCGTATCCGAAAAGGTCGCGACCCAGACCCCGTATCCCCGGGTTCCGGCGTAGACGATGAAATCGTCGCCGACCGGCGTGGTCGGATCGACGAGAAGCGACGTGATCTGCATGGGTTCGCCGGTGACGCTGTCAAACATGTTGTCCCGCTTCGGTAGCCAGAAATCGCTCAGATTGACGGTCACGGTGGCGAACGATGTCGGGTCGTATTTCGATGCTGCTTTGATCGTGACCTGATTGATCGAGATGATATCCGGGGCGATATAGAGGCCATTCGCATCGATCGTTCCGATCTGGGCATTGCCTGCCGTATCGTTGACGGTCCAGGCGACGGACGTGTCGCCAATGTCTGGGGGCGTCACCGTGGCGAAGAACTGAAGCTTTCCAACTTCTGCGACGGTCGCGGCAACGATGGCCGTCGCCGTCCGTTCGACATCTGTGTACAGCTTGACCGCCACTTTGGGAGTGAGCGTGGCGATCGCCGTGGCTGATGCCGCCGAATCCGCTTTCGAGACGGCTCTGATGAGAACGCTGTCGCTGGCCGTCGGGTCGGAAAGACTGGGGAGAGCCGCGGGCCTGCGATACTCGGCCGTCGTCGCGTCGATGACCGTCAACGATCCGCGATCCGAATAGGTCTTTCCATCGGCGGGTTTGAAATCGGTCTTGCTCGTTCCTGCATTTTTGAACTGCCAGGTTACGGCCTCGGTGGCATTGCCGAGGAGGTAATCGAATCCCTGGGCCTTGAAGGTGATCGGTGTGATCAGCGGCATAGCCGTCGTCGCCGGCGGCGCAATAACGAACTGGATGGGCGGATACACCGTGACGGGACACCGTTCCGAAGCGCCGTCTATACTTGCCGTAATCTCTGCCTGGCCGATTTTTTCGGGAGATGCCGCATAGAATGTCACCCGATGGTTGGGATCGGTCGTCGTCGTGGTCGTAACGACGGATCCCGGATCGAAACTGCCCAGGCTCGTAGGGCTGATCTTCCACACCATGGCCGTCTCGGTGGTTCCGACGACGGTGGCGGTGATGGGGAGGGGGGAGTTGCGCTGTGCTTCGCCGCTTTTCGGGGAAAGCGTGATGCCCGCGCCTTCGGCAATCAGGAACGAGAGTGAGCCGACGACTTCAGGATTCGCTTTCGCGCAAATGCCGATGACGACTGGATTGCCGGAAGGTGCCGGAGCGCTCGAAGGTGCCGTATAGGTGAGTGTCACGAGCGAATCCGCCCCGGAGACACTGGGGGAAGAAAGCACGCGACTGCCTGCTGACGGAGGTGTGAGAAGCTCGACGCCCTGGTGGTCGTTCAGGACGCGGATCTGAACCTCTTTGGAACTGCCAGGAGACAGTTGATATTCAAGAGGCCCGTACGTTTCGTCCGTCCCATCCTTGAACAGAATTTCGACGCTCGTGGCGAGGTTGACCGTTGCTTCGCCCGTGAGCAGGCCATCTTGCGTGCGAGCCGTCACCGTCGCCACCGAAGGCAATCGGATCGGCGCCGTGGCTTCATACAGACCCTGTTGATCGATGGTGCCGACGAGAGGGGGCGCGAGAGACCATGTCACGGATCGTGCTTCGATGTTTTCGAAGACGGCCGTGAACTGGATGTTTTTCCCCGACGTGAGAGTGACGCTGGCCGGCGAAAGCACCAGACGGGGGCCGTCGATCTTCATCTTGGCGGTTTTGTCGAAGCTGGGGTTGCCGGCATCGTCCGTGAAATACACCCAGATGGTGTACGTTCCGACGGCCGTGTTCCGGTCCGACTTGAACGTCGCCTCGGTGAACTGAACGGGGGAAAAGGGGGCCCGAACCTTGACGAATCGATCCGGGGACGGCTTGTCGCTCGTTCCGTTTGCGACGGCATAATACGCACTGGTCGTCGAATCGTCTTTGACATCGAAATGCAGATAAACGGGGAGACTGGCGATGAGGGCATACGTCGCGACGTCGGAGGTGGTGTTCTCGGTGATTCTGACGAAAATGGCATCATTGAGGGGGGCGACCGTATCGAGAGTGATTTTGGATGATATCGGACCATATTGATTGCCGGCCCCATCCTTGAAAACGCCGAACACCTCTTTCGCTCCATCCCCCGATGGAAGCGTCCAGGCGACCATGCCGCCGAAGGGAAGCCACGTCGAGCTGCTCGCCGGAGCCGTCGTGTTCGACAGTTGCATCTTCAGGGGAGGTGTCGTGTAGCTCATGGTCAGCGTGACGCTCGTCGTCGCCGTCACCGTCGCCCCATCGTTGATCTTCAGGGTGACCAGAGGCGGGGTCGTGTCGAGAAGGATGGATGCGGTGAACACCTCTTCGGCATTTGCCTGGCCGCCTTTGAAACGGCAATAAATCGTCTTCAATCCGTCGACCGAAGAAAATCGCCACCGTTTGGTTTCGGTATACGACTCCCAATAGGAATACGAAAATGCGGGGTTGTCGGCGAGTTGCATGAACGTCGCTCCGGGATACACGGGCTCGAGAACCACCTCGGCCGAGTTGGTCAGAGCGCTGCCGTCATTGATCGAAATGCCCTGATACCCGACCTGGGCGAGCAGAATGGCGTCCATTTGAACGGTCGACTCGTTGCTGTCTGCATCGCGGAATTTCACGAAAATCCATTTTCGCCCGGCGGACGTATCCTTGAACGTGTGTGTGTACGTTTCGGCATAATTAACCCAGGAGGCATCCGAAAAGTCCGGGCTTTCACTGATCAGCATTTCAGAACATCCGTCGGCATGAAGACTCAAGGTGACGATCGGGAAGTTCGTCTCGACGGAACCTGCGTTGATGACGACCGAAAGATTGCGCGGCCCAACCGTGCCCGTCGTCGACACGAGGAGGCCGGGCATGACGAACTCCTGGCCGGTATCGCCGTCGGTCAGCTTGATGGTCACGTCGTATTTGGTCGAATATAATAGTCCCGTCAGCGTGCCTTCATGCTCCTTGGCTCCATCCGGCGTGAGTGTGACGGTCTTGGCATCCCCGCCGACGGGTTGATACTCGACGACGGCCACACAGGTGGTGTTCGAATCGAACGAAAGGTGAAACGAGTCGGAGCCGATTCGGTCGATGAGAAGGTTCTGAATGCCGATGAGGGATCTGGCGGGGAGGACCTGGCCGGGGGATACGCCGTCGGTTTTCACGTCGTGTGCGAAGATGATTTCCCGATCTCCGGGAATGGCCATGACGATGTCGTAGATGCCGGCAGCGAGCTTGGAAAAGGAAAAATAGCCGCTCGAATTCGTCGTGACCTTGGCCGCTTCGGCCCAGGTGATACGATTCCGGGCGATGATCGGAATGCCCCCGTACATCTTGCTTCCGTTTCGATCGATGGAGACCCACCCGGAAATCAGGGCTTGCGTGTCGATGTCGCCCGTTCCGCCAGACCAGGATGATCCCGAGCCTCCCGAGCCAAGGCAGCCGATCAGAATGCAGGTGCAAACCATCAGCAGAAGGGCAAAAACATTTCTCATGAAGCTAACCCTAGCATGGTTCCGAAGGGAATTTCAATGCGTCTTCCCTCGTTGCGGGCATGAGGAAACGCCGAAGCGCTTATGTCCCTGGCGCTATGAAATCAGACGAGCTGGTCGTACCGGCGTTTGAGGGCCTGGATGTCCTGCCACATCTGCCAGTTGGGGCTGCCGCGCTCGCGGGACTGGTTTCGCAGAAGGTACGACGGGTGGTACATCGGCATGCAGGGGATGCCGAAGATCGAATCGAACCACTGGCCCCGGATGCGCGTGATGCCCTCGACGTCGGGGCCGAGAACGTATTTGCACGAGGTGTTCCCGAGGAGGCCGATCAGGTGGGGTTTGATCAGAGCGAGCTGGCGGCGCAGGAACGGCGTGCAGCATTTCATCTCCTCGAGGCTCGGCGTGCGGTTGTCCGGCGGGCGGCACTTGAGGATGTTGCCGATGAACACCTCTTCCCGCCTGAACCCGGCCGCTGCGAGGATCTTGTCGAGATGCTGTCCGGCCCGTCCGACGAACGGCCGGCCGGTCGTGTCTTCGTCCGCCCCCGGCGCCTCGCCGATGAAAATCAGCTTCGCATGCGGGTTCCCTTCGCCAGGGACGGTCTGCGTGCGGGTTTTCCAGAGCTCGCATCGCTTGCAGGCTGCGATGTCCCGCTCGATCGCCTCGAAGGTGTCTGCATCCGCCGTCCCCTCGGAGCGGGTTTCGCCGGTGCCCGCATCATTGGTATATGAGGCGGTATACAATTCCGCCGCCGGGAACGGGGGCTCGGGCATCTCGGCGACCGGGGCTGCAGTCGCAGACGCGGCATCGGCCCGGGCCCAGGCAAGGAACGTTTCCGTCCAGCTCTTTTTGACAGGCGGGGCGGCGAGCTCGAACTCGTAGGGCGATTCACGACCTGGGGGGGTGAGCACCGCGAACAGATCGACGCTCGTCGGCGGGGTCCCCGGTCCCGACTCCTTCTTCTTGCGTGCCATCACTCGTCCCCCTTCGTGGCCGGAGAATCGGAGCGGAACACCTTGGTCACGCCGTTCACCCGGGTGAGAGCGCGGATCAGCGCCTGGAGTTGCTGGGCGTTCGCGACCTCGATCGAGAAGTCCAGCACGCCCGTGCGCTGCTTCGTGGTGCGCGCGTTCGCCGAGTGGATGTTGACGCCCTGGTTCGAAATGACGCTCGTGATGGCGTTGAGCATGCCCGGCCGGTCCGTCGTCTCGACCCGCATCCGGGTGCGGTAGGACTGCTCGGTCTGCTCGATCTGGACGCCCATATCCCAGCGGACGTCGATCAGCCGCCCTTCGGGCTGCTTGTACAGATCCTTCGCGTTCGGGCAGTCGGTGCGATGCACCGTCACGCCGCGTCCGCGCGTGATGTAGCCCATGATCGGGTCGCCCGGAATCGGGTTGCAGCACCGCGAGATCTTGACCTCGGCGGATTCAATACCTCCAGCTATAATTTGCGGCCCCTTGCGGGCCTTCCGGCGCTGTTCGCGGTCGGGCTTGCGCTGAGGCTGCTGCTGGGACGGCACGGGCGGCGGAGCCTGTTTGGGAACCAGGTCGGGGAACAGCTTCCCGATGATCTGTTGGGCCCGTACCTCGCCGGCGCCGATGCCCGCATACAGCTCGTCGAGGTTCGGAAAGCCGATGTTCTTGATCTCGTCGACGAAGGCCGGCGACTTGATCTTCTTCTCGTCCTCCTTCGAGCCGCCCATGCGGCCGAGGGTTTCGAGCAGCTCCTTCTCGCCGTTGCCGACGAACTCGTCGCGGAACTCCTTCTTCAGCCAGGCCCGGATCTTCTTTTTCGCGTTCGTGCTCTGGACGAACTTGAGCCAGTCCCGGCTCGGCCCCTTCTGGGTCTTGCTCGTGATGATCGAGACGATATCCCCGTTCTGGAGCGAGTATTCCAGCGGGACGATGTGGCCGTTCACCTTCGCCCCGATGCACCGGTGGCCGACATCGGTATGAATATAGTAGCCGAAATCGACGGGCGTGCTTCCCTTCGGAAGCTCGATCACGTCGCCCTTCGGGGTGAACACGTAGACGTGATACTGGAACAGCTCGACCTTGACCGTCTCCATGAACTCGGAGGCGTCTTTCGCGTCCTGATACCAGTCGATCAGGTTGCGCAGCCACGACAGCTTTTCCTTGTAATCGGGCGTCGCTTCCTTGCCGCTCGTTTCCTTGTAGTCCCAGTGGGCGGCGATGCCCTCCTCGGCGATGCGATGCATCTCCTCGGTGCGGATCTGCACCTCGAGCGGCCGGCCGTCATACAGGACGGTCGTGTGCAGCGACTGGTACATGTTTGGCTTGGGGACGGCGATGTAATCCTTGAACCGGCCGGGAATCGGCTTCCAGAATTTGTGAACGATGCCCAGCGCGCCGTAGCAGTCCTTGACCGAGCGGGTCAGGATGCGGACACCCAGATAGTCGTACAGCCCCTCGAGCGTGAGGCTGTGCTTCTGCAGCTTGCCCCATATCGAGAAGATCTGCTTCGGCCGGCCGGAGAGATCGGCGTGGATATGGACCTCGCGCAGATGCTTGTCGATCTGCATCAGCGCTTCCTGCAGCTTCGCATCGCCCTCGAGACCCTGCTTCACGAGGAAGTCTGAGATTTCCTTGTACTGCTCGGGCTGGAGTATCTGGAACGAAAGCTCCTCGAGCTGGCTCTTGATCTTGTTGATGCCGAGGCGGTGCGCCAGAGGGGCGTAGATCTCGAGCGTCTCCTTCGCCACGTATTTCTGCTTCACGGGCGGGAGATACTGGAGGGTGCGCAGGTTGTGGAGCCGGTCGGCGAGCTTGATCAGGATGACGCGCACATCGTTTGTCATCGCGAACAGCATCTTGCGGAAGTTGACGGCCTGGGCGGCGGTCGCCGAGCTGAAGAACATCTTGTTCAGCTTGGTGACGCCCTCGACGAGCTGGGCCAGGGTGGGGCCGAACATCGCCTCGAGATCCTGGAGCGTGGCGGCCGTGTCCTCGACGACGTCGTGGAGCAGCGCGGCGCAGATCGAGGTCGAGTCGAGGTGGAGATCCTTCGCGACGATCATCGCGACGGCCTCGGGGTGGATGAAATACGACTCGCCCGAGGCACGGAACTGATCCTTATGACACTCCTGCGCGAACCGGTAGGCCTTGGCGATGCGCTCGAAGTCTGCTTCGGGGTTGTAGGATTTTACTGCTGTGACGATTTCGTCGAGGGAAATGGCGAACCACCTTCCGAGACCGATGCGAAGCTCTTGACGGCGTCTTCGAGGGAATTATAGACCGCAAAATGGTGTGTGAACTGGGTGATGAGGAACACCCGGCGCATCTTGGCGCTGAGATTCACCAGGCGCAGGTCGCCCTTGCCCTGGCGGGTCTTTTTCAGACCGTGAACGAGCACGCCCATCCCGGCGGAGCTCATGTATTTCAGGTTGGCCAGATCGATGATCAGCCGGCACTTGCCCTGGTCGCACAGCTCGTTCAGCTTGTCGCGCAGGATGTCGGAGTTTTCGAACGTAATCTCGCCGCGCACGTCGATGACGACGGCGCCGTTGTCGCGTTCCAGACACTCGATGGTCAGACTCATGAGAACCTCTCGGATCCGTGTTGCGGATAGGATATCATCGCCGGAAACGGCGTGTCAACGCAGATTTGCGCAGACCTCTTCAGAGAATGTCGCCCTGGGGGAGCTTTTCGCCGAGGCTCAGATGGTAGCTGAGCGACTCGAGTTCCATGGCCAGGTCGACATTGTGGACGGTCACCTGCGGGGTCGAGAACAACTTGAACGGGGCGAAATTGAGCACGGCTTTCACCCCCGAAAGCTGCGCGATCTCGAACACCTCGTGGACGGCCTCGACGGGAACGGTCAGGATCAGAATCTCGATGTTCAGCTCCTTGACCGCCTTCGGAATCTCGGAGACATGGCGGATGGCCGAGCTGGCCCCGACGACCTGGCCGATCACCCGAGGATCCTTGTCGAACAGGGCGACGACCTTGAAGTTGCGCCTTTCGAAACCGCGATACGAGGCCAGCGCCTTGCCGAGCCGGCCGCCCGCGCC
This sequence comes from Candidatus Rifleibacteriota bacterium, assembly GCA_029565415.1. Next base: position 38,046 of record JAKQOH010000068.1, on the reverse strand, counting down.
GACGATGCCGACCATGCGCTTGCGCTCGAGGCCGAGGATCTTGACGAGATGATCGCGCAGTTTTGCGACCGTGTAGCCGACGCCCCGTTTGCCGAACTCCCCGAAATAGGCGAGATCCTTGCGGACCTGGGCGGGGTTCAGATCGAGCCGCATCGCGAGCTCCTGGGAGGAAACGACAGTCAGACCCTCATCATCGAATCCGTTGAGACACCGGAGATACGCCGAAAGTCGCCTGATCGTGGCCTGCGGCGGCTGTATCTGCTTTTTTTCCACGTGCAATTTTGCTCCTGCACAAGCGGCGATGCCTTTTTCTACCATACCCCCGGCCCCGTCGGCAACAACGCATTTCATCCGTTCGTGTATTTCTCATGGTATCCTACCGGCAGCCACCCGATATGTATGGAGGAAGCGGAGCATGCCACGACCGGATCAGATGACCGGCCAAACGTTCACCTACGGGGATTACTGCCGTTGGCCCGATGAGGAACGATGGGAACTGATCGACGGTGTGCCGTTCGACATGACCCCGGCTCCGTCGCGCCAGCACTCACTCGTGTCAGGGGAACTCGAGGGAATCCTTCGGGAATTCCTGCGCGGCAAGCCCTGTGAGATGCATCATGCGCCGTTCGATGTCCGGCTTCCCAAGGGGGGGGAAGCTGATGAGGAGATCACGACCGTCGTCCAACCCGATATTCTCATCGTCTGCGACGAGAAGAAGCTGGACGACAAAGGCTGCCGGGGTGCGCCGGACCTGGTGATCGAGATTCTGTCGCCCTCCACCTCTTCGCGGGATCACATCACGAAGAAGCGCCTGTATGAACGGCATGGGGTGAAGGAGTTCTGGATCGTCTCGCCGACCGACCGGCGGATCATCGTCTACGCCCTCGGTGCCGACCGCCGATTCGAGGAGGCGGTCATCTTCAGCGATGTCGAGATCATGCCCTGCAAGCTGTTCCCGGGGCTCGAAATCGACCTCGGCCGGGTGTTCGCCTCGGTGCCGCGGCGGATCGTGAAGGAATCCCCAAAAAAATATCAGGTATGATATTATAATGCCGGAGATTTGAAGGCGAAGCCGCGCAGGAACTCCCCGGCGGGCATCATCGCCTTGCCGGGCCGCTGGAGCCGCAGCAGCCGGAGCGAACCGAGTTCGCCGCACGCGATACGGACGCCCCGTGCATCGGCCCCGAGAATCGTGCCAGGCGCCGCGGACGAAGCTTCGCCCACCGCCGCCTCGCCGACCTTGAAGCGCTCGCCGCCGGTCTCGAACCAGGCGCCGGGACAGGGGGTCATGGCGCGGATGAGGTTGAACAGATCGCGGGCGGGCCGCTTCCAGTCGATATGGGCCGTTTCGCTCGAGATCTTCTGGGTGTAGGTCGCGTGCGTGTGGTTCTGGGTTTCCGGGGTGATCTCTCCCCGAGCGAAAGCCAGGAGGGTGTTGGTCAGGAGCGGGGCGCCCAGCGCGCTGAGCCGGTCGTGGAGGGTCGAAAGCGTGTCGGCATCGGTAATGGGGGTTGCCTGGGAGGCGAGCATGTCCCCTTCATCCATCTTGGCGTTCATGCGCATGACGGTGTTGCCGGTCACGGGGTCGCCGGCCAGCAGCGCCGCGTGGATGGGGGAGGGACCGCGATACTTCGGCAGAAGCGATGCGTGAAGGTTGACGGGGGCCAGCCGGGGGATGTCGAGGACGTCCTGCGGCAGGATCAGTCCGTAAGCGACGACGACCAGGAAGTCGGGCTGTTCGGCTCGCAACTCTTCAACCGCCGCCGGATCTTTCCGGAACGAGGCGGGCTGTCGCACGGCAAGCCCGAGCTCGAGGGCGGCCGCCTTCACGGGGGTGGCCGTTTCCCGGTGTCCGCGCCCTTTCGGCCGGTCGGGCATGCAGTAGACCGACGTGACCCGGAACGCGGGATGCGAAGCGAGGTCCTTCAGGGCCGGGACGGCGAAGTCCGGGCAGCCCATGAACACCACGCGCAGCGGGGCCGCCTCGCTCATGCGGCATCGACCCCGTTATCGGAATCGTCATCGTCATCTTCATACTCGATCCGGCCGCCGGCCTCGATGATCTCGAGCTCGTGGCGGATCTGGAGGCGGCGGGCCTTCGAGATGCGGTCGATGAACAGGACCCCGTCGAGATGATCGTTCTCGTGCTGGACCGCGCGGGCCAGCAGGCCGTCGGCCTCGATCTCGAAGGTGTTGCCGTCGAGATCCATGGCGCGGGCTTTGATCCATTTCGCCCGGGTGACGGTCTCCTGGAGGCCGGGGAGGGAGAGGCAGCCTTCGTTGCAGGTTTCCTTGCCGGCGGCTTCGAGGATTTCGGGATTGATGAACGTGAGCGGATTGTCGCCCGTGTCGATGACGAACAGGCGCTTGTTCACACCGACCTGGGGAGCGGCGAGCCCGACCCCGTTGTTCTTGTACATCGTCTCGAACATATCCCTGACCAGGGTGCGCAGCTCGTCGTCGAAGGTCGTGACCGGCTCGGAGGCCTTGCGAAGCTCATCCTCGCCGAGGTGGAAAATGCGTCTGACCATGAGGTGTCTCCTTCGAAGGCGGGGTTGGGGAGCCCCGTTCATGCGATATTTTTCCTCCTCATTATACCACGACCCATGACGGCGCGCACGATCGAAAGGAGTCAGGAATCGATATCAATCGATATTTTCACGCCGGAGCGCGCGGCGGCGGGGGCCGTTGCTCGCAAGGCTGCCGTGAGGGCGGTCCGGTCCGGAGCGCGGGCCAGGAGCTGGAACCGGAACTGGTTGTTGATCCGTTCGATGGGGGCGGGGGCGGGGCCGAGCAGGCTTCCGCCGGCGAATCCCGGAGCGGCTTTCAGGGTGTCGGCGAACACGCCGGCCGTGTCCCTGGCCTTTTCCGGCAGTTCGCTGACGAACAGGACAGAGGCGAGATGCAGGAAGGGGGGAAAGCCCGCGGCTCGCCGATGGACGGCTTCCTCGGTGAAGAAGCCGAGGTAGTCCTCGGTGAGGGCGAACCGGATCGAGTGATGGTCCGGGAAGTAGGTCTGCAAGACGACCCGGCCGGCGGCATCCCCGCGGCCGGCACGGCCGGCAACCTGGGCCAGCAGCGAAAAGTTTCGCTCCGACGACCGGAAATCCGGGATGCGGAGCAGGCTGTCGGCGGCGAGAATGCCCACGAGCGTCACATCCGGAAAATCGAGGCCTTTCGCGACCATCTGGGTGCCGATGAGAATGTCGATCTCGCGCCGGCCGAACCGGTCGAGGATCGTCTCGAGCGAGCCGCGCGTGCCCGTCGTGTCGGAATCCATGCGTGCGATGCGCGCGCCCGGGAAATACCGGCGCGCTTCGGACTCGACCCGCTGGGTGCCCGCGCCGAAATACCGGATCGCCTCGCTGCCGCAGGAGGGGCAGGCACTCGGCAGGGGGCGGGCCTCGCCGCAGTAGTGGCAGCGCAGGATGCGGCTTCCCTCGTGATAGACCAGCGAGACCTGGCAGCGCGAGCATTCGATGACCTTGCCGCAGGCCCGGCAAAGCACGAAGCTGCTGTACCCGCGACGGTTCAGATACAGGATCGCCTGTTTGCCGGCCTTGAGCGTCTCCCGCAACGCGCCGGCGAGCGTTTCGGAAAACATGCTCCGGTTCTTCTTCGCGACCAGCTCCTGGCGCATATCGACGAGATCGACGCGGGGCGGGGTCCGATCCGTCACACGCCGCGTCATCTCGACGAGGCGGTAGCGGCCGTCGCGGGCGCGCTGGAAGGCTTCCATCGTCGGGGTGGCCGAACCCATGACGAGCAGGGCGCCTTCGAGCTCGCATCGCCGCGCGGCGACTTCCCGGGCGTGGTAGCGGGGGGATTCGCTCTGCTTGAACGAGGGCTCCCCCTCCTCGTCGATGATGATCGAGCCCAGGCGCGGCACTGGGGCGAAGACGGCCGAGCGGGCGCCGACGACGACCGGGGCATCCCCGGAGCGGATGAGCTCCCACTGGTCGAACCGTTCCCCGTCCGACAACCGGCTGTGAAGGATGGCGACGCGCTCGCCGAACCGGTCACGAAACCTTTTCACCATCTGCGGGGTCAGGGAAATCTCGGGAACGAGCACGATCACCCCGCGGTTTTTTTCCAGCCGCTCGGCCACCCAGCGCAAATACACCTCGGTTTTCCCCGAGCAGGTCACGCCGCGCACGAGCACAGGGCGCCCATCCCCGGCGGCCGAGGTGCGAATCTCGGTCAGCACGGCCTCCTGCTCGGCCGTCAACGCGGGCAGGGGGGAGGCGGATGTGCGGTAATAGGCGTCACGGGCCACCTCGCGCCAGAACCGTTCTTCGCGCAGGATCAGAATGCCCTTTTCGAGGAGCTGCCGGATCGGGGCCGAGCTGACCCCGGCTTCCTTGCAGAGGCGGGGGATCGAGAGAGGGGTATTGACCCGCAGAAGGGTTTCAACCGTCAGCCGTTCTTTCGGCGTGAGGGCTTCGAGGGCGATGGCTTTGTCCGTCGGCAGCGCGACGAGACGGACGATCCGGGGGCCCGCCGCCTCCTGGCGCTCGAAACCGACCGTCACCAGGCCGTCGGCGGACCAGGCGGCCAGTTTGCCCGCGACCTGCGGGAAGCGGGCGAGCCAGGACTTGTACGGCGCCTCGCTCTTGCCGCGCAGCCAGGCGATGGGGGCCGGGAGGCTTTCCATGCCGGTCGTGAGGGCGGCCGCTCCGGGGCGGGCGATGCGGGTCATCTTCTGCTTCACCCCGGCCGGGAGCATGGCGTGAAATGCCTCGCCGGGGCCGCAGAGACAGGTGTCGGCGATCCAGAGGGCGAGGTTCACCAGCTCGGGGGAAAGCAGGGGGACGGGATCGAGAACCTCGTGTATCGCGAGGGTGCGGAACGAAGGAGCAATATCTGTAACTTTTATAACATAGCCTATAATGCGTTGCGCCTGAACGGGGGCGACGACCCGGCAGCCGGGGGTGGGAAACGCGTCGGGGGCCGCGTCGAGGTGATAGGTGAGGATGCCGCCCTCGACGGGGATGGCGACGGGAAAGGAAACCTCGACGTATCGCCGGACGGCGCCGGTGTTCATGGGGCCGCGCCAGGCCGGCCGTCAGCCGGCGGCGTGGGCGAGCCGGTCGGCCAGGAACTCGGCGAACCGAAGGAACGCCGACTGGGCCGTCACATCGGGGATCAACCTGTCGCCGGAGGATTCCGTGACGATCAGGTGTCCGTTCGGCTGGCGGCGAACGACGATCCAGCCGGATTCGGCAAGCGCGCGCACCCCCGTCTCGGGGGCGTCGGGATGCACGAAGCGGGCCCGCAGATGCCGGGCGGGCGCGGCCGTCGTCTCCTCGAGTCCGGTTGGATCGAGGGTGATGCCGAGCGTTTCGGTGCGGCCTTTCTTCTTCCGCAGGGGGAAGGGGCCTTCGTACGTCTCGATATGAAGCGGGGCCTCGTCATCCTGGTTGGGGGACGGCGCGGGGAAGCCGAGCTTCACGAGGCAGCGTTCGAGCTGGTGCTTCCAGTCGGGGGGGGCGCCGGCAAGCGAGATGAGAGGCTCGGGCACGGTGCGCGATACCACGACCCGCATCGACTGCAGGCGGTTGCGTCGCGACAGGAACAGGACGAGATCGGCGAACATCTGTTCAAAGGCCGATCGCCACTGGCCCGGGACCGGTGGAAGTTCGCGCAGGGTGTAGCCGCGTACCGCGCAGGCCCGCAGGGTGGGGGCCGCGTCGGCGGGCAAGGGCTCGTGCAGGAAAATGAGCGGCCCCCCGCGTCTGAGCAGAAGCTCGATGGCGGGCGAACGCGGCGCGCCGTTCGCGATATCGGCGAGGGTCGACGTCGGCAGACCGACGCCGACGGTGGCGGCGAACGGCTCGCTCCTGTCGGCCCACGCGGGGCGGGGGTCACCCGACAGGATCGGCGCGCCGCTGAGGTGGCGCAGCGTCTCGGGAGCAGCCCAGCCGTCGGCTTCGGGAGACAGCGCAATGCGCGTCTCGAAGCCGCCCTGCTGGAGCTGCCAGACGAGATCGTGGGCGAATCCCGCGGCAAGCCCCCGACCGATGACGATCAGCAGGCGCGCCGCAGGCGGATTACTTTTCGACCTCAATGTCGAGAGCCCCGGAGGCGATCTCTTCCATCGCGATCTTCACGTAATTCTCGTCGTTCGCGTCGATCAGCCGCTTGCGGCCTTCGACCAGCATCTTCACGCGCTGGGAAATCGCGATGACGGCGTCATACTTGTTCGGGATGCGATCCGTGATGTCGGTGCGGGAGCGGAACTTGAGTGCCATTTATTCGACCTCCGGTGTGGGGTTGATCTCTTCGACAGGGGCCTCGTCGTCGCTGTGGTCGGCGATCTTGCGACCCAGCAGGCGAAGCGCCGCGGTTTCGGGATTGATGGCGGACAGGATCACATGATCGGAATCGGTGACGACGATGGCGCGGGTCTTGCGCCCATACGTGGCGTCGATCAGCTTGCCGCGCTCCTTCGCGTCCTCCTTGAGGCGCTTGATGGGCGCCGAGCCGGGACTGACGATGGCAACGATGCGGCCGGCGACGACGACGTTGCCGAATCCGACGTTGAGCAGACGAACCTTCATGCGATGCTCCTCGATTCTCTCACTCGATGTTCTGGGCCTGTTCGCGGATCTTCTCGATCTCGCATTTGATGTCGAGCACCTGCTGGATGACCAGAAGATCGCCGACCTTGCTGCCGGTCGTGTTCGCCTCGCGATTCAGCTCCTGGAGCAGGAAATCCAGTCTGCGGCCGATCGGCTCGGTGCTCTGCATGATCGTGCCGAGCTCTTTCAGATGGCTGGCGAGCCGCGTCAGCTCCTCGCTGATGTCGGACCGGTCGGTCCAGATCGCGATCTCGGCGCCGAGACGGGAATCTTCGATGCCGGCCTGGCCGGCCAGTTCCCGGATACGCGCCGTGAACCGTTCGATGAACGCGGCCCGGAACTGGGGAATGCGCTCCTCGATGGCTTTCCGGCACTCTTCGAGCTTTTCGCGGCGGCGCAGGATGTCGGCGGCCAGGTTCGCGCCCTCGCGCTTGCGGGACTCGATGAACGCCGCGATCGCCTTTTCAGCGACGGGCTTGATCCGTGCCCAGATCACGTTCTGGTCGGCCTTCTCCGAGTCGACTTTCATGACGCCGGGCAGGCCGAGCATGCCGTCCAGGCGCAATGGAAGCGGCCGGTCGGTTTCCCGCTCGAGATCTATAGCCAGATCTATAAAAGACTTGAGCAGCTGGCGGTTGACGACGGCCTGTTGCGTGGGGGCGTAATCGACGATCTCGAGATTGACCGAGACCTTGCCTCGGGAGATCCGCTCGCTGATCAGGCTGCGCAGCATCGCGTCAGCCCAGCCGTAACCCCAGGGAACATGCACGTCGAGCTGCAGGAAACGATTGTTCACGGATTTGAGCTCGACCGCGACCCGCCCGGTCGCATCCGTCAGCTCTCCGCGTCCAAAACCCGTCAGACTCGCTACCATATCCCGGCATTATACTGCATCGCCGCGGGGTTTGCAAATCGAAAAACGAATCCGGCCGGGATATCATGAAACGATGGATGGTTGGACGGATACCCATTGTCATCTGGATGCAGCCGCCCTCGCCGGCGACGGGGCGGGGGTGATCGCCCGTGCCCGTGACGCCGGCGTTCGCCGGATCATCGTGCCGGGCATTGCCGGGGCCGTGCGAAATCCGGGCTGGCCCGCCGAGATGGTCCGGATTGCCTGGGGGGTCCACCCCTTTCACGCCGCCGCCGCCACTCCCGCGTCCATCATCGCGGCCTGGAAATGCCGGGGCTACGAACCGGTCGCGGTCGGGGAGTGCGGCCTCGACGTCCATGCCGAGGTGGCGCTGGATCATCAGGCCGCCGTGTTCGAGACGCAGGCCGGGATTGCCCGGTCTGCCGGTCTGCCGCTGCTGGTGCATCTGCGCGGAGCCTGGCAGCGCGCCCTCGAGATCCTGCGCCGCCATGCCGAAGGAGTCCCCTGGGTGATGCATGCGTTCAGCGGCCCGGTCGAAATCGCGCACCCCTTCCTCGCCGAAGGGGCCGTCATCTCGTTTGCCGGCTCCCTGTGCATGCCCCAGGCCCGCAAGACGCCCGCCGTCGCCCGGATGGTGCCGGATGACCGCTTCGTCCTCGAAACCGACTCCCCGGATCTGAAGCCCTTTTTCTTCGAGGCTGCCTGCAACGAGCCTGCGGCCCTTCCGGGAATCGGCCGGTATCTGGCCGGGCTGCGCGGGGTGTCCGCCGAGCAGGTGCGCCTCCAGTCGGCCGCAACGGCGGTGCGGATCTTCGGCCGCGGCTGATGCTGCATCCAGGCGCTTCCTGTGATAAGGTGTCAGGCGCACGGGAGGGAACCATGTCGGATGAACCACGATTCTACCGGACGGAGCTGCTGATCGGCCCCGAAGCGCTGAAGACGCTGGGAGAGGCCCATGTTGCCGTTTTCGGCATGGGCGGGGTGGGGTCGTATGCCGTGGAGGGCCTTGTCCGCGCCGGTGTGGGCCGCCTGACCCTCGTGGATTTCGACACGATCGGCCGGACGAATCTGAACCGCCAGATCATGGCGCTCGAATCGACGATCGGCATGCCCAAGGTCGACGCGATGGCAAATAGAGTGCTCGATATAAATCCCGGCTGCCTCGTCGAACGCCACCCGGTTTTTTTCGACCGGGAACAGATCGCGCGGCTGCTCGGCCGGCCCTACTCCCTCGTGATCGACGCGATCGACTCGTTCAACCCGAAGATCACGCTGATGGTCGAGACGGTGAAGGCCGGGCTGCCCCTGCTCTCCGCGATGGGCGCTGCCGCGAAGATCGATCCGACCCGGGTGACGGTTTCGGATATCGGCGACACGACGATCTGCCCCTTCGCCCGTCGCATCCGGAAGCGGCTGCGCAGCTTCGGCATCGAACGCGGCATCACCGTCGTCTCCTCGACCGAGCCGCCGATCATGCCCTACCATCCCGACGAGATCCCCGGCGAGCGGCACGAGGTCACCCTCGCCCGGGGGCGGCCCCGCATGATCCAGGGCTCGATCGGGTACATGACGGCCATCTTCGGCATGATGCTTGCCGGTGTTGCCGTTCAACGGCTGACCGGCCTTACCACCGCCTCCCAGACCCCGCGCGGTGCCGGAAAACCTCTTCCGTCGACAGGGGAGTGATCCCTGCCCCGGCCTTCAGAACGGCCGGCTCGCGAGGGCGATCACCGTTTCGAGCGGGATCGTTTCGCCGCGCGCCTTCGGATCAATGCCGAGCGATAGAAAACGCTCCTCCCAGCCGGGAGCGGCCTTGGGAAACGCGTGCCGCAGCAGGGACAGGGCCATCTTGCGGCGGCTGGCGAGCATCACGGACAGCAGCTTCAGCGCGTCTTCCCGCCGGGCGAACTCCTCGTCGGAGAGAGCCAGCGGCCGCAGCTCGAGGATGGTGCTGTAGACCTTGGGCGCCGGCCGGAACGAGGCGGGAGAAAACCGCGTGCCGAGAAGGGGCTCGGCGAACAACCGGATCTGCGCCGAGAGGAATCCATAGGCATCCGAACCGGGGCGGGCCGCGGCTTTGCGCGCCACTTCGTCCTGGAGCAGGAAGACCAGCCGCGCCGGCGGCGGCCGCAGCATCAGCAGGCGGCGCATGATCGGCGTTCCGCAGTAGTAGGGGAGGTTCCCCGTGACGAGCAGCCGCTTCCCGGCCGGGATGAGCGGGGTCAGATCCATCTCGAGCACATCGCCCCAGTGGACGGTGAGAGCCGGGCCGAACCGGGCCAGCTCTTCCCGCATCCGCTCGTCGATCTCGAACGCCGTGACCCCGGCCCCCGTCCCGATCAGCTGCCCGGTGAGCGCCCCGGGCCCCGGACCGATCTCCCAGACGGCGTCTCCCGGCCCCGGGGCGAGGCGGCGCACGATCTCGGCCGGCAGCCGCGCATCGGTGCAGAAGTTCTGGCCGAGCGATTTCTTCGCCGGCAGCCGGCCGTCACTCGTCATCCTGCCACCAGTCATCCGTCGGGGTCTTCGCGATGTCCCGCACCGTTTCGAGAAACTCGTCCCGTCGTGCGCGCGGCATCGTCGGCTGGGTGAGGAGCTTCAGAATCCGCACCTCGAGCTCGCGCCGGGGCAGGTCGAGCCGCACGAGATCGCCCGCCGCGATTTCCCGCGTGGGCTTCGCCGGCTGGCCGTTGATCGAGATCAGGCCGCGCTTGCATGCCTCGTTGGCGAGCACCCGGCGCTTGATGAGCCCCGTGGCCTGCAGGAATTTGTCGAGTCGCATAGATACTCCAAGATATAAAACGGGGACGGGCCGACCGGCCCGCCCCCGCGTGTCGAGCCTGGAATTACAACTGCTTCAGGATCTCCGCGTTCCGCACGACATGAGCCTGGTTGCGCATGCCGGTCAGGAAGCCGGTGTAGAACTCCTGCATGTACTCCTGGCGCAGCTGGGCGCGGATCTTTTCCCGGACCGTGTTGTCGAGCTTGGCTTTCTCGCCCTTGTCGCCCTCGGCCTCATACTGGATGATCGTCCAGCCGTAGCTGGTCTGGAGCGGGGCGGTGAACTGGCCGACGCTCAGCTTCCAGACGGCTTCCTCGACGTTCGCCGGGAGCTGGTTGCGGCGCACCTTGCCGATGCTGCCGCCTTCGGAGGAGCTGCCGTCGATCGAGTAGCGCTTGGCCAGCAGCGAGAAGATCTCGCCGGCCTGGAGCCGCTTGAACACGTCGTTCGCCGTTTCCTCGTCGGAGAACAGGATCTGGCGCAGTTTGCGTGACTCGGGCGTGTCGAACTTCTCCTGATTCTTCGAGAAGAACTCCTGGATGGCGACCTCGTCCGGTTCGAAGGTCATGACGTGGCGCAGCTCGCCCTTCATCTCTTCGAACGACTTGAACTGGTCGACCTTGTAGGCGTCGACGCGCACGAAGTGGAAGCCCAGCTCCGTCTCGATCGGGCCGACCACGCGGTTCTCGGCGCCGGTCTTCGGCAGGGCGGCGAACGCCTTGTGCAGCTCGGGCAGATACGTGTGCCCGTCAACCGTGATCTGGCCTACACCCTGCGTCAGGGCGAAGTTGGAGAAACCGGGATTGGCCGAGAAGGGCAGGGGGCCGATCTTGACCGCGCCCGTGTCGGGATGCGCTTCCGATGCGATGGCGGCGAAATTGTCCGCATTGATCCGCTTCGCGATCTCCTGAGCCTTTTCGGAAGCGAGCGCCCGCCGCCGCTTCTCTTCGAGAGTGCTGCGGATGCGATTCTTGACCGTGTCGTTGTAGCCGAGCTGGATCGGATCGAGCAGCGCCTCGAGCTGGAACAGGTGCAGCCCCTTCTCTGTCTTCACGACCCGCGACACTTCCTCGGGATTGAGGCCGAACACGACTTCCTCGATCTCGGGCATGACGTTGCCGGCCTGGCCGATCTCCTCTTCGAGCATCGCGCGTTGATCGGCCGAGTAGTCGGCCGTGATCTCGCCCTTGAAGAATACCGGCAGCTTGCCGTCGGCCTTGCGGGATTTCCCCATCGAGTACTGCATCACGATCTCGCGCGGGGTGCGGCTCTTCTGCTCGAGAAGATCCTTGGCCGTCTCGAGGTCGCTCTGGGCCTTCATCTCGGCCTGTTCCTTGCGGATCTCGGCCTCGAGGCGGGCACGCACGTCGTTCAATTGGCTGGTCTTGCCGGCGTCGCGGGCTTCGACCTTGATGATATGCCAGCCGAACTTGGTCCGGACGGGTTCGGTCACGTCACCGATCGCGGCGGCGAACGCGGCATCCTCGAACGGCTTGACCATCTGGCCGCGGGCGAAGGCGCCCAGGCTGCCGCCATCCTTCTTCGAGCCGGTGTCATCCGACTTTTCGGAAGCCAGCTTCGCAAACTCCTCGCCCTTCATGACGCGTTCGCGCAGAGCCTTGATCTCGGCTTCGGCGGCCGCGAAGGCCTGTTCCTCGTCGTGGGCGACCGAGACGTCGAAGGCGTGGGTGCTGTGCTTGTCGCGGATCGAGAGCTTCGCGGGCGCGTCGCCGGCCGGAAGAACGATGCACACGGTGCCGGCCACGAGATCCTTCGGATTGCCGGACAACGGCAGGGAAAGCGCGCCGCCGACCTTCTTCTGACTCTCGGCGGTCGGGGTGCAGGTCGCGCCGGAAGCGGTGGTCAGCTCGATGTCGGTGTAGTCGAGCGCCGCATCAGCCTTCCGATCCGCGATTCCCATGTCGAACGTGTACCGGGTCTCGCCGGCATCGGTGATGATCGTGAAGTTGCGCAGCGACACGGAATAGTTGTCGAGATCTTTCTCGAAGCTGCTGCGGGGCTTGATCAGGATGTGGCGGGCGGTGACCGTCTCGGGAACCTTGAACTCCTCGATGTGGTCGGTGTAGCGCCGCTTGATGTCGTTCTCGGACACCGGCATGCTCTTCTGATACTCGGCGTCGTTGGGGTTGATGAACACGTGGTAGACGGAAGCGCGTTTCGAGCTGGTGAACTCGCTGCGGTGCTCATCGTAATACTGCTTGATCTCGGCTTCGGTGATCGAGGCGACCCCGGCGAAATCGCCCGGGGCGACGAGCAGACTGGTGATGGTCAGCTCGTCGGGCATCTTGAACCGGAGCTTGTTTTCCTCGTAGAACTTCTTCATGGACTCGTCGGTGAGGCTGGCGATCGAGGTCACCGGCCGCACGACGCGCTGTTGGACGGCCTTGATCATCTCCTGGCGATACCGGCGGGAGGTGTATTCCTGCTCGCTGATCCCTTCGCGCTTGAGCATGCGGTTGAACTCGGTCGGGGTGATCTGGCGGCGATCGCCGTCGACGAGCGCCTGGGGCGTTTGGGCCGGCTGGAGGTTGTTCGCTCGGGCATACAGACCGATCAGCGTTTCGGTGATCAGGCCCTCGAGGACGCCTTCCTTGACCTGGGCGCCGAACGCTTCACGAAGCTGGGCGGGAATGCTCTGAAGCCGGCGATACTCGTTCGTCGACATCAGGGCATGGAACAGCTCCTTCACCGAAATGGTCTCGGTGAGCGAGGCCGTCGGGGTGGGGAAGGAAACGTGCACGACCGGCAGATCGGCCTTGGCGACGAGCTCGGCGGGAAGGGCGGTTTCGGATTCACGGGACTGGTCCTCGCGGGCTTCGGCGCGGCGGCGCTTCTCGTCCTGCGTGCGCTGGGCGCGGCTCGAGCCGTAGCCGATGATGAAGCACGAGAGGACGAACAGGCTGACCGTCGCCCAGATGATCTCCTTGAGATGAAGTCTCAGCCACTTCATCGACATGAACCTCGCCTTGGCCATTGCTACCGCTCCTCCAGACAGAGTGTGTTTGTGTTCAGGTGCGTCCTGCTCACATGCGTGCGTCCGCCTCCACCGGGTGTTTTCAGGGAAGGGGCGGACGGGACGACGGATTATAGCACCTCCCCCCCCGGGTGTCAAAGAACCCCGTGCATGCGCGGCAGGCTTCGTTGACAAGAGTCCGGACGGCTGGTAGCCTCGCGGGGTATGAACGGATCATGGGTGCTGAAGGGCATGGCATGAGTCTCGGCCGGGCGTTCGGCTCCCTGGCCGGCCTGACCCTGCTTTCCCGGCTCAGCGGCTTCGTCCGGGTGGCGGTGTTCGCCGCGATGTACGGCGGCGGCCGCGAGGCGGATCTCTTCCTTGCCGCCATGATCCTGCCCGAACTGCTGTACAAGTTCATGGCCGACGGCCTCGTCTCGGCGGCGGCCATCCCCCTCTTCGTCCGCGACCGGCTGGAGCCGATCGCCGTGCGTCGGGCATTCTGGAGCCTGTTCTGGCCCGTCTCGGCCGGCGCCCTGCTGCTCACGCTCGGGCTGGCGGCTTTCGCCGAGCCTGTCTGCGGCCTGCTGACCCCGGGATTCGACACCGGCCTCGCCGGCCGGATGGTCGTCCTGTGGCGGATTCTCGCGCCCTACACGCTGCTTTCGATCCAGGCCGCGCTGCTCACGTCATTCCTCAACGCCATGGGATCGTTCGGCCGGCCGGCCATCGGCCCCCTGCTGGTGAATCTCGTCATCATCGCCGGCATGGTGGCGGCCGGGGACGGTCCCGTCGAGACGATCGGGTATGCCGTCCTGGCCGGTGCCGCCGCTCAACTCCTCTGGCTGTTCCATCTGGCTCGCCACGCCGGCGCCGCCTACGTCGCCGCCGACTGTGCGCCATCAAAAATAGACTGGAATATACCATTGCGCTTCGCCGCCGGCGCGGGGCCCGTCGCGGGCTGGGTGCTGCTGACCGCCGTCGTGCCGGTGTTCGAGCGCGCGCTGCTCTCCTCGGCGCCGGGCGGCACCGTCGCGGCGCTGAACTATACGGACAAGTTGATGAACCTGCCCCTGGGCATCGTGTCGATCAGCCTCGCCTCGGCCGTCTTCCCCGCCCTCAGCTCGGCCGGCGACGAGGACCGCCTGCGGCTGATCCGGCGCGCGTTCTGGGCTCTGGGGGCCCTGCTCGTTCCCGTGGTGCTCGTCATGACCGGCGCCGCCGAAAGCGTGACTTCCGTGGTCTATCGGCGCGGCCGGTTCGATGTCGGGGCGGCCGCCCTGACGGCCCGTCTGCTCGAAGCCTACGGCTGGGCGTTGCTGCCCGTCTCGGCCGTGATGCTGCTCAACCGCCTCTGCTTCGCCGCCGGCCGATACCGGCTTCCCTTTTTGATCGGCCTGGCCGGCGTCACGCTTCAGGTCGGCCTCGACATCCGCCTCACCGCCCGCATCGGGGCTGCCGGCGTCGGATGGGGGGCGGTCGGGGCGGCAGTGTTCCAGCTCGTCTGCCTCGCAGCGGCGCTTGTCCACTCATCCGCACATCGGTCCGGGTTCACCGCCGCCTTGCTGCCGCTCGTTTTCTGGGGCGGCATCTCGATCGTCGGAAGCGGCGGCGTCACGATCCTCGGCGCAACTATCCGCGCGGCACTGCCGTCGGGCATGTTCGGGGAACTGGCGGCCCTGGGGGCGCTTTGGGGGCTCCTGCAACTGCTGGCAATACCCGTCGCCCTGATCGTCCATCGCCAGGGAAGCGGAATCAGGGAGTAGCCACGGCCTCCGATGCCTGGGCGGCCTGGGCCCGGCGCACCTGATCCGCTTCGGCCTTGGGCAGGAACACCGCGCCCGTGAAGCCTTCCGTGCCTTCGAAGGAGAAGGTTTTCCCGTTCCGGTCGCCGGAGCTCTTCCAGAGGCTCGAGTCGGGGAGGATCGCATCGAACTCGGTGGGCACTGTGACGCTGATCTTCACCTGCTTGAAATCGACCGGGAAGATGCCCCATTTGGAGACCAGCGGCCCGACCATGAACCGCTTGCCGAACTTCTCGTTGTCGAACAGCGAGGTGAGATCATCGAGCGCGAACCCGCGCTTCTTTTTCGGCGTGGCATCCTGGAGCGCCGGGGCCGAAACCTCGCGATCGGCGGCTTCGAGGCTGTACTGGATGCCGTGACGCGCTTTCAACTGCAGGGCGATCTCCTGACCGGGCTCGAGCGCGAAGGGAATACGCGGATTGGCGCGATCATACCGCGCAGGTTTGCCGTTCACTTCGAGCTGTGCGGCACTTTCGCTCGTCAGATACAGGATGCGGATCTTCAGGGAACTCTGAACCCTGGCTTCACTGACATTCTTCAGGATGACGCGGACGCTGCTTTCGGCCGTTTCCTCGGTCAGCCGACTCTTCGCTTCGCATTCGATCACCTGGAAGGCGTCGGAATATCCGCGCTCGAGCACCAGTTCGGGAAGACGCGGCACGAGGCTGCGGCTGGCAGCGAGGGCTTCGGGAGCCGCCGAGAGGATGAACCCCAGGAACAGCGCGATCGAACCGAGGGTGCGCAGAAGATGCCTGGCTGCGCTCGGATAGATTCCAGTCAACATCACGGTTGTTCGATACTCCGGTTTTGGGGTGGAAGACGTATGCTTCAGCGCGAACTGGGCCAAGTATAGCCAAATCCCCCTTTCCTGTCAAAACGTCCCCGATGAGCGCATCCACATCCCGCGAACCCCGACCACGAGCTTTTCTTCGATTCGTCAAAAAAGGCACATTCGGGGCGTGACTCTGGCGGACCGTGATCCGCCCGAATCGCCGCTTTCGAACCGGATGCCCCTCGTGTTACCATCTGCCACGGGACCGCCGTACATTCCGTCGGACCCGTGAAAGGGGAGCCACGCCATGTCCATCGCAGCATCCGAACCCGTTACCACCCGCCCGGCCGTTGCGGCTGGGGTTTATGCCGATCTTCACGTTCACAGCACCGCCTCGGACGGCGTTTTTGCCCCATCCGAACTGATCCGCCAGGCCCGGGAACTGGGCCTCGGGGCGATCGCTCTCACGGATCACGACACCCTCGCCGGGGTTCCCGAGGCGCGCGAGGCTGCCCGGGAAGCCGGTATCGAGCTCGTTGCCGGCATCGAGCTTTCCTGCGGATGGCCCGGCCAGGATCACTCCCTGCACGTCGTCGGCCTGTTCGTCGACGAGGCCTCCGCGGCTCTGACCACGCTCCTGGATGACCAGAAACGTCACCGGTTCCACCGGGCCATGGAGATCCTCGACCGCCTCCAGAGCCTTGGATTTTCGATGGATGCTCTTCGCGAGCGGTTCCGCGCCTCGGAAGACCGGGTGCTGGGACGTCCGCATATTGCTCGCTATCTTATGGAAATCGGCGCCATCGCCGAGTTTCAGGAAGCCTTCGAAAAGTATCTCAAGCGTGGCCGGCCGGCCTATGTCCAGAAGAAACACGTTCTCCCCGAAGAAGGGATCTCAGCCATCCATGGCGCCGGCGGCATGGCCTTCATCGCCCATCCCGGGCTCATTTCCGACTGGAACGGCGTCTGGTCACAGATCGGCGATCTTTCCTGGGATGGGATCGAGGCGCATTACGCCGAACATTCGATCGAGCAGGCGGATTTCTTTCTCGATCTGGCCCGGCGGAAGGGGTGGCTGCTGACCGGCGGCAGTGATTATCACGGGGAATACGGGAAACACGTGAGCAGGTTCGGCCTGCATGGTCTTGACCGGAGCGAGTTTGCGACCCTTTCGGCCGGCGCCGTCGCCCGCCGCACCCGGGAGCTGGCGGCATGAAGCGCGTCTTTCAGAAGCCTCCCGAACGCCGCAAGCCCGTCACCGTCCAGTTGACCGACGAGGAACGGCCGTCCCGACCGCCCCGTGCCGCCGCTCCCCGGTCACCCGCCCCCGGCCGGCCGGACCGGATCTGCTTCGAGTGTGACACCTCGGCCCTCTCGTTCCTTGGAAGATTCGGCCGCGAGCTGCTTCTCGCCGCGCGTGGCGTCGAGCTGCCCCTTTCGCTCCTGGCGCGGAAATCCTACGATCACGATGAAACCTTTCCGCTGCCGCCGTTCCTCGCAAAGCTTGCCGAACGGCCGCCCTCCGGCGGAACCCGCCTCGTGTGTCTGCCGGCCTTCGCTCTGCCGCTCAGTATCGAGGAAGGCCGCTACTGGGCATTGACGGGATTCGATCCCGGCTTTCTCTCCCAGGCCGAGATCCGCGCGCTGAAACGACCCGAGCGCCTCTTCGTGCCGTCTTCCCGGCATGCGTCGCGGCTTCGGGAGATCGGCATCCCCGCCGACCGGATCACCGTTCTCGAGCCGGCAGTGAGTCCCGTCGTCTTCCATCCTGCGGCGGCCTGGCCCGTCGACCGGCTTCCCCGACCGAAGGCTACTGTATTTATCGCTATTCTATCTCCGCTCCGGAGGCAGGGTATCGATCTGCTGCTGCGCGCCTGGATCGAGGAGTTCAAGGCCGGCGAGCCGGTCCACCTGCTTCTCAAACTGTCGCACCTGCCGCGGCTGAAGAAGAAGCTGCCGTATGAGATTTCTGACCTGGCGCGCCGTCTCGGCGCCCTCAACCGCCTGTTCGCCCCGGTCACCGTGCTCGAGGGGGCCTGGTCCGACGAGGCCCTGGCCGGACTGATTGCCGGCTCAGACGTGCTGGTCGCCCCGGACCGTCTCTCGTTCGCCGGGTTCCGAGCTCGTGAAGCGCTCTGCTGCGGCACTCCCGTCATCGCCCCCGCCGCGGCCGGCATCGACGAACGCATCGGGTATCCCGTGGCGACCGCCCGGGTCACCCAGGCCGAGGGAACCCTGTATCCCGGCTCCCCGGCCCTTCCGCTCGACGAGCCCGATGTGGCAGATCTGCGCCGACGCATGCGCGAGGCGTTCCGGGAGACCGAGGGGCGGAACGGCCGGCGGGATGAGTCCCTGCGCCGCGCCGCAAAACTCACCGACTGGGAGTCGCGTGCGAGAATATTGCTGAATATTATATCAGGAGATCGTCAGGCGGGCCGCTGATACAGCGGCAGCGTGATGACGAACGTCGAGCCCTTTCCCACAGTGCTCTGGACCGTCAGCGAACCCTTGAACAACTGGATGATGCGGTAGGAGACGGCGAGACCGAGGCCGGTTCCCTTCCAGTCGCGCTTGGTGGTGAAGAAGGGATCGAACACCCGCGCGATCTGTGCTGCGGGAATGCCGCAGCCCGTGTCGCTCACTTCGATCCGCGCCGACTGGCCCTGGCGCTCCAGGACGACGCGGACCCGGCCCGAACCGGTGATGGCCTGGAATGCGTTCAGCAACAGATTGATCAGCACCTGCTGGAACTGGTGCGGATCCCCGAAAATGGCGAGCGGCTCGGCCGGCGGAGCCCATTCGATCGTGATTCGCTGGCCGGGATCCTGATACCGCGCGAGATTCACGGCTTCGCCGATCGTGTCCTGGAGCAGAAATACGACGGGGAGGGCATCCTGGCCCCGGGCGAAGATGTGCAGATCCTTGACGATCTTCACGATCCGGGCGATGTTCGACAGGATCAGATCGCACAACTCTTCGCGCCGCTTCCCGGCGAGATCCGATTTGCGAAGGAGCTGGACGGCGTTCGAGACCCCCGTCAGCGGATTGTTCACCTCGTGGGCGATGCCCGCCGTCAGGATGCCGAGGGAGTTGATCTTCTCGGCCTGGATCAGCGCCTCTTCCATCGACCGGCGCTGCGTCACGTCACGGATGACGACCTGGAGCATCGCCGTCTCGCCCCCCGCGTTCTTGATCGGCGAACACCGCACTTCCAGGTGAAGGGTGCGCTGGTTGCTCGCCGAGAGCTGGACGGTGCGGTCGACCGATGCCGAGCGCGCCGCCGCATCATTGGCGACGTCGGCGATTTCCCGGAACAGGTCCGAGACCGGGAACAGCGTCATGAGCTCTCGGCCCGTCAGCGCTTCCGTTGTCCGGCCGCGCAGAATCTCGATGAATCGCGCGTTGTGGAACAACAGCTCCAGTTTCGGCGAGAGAAGCAGGAGCGCATCGGGAGACTGTTCGATAAGACTCCGATACCGCGCTTCCGAAAGCTCGAGCTCGTTCTTGAGCAGTTTGACACGCAGATGCGCCTTGATGCGGGCGAGCAGCTCGCCGATCACGAAGGGCTTGGTGATGTAATCGTCCCCGCCGGCCTCGAAGCCGGTGATCTTCTCGTTCAGCGAGTCCTTCGCCGTCAACAGCAGAATCGGCAGGGAACGGGTCTGGGGCTCGGCCCGCAGCCGCCGGCACAACTCGATGCCGTTCATCTGCGGCATCATCACGTCGAGCAGCATCAGATCGGGCTGGAACCGGCCCACCGCCTCGAGGCCCTGGACCCCGTCGTAGGCCTGCTCGACGGCGTAGCCTTCGTCGGTGAGCGTTTGCTGGAGAAGGTCGTTCGCATCCCGGTCGTCTTCGACGACGAGGATGCGGAGGGCAGGCTGGCTCAGCATTGTGAACGGATGCGACCGGCCGGATCAGCGGGTGAAGACCCCGAGGATTTCGAGGTGGAAGGTGCCCGGGAACAGGTCGAAGGCATACACCTGATCGAGCCGGTAGCCCATCTGGGAGATGGCGATCGCATCCCGCTTGAACGTCATGGGATTGCAGGAAAGATAGGTGATCATGCGGGGTTTCACGCCCATCAGACCGCGGGAGACGCGCTGGGAAAGGCCGGTGCGCGGTGGATTGAGATGGATCGCGGCGAGGCTGCCTTTCGTGGCCGGGCTTCCGAAGATCGCCTCGACCTTGCGGCAGAGGAACTGGGAACGCGAGGGATTGCGCACTTTCTGGTTGCGGAGCGCGTCCTGGTAAGAGTCTTCATTGCACTCGACGCCGACGACCTCGTCAAACCGGCTTTCGAGCAGCACCGTCTGGATGCCGACGCCGCAGTACAGGTCGAGGAATTTGCCGCGCTGCTGCGTGGCTTCGTAGATCGAGAGCAGCGTGTAGAAGATCGCCTCGGCGCCCTCGAGGTTGTTCTGGAAGAACGAACGCGGCGACACCGTCCAGTTGCGTTTCATGAACGGGAAGGGCGGCTGTTCGCGCATCATGGTCAGGTACACCGCGTCGGGGCCGGCGACTTCGAGACGGCCGATTCGCTGGTGGGCGTCGTGATAGGCCCGCCACGCATTCAAGGCCGCCTCGTCGGGGGCGGATTTCATCGTGACGAGCATCTGCTGCTGCGGGCCGAGCGTGCGGACCATGATCTCGGCGATGCCTGCCGCCATCGGCCGATGCTCGGGAAGGTCGAAGAAGGCCGTCAGATCGTCGTAAGCCTGCATGTTGTCGGCGCACTGGACGATGCAGCCTTTCAGGGGCACCACGTCGTGGGAGTGATACTTGTAGTTGCCGAGTACGACGCTGCCGTCTTCGCGCACGGCGAGCTTGAGCTCCATCTTGTTGCGGTACCGCGTCGTCGGCAGCGCTTCAATGGGATACACGGTTCCCGGGTTGAGCGGCTTGACGAGCCAGCGCAGCATCGCTTCCTTCTCGCGCCGCTGGTTCTCCGGCTTCAGGTGCAGCCAGTGACACCCGCCGCAGTCGGGAAAGTTCGGGCAGGGCGATTCCCGGCGCGCTTCGGAAGGGGTGACGATCGAGGTGACACGGCCTCGCAGGTAATCGGGTTTCGTCTCGGTCACTTCGATCTCGGCCGTGTCGCCCGGCGCCGCGTAAGGCACGAACAGCACCTTCCCGTCGAGGCGGGTGAGGGCGTCGATTCCGTAAGTCATTTTCTCGATGGCAAGCGTATGCATGTGATGCGTCGTCCTTCCGTTCGTCTGCCGGCCGCGCGGGCCGGTCATTCCCGCCTGGAGCGGGGTTTCCGCGGGGCGGCCGGATCGGGAAAGCCCGGCTCAAGGCACAAGAACGTCATACGCCGCGCGGCATCGGCATTATTGCCGCGGCTGCGCCGGTTTGTCAATAACTGCATTTTTCTCTGAACTGTGGTATAATCCCAAGACCGTCTTCCTAGGGTCGTACCCTGGCGTCGATACTTGGGTTGACGAGATGATAAAGGAGCGACATCCCATGTCCATCACCAAAGACTCCAAGACCAAGGTTATTCAGGATTATCAGCAGACCGAGAAGGACACCGGCTCGCCCGAGGTCCAGGTGGCGATCCTCACCACCCGCATCAACAACCTCGCGTCCCACTTCGAGAAGAATCCGAAGGATCACCATTCCCGCCGCGGCCTGCTCAAGATGATCGGTGCCCGCAAGCGCCACCTCAGCTACCTCCGCGAGAAGGATTTCGAGCGCTACCAGTCCCTGATCAAGCGCCTCGGCATCCGCCGGTAAGAGGGAGCATTCATGGAAAATCAGGTACAGATAACCGCCTGCTCCCTGCCCAATCAGACCATCACCTTCGAAACCGGGCTGATGGCGAACCAGGCTGACGGCGCCGTCGTCGTCCGCTCTGGTGACTCCGTGGTCATCGGCACAGCCGTTGCCAGCAAGAACGTTCGCGAGGGATGCGACTTCTTCCCGCTGACGGTCGACTACTTCGAGAAAACCTACGCGGCCGGCCGCATTCCCGGCGGGTTCTTCAAGCGCGAAGGTCGGCCGACCGGCAAGGAGATCCTCACCAGCCGTCTGATCGACCGCCCGCTGCGGCCGCTCTTCCCCGACCACTTCTTCAACGACGTTCAGATCGTCGGCATCGTCCTCTCCTACGATCTGGTCAACCAGGTCGATATCCTGGCGATGAACGCGGCGAGCTGCGCCCTGCTGATCTCCTCGATTCCGTTCGACAACCCGATCGGCGCCGTCCGCGTCGGGAAGGTCGACGGCAAGCTCGTTCTCAATCCGTCGCCTGTTCAGCTCGAGACCAGCACCCTCGAGATGGTCGTCGCCGGCACCGAGCAGGCCATCACGATGGTCGAGTCCGGCTCGGCCGAGATGTCCGAAGAAGAGCTGGTCGAGGCCCTCGGCTTCGCCCACGACAACATCAAGAAGCTCGTCGCCTCGATGCGCGAGCTGCAGAGCCGCATCGGCCGCCCCAAGATGGTCGTCGAGGCCCCGGCGCGCGATGAGGAGCTCGAGCGGCTCGTCCACGAGACGATCTTCGCCGACGTCCGCGACGCGCTGAACACGGCCGAGAAGACCGCCCAGAAGAACAAGTTCGGGGTCATCGGGGACAAACTCGACGCCGCGCTTCAGCAGAAATACGGCGACGCCGCTTCCGAAAAGGCCAAGCGCGCCGGTCAGATCCGGGAAGACATGATCCAGCGCGAGATGCGCCGCATGATTCTCGAAGACGGCCGCCGCATCGACGGGCGCACCCTCACCGACATCCGGCCCATCACCTGCGCCGTCGGCTTCCTGCCCCGCACCCACGGTTCGGCCCTGTTCACCCGCGGCCAGACCCAGTCCCTCGGCGTCGTCACGCTCGGCGCCGCCTCGGATTCGCAGATCATCGACGGGATCGACGAGGAGTACAAGAAGCAGTTCCTGCTGCACTACAACTTCCCGCCGTTCTCGACCGGCGAATGCAAGCCGATGCGCGGCCCCGGCCGGCGTGAGATCGGTCACGGCGCTCTCGCCGAGCGCGCCCTCGCCCGCGTCATGCCGCCCAAGGACCAGTTCCCCTACACGGTTCGCGTCGTCAGCGAGATCCTCTCCAGCAACGGAAGCTCCTCCATGGCTTCGGTCTGCTCGGGCTCCCTCTCGATGATGGATGCGGGCGTGCCGATCAAGGCCCCCGTCGCCGGTATCGCCATGGGTCTCATCAAGGAAAGCGACAACTTCAAGGTGTTGTCGGACATCCTCGGTGACGAAGACCACTTCGGCGATATGGACTTCAAGGTCGCCGGCACCACGACGGGCGTCACCGCCCTGCAGATGGACATCAAGATCAACGGCGTCACCCTCGAGATCATGAAGACCGCGCTCGCCCAGGCGAAGCTCGGCCGCATGCACATCCTCGAGAAGATGAACCAGGCGATCTCGAAGCCCCGCGCCGCCCTCTCGGTCTACGCTCCGCGCATCGAGTCGATCGACATCGATCCCGACAAGATCCGCAACCTCATCGGGCCCGGCGGCAAGACCATCCGCAAGATCCAGGAAGAGTGCAAGGTCCAGATCGACACTGGTGATGACGGCCATGTCACGATCGTCAGCCCCGACCAGGCCGCGATCGAAAAGGCTCTCCACATGGTCCGCCAGATCACCGAGGATGCCGAAGTGGGCAAGTCCTACACCGGCAAGGTGAAGCGCATCATGAAGTTCGGCGCCTTCGTCGAGATCCTCCCCGGCGTCGAGGGCATGGTCCACATCAGCCAGCTCGACCACAACCGCGTGAACCAGGTCGAGGATGTCGTGAACATCGGAGACGAGGTCACGGTCAAGGTGATCGAAGTCGACTCCCAGGGCCGCGTGAACCTGTCCCGCAAAGCCCTGTTGCCCGAGCCCGCCGGCGGCGTCCGGCCCCCCGAGCCGTCCCGCGAACCCCGCGGCGACCGGCCCGACCGCGGCGATCGTGGAGACCGCGGTGACCGCGGCCCCCGCCGCGACCGGTAACTGCCCGTCTGATCAAAACCCCGGGGCTTCTGCCCCGGGGTTTTATTATGGTTGATATAAATTGTGATCCGGCTTCGCGTGGCTGTTGCATTTTGGGCGGGTGCACGATACCCTGAAGAAAGAAAAAGACGGCGTGCCGCTGCCGACGGGAGTTCCTCTCCCGGACAAGGTGTGCGGCCGCGTATTGAGAGGCTGCGCGGTGGATATCCACGGGATCGACGATTACCTTCGCCGGTATGGCGTGAATACGGATGAAATCACGTTCGAGCAGTTGTTCCGGCTCGATGACATCCAGAACATCCAGGATCTCTTCGCCGAAGCGACCGGGGTCGCCTCACTCATCACACGCCCGGACGGAACGCCCATCACCAAGCCGAGCCGGTTCTGCCGCCTCTGCAGCGATCTCATCCGGAAAACCGAGCTGGGCGGTCGAAGCTGTTATGCCTCCGATGCCTCGATCGGACGCGATGACAGGGCCTCCGGTCCCGTCATTCGTCCCTGTCTGAGCGGGGGCCTGTGGGATGCCGGCGCCAGGATCTCGGTCGGCGGCCTCCACCTGGCGACCTGGCTGATCGGTCAGGTGCGAAACGAAGCCCAGACCGAGGAGGGGATGCGGCAGTATGCCCGCCAGATCGGCCTCGACGAGGAGGAGATCGTCCGGGCCTTCCGGGAAGTGCCGGTCATGTCCCGGGAGAAACTCGAACAGATCGGCCGGATGTTGTATACCTTCGCGAATCAGCTTTCCCTCGTGGCGTTTCAGAACATCATCCTGACCCGCATCATCGCGGAACACGAGCTTGCCGATCAGGCGCTTCGCGAGAAGGAAGAACGGCTGAGGATGATCGGCAATAATATTCCATCCGGTATGCTTTACGAAGCTGAAGTGACTCCCGCGGGGGCGGTGCGGATCCTCTATGTGAGCGAAGGAGTGAAACGGCTCCACGGCTGCACCGTCGAGGAGGCGTTGAGGGACCCCAATTTCATCTATAGCACCATCCATCCGGACGATTGGGAGGAGTTCCAAGCCCGGGAGCGGAAAGCGATCGAAACGCGGGGGGTGTTCGACATCGAGTTCCGTGCCAGGGGAGACGAAGGCTCCTACCGCTGGCGCCGCATCATCAGCAACACCCGCCAGCTCCCTGGCGGAGTCGACGTCTGGGTCGGCATCGAGACGGATATCACGCCGCTGAAGGAAGCCGAGGAGAGCAAGCGGCGTCTTGAAACACAGCTGAACCAGTCGAGAAAACTCGAGGCGCTCGGCCAGCTTGCCGGCGGGGTCGCCCATGATCTGAACAACATGCTCACCCCGATTCTCGGGTATGCCGAACTCCTGCGCGAACGTCTTTCACGCGGTGTTCCGGCTCTTATCCAGGAAGTCGATCTGATTGCCGATGCGGCAAGACGCTCCAGCAAACTCGTTCAGCAGCTGCTGATTTTTGCCAGGCGGCAGGCGGTCGAGTTCGTGCCGGTCGATCTCAACGCGGTCATCCGGAACATCGAGCCCATGCTGCGTCGCATGCTCCGGGAAAATCTCGATGTTTCGCTGCAGCTTTCTCCCGAGTCCGGCATCATCCTCGGCGATGCCGGACAGATCCAGCAGATCCTGATCAATCTCGCCGTGAATGCCCAGGATGCCATGCCGCGTGGTGGCCAACTGATCATCCGCACGGCCCGGGGCGGCCTCGATGACCTCATGCCGATGGCCGAGGGGGCACCCCCGGCGGAGCCCTGCGCCGTGCTCACGGTCACCGACACGGGCAGCGGGATGGATGAAGAGACCCGGCAGAAAATCTTCGACCCCTTTTTCACGACCAAGGGGCCCGGCAAGGGCACAGGCCTCGGCCTGGCGACGGTGTACGGCATCGTCAAACAGCATCGGGGCTCGATCCACGTCGACACCCGGCCCGGGAAGGGGACAACCTTCCGGATCGCGTTTCCTCTGACCTGCCGATGCCCGGAGCCCCTTCCGAGCTCGTCCATGACGCTTTCGGAGGGGGGAGGGGAGACGATTCTCGTCGTCGAGGATCAGGAAATCGTTCGAACGATGGTTTGTGAGATCCTCCAACGAAGCGGATACGTGGTGCTGTCGGCTTCGAGCGGGGAAGAGGCGCTCCGGATCGTCGAAACAACACCCGCCGACATCCACCTGCTCCTGAGCGATGTCATCATGACCGGCATCAACGGGCCCGAGTTATACCGGCGGCTCATCGTGGGGCGCCCGGGACTGAAGGGGCTGTTCATGTCGGGCTACTCCAGCGAAATCCTGAGCCATGAGGGGATTGCCCAGGGGCCTCTCAAGGTGATCCAGAAACCGTTCACGCCCAATGCGCTGCTGAGCCGGCTGCGGGAAGTGCTCGGGAAAAGCTGATCCGTCAACTGCTCAACTGGCGGGCGACATCGAGATCGTATTCGGCGCGCCGGATCAGCATGTCGCGGTTCTCGTCCTGCAGATGCTGCGTCGCAAGCGTCTTGACGCGGAGAAGATGGGTGAGTGCTTCCTCCGAGGAGATCCAGAGCGGGGCTTCGGGAGGCGCCGAGTTCGGGAACACCCGCCGGATCATGTCCCGAAGCTCTTTCTGGGCCTGGACGAACTTGACCTTGTACTGCACATAGCCGCTCTGGTTCTTGAGGCGGAAGTAGCACTCGGCCATGCAGTCATACAGTTGCATGCGGTGCTGGAGATCCTTTTCCGGGAGATCCGAGAGGATCTCGTTGAATTTGGAAAGCGCCTGGTCATACTTGCCGGCGGTATACAGCGCCTTGGCCGTCGCAATGTCCGGATACTCGATCGCGGCGAGTTTCTTGGCTTCCTCGTAGGCGGCATCCCGGAGAGGCTGGTTGCCGGAGGGAAGCTCCTGCTTCGAGAGCGACAGGGCGAGATTCGCGGAGAAGGCATCCATCGCCGCCTCGACGCGCCCGACATCGATCGACCGGTCGGCAAGCGAGACCTGGTGCGAGATGACGGAGGAGGAACGATACTGCGGCTCGGTGCTTCCCCGGGAGGACTTCTTGTAGGTCGAGTAGTCGACGTAGATCCGGTCGTGCGAGAACCGCTTGATGTTCGACCGGAAGATCGTGCTGAGGAAGTTGTAGATCAGCCCAAGGAGCACGATGGTGATGATGATGACAGGCCAGCGTTTCGGTTCCATGGTTCAGAACCTGCCGTCCGCGTCGGTGCTGCAAAAGATGCCCGGATACATCGCATCGGCCAGTTTGACCCGGCTGTACAGCTTGGCGACGATATCCAGCTCCTCGTCACGCCGTTCCGAATGCTTCTCGTCGATCTTACTGTGGATGCGCAGGGCGATGAACACCGTCGAAGAGGCGCTCGTGCCGGTGACCGGCGTCACCTTCACCGCGCTCTCGCCGGCCGTGGGGTTGGGCTTGAACTCCTGCGTGTAGGGCCGGTACACGAAGTCGGCGATGTTCTCGAGCAGGACCTTTTCGCGTGCCTCGTTCTCGGTGCCGGTATATTGGGCGGCCGGCCCCTGGGTGAAGGTGGGATTGGCGGACTGGAACTTCAGCTTTCCGGGCGTCTGGGTGCGCTTCACCTTGCCGTCCGGCGTGAACGTGTACTCGACTTTCAGCACGTCGATCTGCTGATCGCCTACGGGAATGGCCGCTCCCCCCGCGCTGTCGCTGTAGAACACGTAGTCGAGGGGGGTTCTTGTATACTGAAAGCAATACATGCCGAGCTTTTTTTCGTCGGGATTGACGGCGTAGAAACGGTAACAGGCGGCCACATCCCGGCTGATCTGGTCGAAGAACCACCGGGCCTCGGCCTGCATCTGGCTCATCGAAACGTTGTACCGCATCGTTTCCCGGCCGCTGAAGTAGATTTTCCAGGCATACCCCATCAGAAACGTGATGATCACGACGGTCACCATCATCTCGACGAGGGTGAATCCGTTGCGCACCAGGGACGGCTCAGTTCGTCGCATAATCCACCACCACCGTGCCGAAACCGAGGCTGAACGTGCGGTCGGGCTCGCGCCAGCGCACTTCCATCTCGATGCGGTATTTCGTCGGATCCGACTCGTCATCGGGGCTTGCCTCGATCTTCGTCTCGAACCGCTCGTAATACGACGGCCACTCGATCGCATTCTCATCACCCGCGACCATCTTGCCCCGGACCTGCTTCCAGTCATGGAAGAGATCGAACGTCGGATCGTCGAGTTCGCGCCGGACCCCCTCAAAGCCGAGACTCCGGATCTCGTCGATGAAGGTGCGGCCGAGGCTCTGGGCGATCATCAGGTTCTTCGCCTGGGCCGTCGATTTGTGGCTGCTCTGGAACAGGACGATCAGCGGCAGCAGGCCGAACGAGAAGATCAGGATCGTCATCAGCAGCTCCGGCGTGGAAAACGCCGCGCCGGCTCTGCGGAAACGGGTGGGGTCGGGTCGGGTCACTGGGCCGCTCCGGAGAAGTGCATGTGCTGGATGCGGGGGCTCATGACCACGGCGTGCGCCGCGATCTCGTCCGCCTCGTCATACGTCTGCTTGATCATCCAGTTGTTGGTGCTCGTGTCGTGCTTGAAATACATTGGATTGTTTATATCGTGGAATATCCAGAGATCCCCGTCGATACGGGCCTTCTTCATGTAGAAGTTCACGTAATTGCCGTAGATGGCCACGACCTTTTCGCGAAGGGTCGGCAGTTTGAGCGTGGTGTTCCACTTCGCCGGCGTGTCCTCCGGGGCCATGCCGCAGTCGCGGAAATCCTGTTCGGTCATCGAACCCCCGGTGGTCCGCAGGCCGGCCAGCGAGTAGATCGAGGCCTCGATCAGCTTGCCCTTGCCCTCGATGACGAGCTGGCATTGGTTGAGATCCGGCTGGGTGCCGTTGCTGTTGAAGGGGTGATAGGCGATCGTCAGGTGGCTGTCGCTCCGGGTGCCGTCGGGATTCCGGTAGGCGATGATGTTGCCCCGGATCACGGCCGGCTTGAAGTTGTCCCCGACGAAGATCATGCCCTTTCCCTTGTAGACGACATTGCCCGTCGTCTCGAACGTGTCGAGCCAGTACAGACCTTCGAGAAGCCAGATGCCGTCCTTGTCTTTCGGGATCTCGCCGACATTCTTGCATTTGTGCGTCGCGGCCTTGTAGAAAAACTTGAAGTTGGTCGGGTAGAAGTTGCGCAGATCCGTGTCGTTCATCGCCGCCGGTGCCTTCGGATCCTGGGGCTTGATGACGATGCCGACCAGGGCGCTTCCGCCGTGCCACAGCAGTTTCGCCGGGGTCGAGATGTTCCGCCAGGCGCCGACCGCGAGATCTTTGACCCCGCTCCAGATCGCGTCGAACAGGCCCTCGGCATCCCGGAAGTTCCCGTAGTTGAGGCTGAACTCCGGCATCTCGAGCCGGGGATAATTGTTCGTCGTGTCGAGAATGCGGATGCCGCCCGCATTGCGGATGATGAAGTGGCGCACTTCGCCGTAGATCTTCGTCTGCTCGTCGAGCTCGGTGCTGTTGAGAAGACTTCTGTGCTCGATCCGCAGGTCGGGGTCGGGATTCGGCCACGTGTCTTCCACCTGGTTCGGGGCATAGGCGGCTCTGCGGCGCGCGGGGACGTATTTCCAGGGGAAACGGCAGAACGGACCGGCCGGGAAGAACGTCTGCTTCTTCCGCGTTCCCCGCACGTACTCTTTCTGCAGCTCGCTGATGCCCGTCGTGAGGAACTTGCCCAGATCGGCCCAGTAGGTTTTCTCCCGCTGCGGGAGGTAGCCTTTCTTGTAGGTGTTGTGCTCGAACATCTTCTTTTCGTTTTCGGTCATCGTTTCGAGGTCTTTTTTCGTGTTGTCCAGGTTGTTCCAGTAACTGTAATCCCGTCCTTCCCAGAGGGAGCGGGCAGGGAAGGGGAGATAAGATAGTCCATTATATGTATCAGAATACTGGAAGGCCAGATTGAAGCCCGGTTTGCCATCGGGGCTGGTCTGCATGAAGGCGCCATACTGTTCGCCCTTGTCGGCCGAGGCCGGGTTCGTGTCCGGGTTCTCGAGGCCGATCACGGCGGGGCCGTGGATGTAGACGCGCGACTGGTACGGGTGGTTCCACAGCACCAGCCGGCCGTCACCCCGCGACAGATCGTTCGCGACCTCGCTCGGGTCACGCGGATCGACGCCGAGGCAGCTGAACATCGTGTAGTTGCGGCCGATCGGCCCGACATTGATCACTTTCATATCGCGGGTGATCTGGAAGAAAAACCGGCTCTTTTTCAGGCCGCTCGTCACGGCGACCGTCACGTCGAACCCGATGCTCAGGTAAAAATCACGCGACATCGTCGTGTCGAACGGCTGATCGGCCCGGTCCTTCGGGATGAACATGCACTCCGCCTTCGTCAGCGGCCGGTGGTCGATCGGCCGGCAGTCCGTGATGCGCGGCTGAACATTTTCGATCTCGAACCCGGCCCGGGTCATGTGCAACGAGATCAGGGCGTTCGTCTGGTTCACGTAGTTCTTGAACGAGGGAGGCACATCCAGAAGCGTCGGGTTCAATCCCGTCGTGCCGCCCTTTTCGCGGTAATCTGACGTCGAAAGCTGCCGCAGCAGCGGCCCTTTCTTCCCGTCGGCGGATCCATCCCGGAACAGCTTGCCGATCTGCACGAACGCCTCGTCGGCGGCGGCTTCGGCAAGCTGCTGGGCCATCGTCGCATACACCGAATACGCCGCGTGGGTGTACTCGGTGCTCGTCGTCTGCTTCAGAAACAGCCCCATGAACGCGAGAAGACCGAGAATCAGGACGGCGAGGATGTACGCAAAACCCCGGCGATTCATGGTCACTCTCCTTTCCGCTGCCATTCGCTACGGGCAGCCGGATGCCTCATGTACTCTCCAGTCTAGCAGACAACAGGGAAAGCGTCCACTACTCGGGCTTTTCCCCGAACACTTCGGCCGTGAACCGCCACAATTTCGCATCCGGTGCGAGGCTCTTCCCGTCTGGCCCGAGATGGCTGCCGGGCGGCAGACCCGCCTTGAGGCACAGATGATTCAGGAACGTGTCGCGATCCCAGCCGTACTCGGTCGGTACCTGCGGCAGAAGCAGTCCCGATCCCGGATACTTCCGCAGCAGCAGCCCGTCGCGGCCGACCTCGATCTCCTCCAGCTTCGTCACCGGAATCATCGGGGAAAGAACCGAGATCTCGATGTCGATCTTCGACAGCTCGGCCGCCTCGACCGGTTCGAAGCGGGGATCCTCCGTCGCCGCGGCGATCGCCATCTCCTGGATGCCGCTCGCCAGAGCCTCCCGGCCCTCGATGAGACCGATGCAGCCGCGCAGTTCGCCCGCCACCTTGA
Source organism: Candidatus Rifleibacteriota bacterium (assembly GCA_029565415.1). Next base: position 7,016 of record JAKQOH010000068.1, on the reverse strand, counting down.
GCGTCACGAACACCCCGCATTTCTCGCCGAAACGCGGATCCTTCAGCTCCAGGACGGGCTTCGGCTTCCCGTTCAGAACCGCCTCGAGCGTCGTTCGCACCGCCGTGAGGGCTTCCTTGTGAAAGGCGTTCATCCGATCCTCCGTTCGTTCCGGTTTCGGGGAAGGGCGTCTCTCGGCCCTTTCTCCCGGCAGACCTGCCGCCGCCTCGAAGACGACGGCGGCGTATCCCACCACATGATCCCGGTCCCCGGTCGCTTCGCCCGAGTCGGTCCGTTCGAGCACCGTCACACGCGCCGATGCCGCCTTCATCACCTCGAGCAGGGCCGTGACCCCGCTCAGCCCGCACAGCTCCGTTGCGCCCGTTTCGCAGGCCCCGACAAGACCGTCGGGATCCAGCGCCCGCACGGATTCGAGGCCCCGTGCATCCAGCGCCGCCGCCGCCGTGGCGGGATGGTAATGCGACCAGTCGCAGGAAGCGATCAGAAGCGATCTTCCCGGGAATCCCGTGAGTTGTCGCTGAAGCTCCCGGCCGAGCAGACGCCCGTTGGAAGGCCCGCCGCCGATGCTCAGGAACACGGCCGGCCGCAGTCCGACCGCCCTGATGTAAAACGGCAGCACGACCTCGATCGAGTGCTCCTCGGCATGCTGGGCCGGATCGGGAACGCAGATCCCCGCCTCCAGCAGCCCGAACGTCGCGCTGGCGTCGACGGGAACCGGCCCGAGAGGCGTGTCATAGGCCCCGTCCGGCCAGGCCGAGATCGTCGGAGCGCCCGACCGGTGATCGACGCCCATGATATATATCCTATCGAATACCTGCCCGGCGATCGTGCCGAACGCTTTTGCGGCGGTTTTCCCGGAATACGGATACCCCGCATGGGGAACGATCAGACCGACCAGCTTCGATGAGGTTGCGACGGCGGGAACCGTCCCGGCAGCGGCAAACAGCTCGTCGAGCGTGCGCTCGAGCCGGACCGGATCGCCGGGATAGAACTGGTCCGCAACCGCCGTCTGGCGTACGATCGCCCGCGCCGGCATCGTTCCCGCCGCCAGGAACCACGCGGTGACCAGTGCCGCAACCACGCCGCCGAATCCGTTCCGGCCTCTCATATCACACCTCTTCCGAACATCACGAACCGCGCCGGCTCACCGGACATCGGAAACCGATCCGCCGATGGCCCGGATGATACGACAGCTCCGCACCTGCATTCAGCAGGAGCCCGTCGCTGGCGATCCCTCTCAGCCCAGGGCCTGGAGCGTGTGCAGGAACGCGCCGCTCAGGCGTCCCGCCGCCACTTCCTGGATGGGGCCGGCCATATATAACGTACCGTTTTTTTCCTGGGAGATCGAGAGATCCCCGCCCGGCATGTGCACCGTCACCGGCGACTGGAGCTTGCCGGCCTTGATCCCGGCCGCCGTGACGGCCGTGGCGCCCGTTCCGCAGGCCTGCGTCATGCCGCAGCCGCGTTCCCAGACGTGCACGCGCACTTCATGCGGCGAGAGGACCTCCACGAACTCGACGTTGATCCGGCGCGGATGGTTCGCATGCGTCTCGAGCCAAGCTCCGACCCGCACCATCTCGTCCTCGCCCCAGGGCTTGCTGACGAACAGCACCGCGTGGGGATTGCCGACGTTGACGTAGATCGGATCGAGACGCTCCCCCTCCCAGTCGAGAGGTTTGCGCGCCTTCTCCGGAACCAGCTCGCCCGTCGGGATGAGGTCGAACGTCGCCGGCCCCATTTCGACCCGGTAGTATGCCGTGCCGTCCTTTGCGCCTTCCGACCGCACTTCCCGCAGGCCGCCGCCGGTTTCGATCAGAACCGGCTCGATGCCGAGACAGTGGGTCCGGAACAGGTGGGCGACGCCGCGGATCGCGTTTCCGCACATCTCGGCCTCGGTGCCGTCGATGTTGAACATCTGCATCCGGCAGTGGTGCTTCGGATCGCGGGGGTCGGTGATGAAGATCACCCCGTCGGCGCCGATGCCGCGCCGCTGATCGCAGAGAAGCTGGATGATACGGGGCTTTTTCAGCCTCGAACAGTCCTGACCCATTTCATCGAAAAACACGAAGTGATTGCCGAGACCGTGCATTTTGTAAAACGAGTACATGGAAACTCCTCTCGAGAGTGGTGGTGATGCGCGTCAGCCGGGTCGGCCGCGCAGGAGCGGAAGCAGATGGGTGACCGCGAGAAAGACCAGAAGAATCCCTGCCAGAAACAGCACCGTCTGCTTCAGATCCTCCCGTTTCATCTGGAGGCGGCCCCAGTTGCCGGCCACGAACAGCAGGCCCATGAAGGGGAGGACGGGAAGTCCGATTCCGGCCAGCAAAGCGCTCGAGACGGCGATCACGAAGGACGCCGCAAGCAGGACGAGATTCCGGCGGCCACCGAGATCGAATCGGAGGGCTGCCTGGTAGAAAATGCCAAAAAACAGGAAATCCGTCAACCCGATGAGGAAGGGAATCGCCGGCTCAGGCCCTCCCAGCAGCGGGAACCGGAGCAGAAAATAATGGATCTGCTCGCTCCGGATGATCACCGCCGTGGCGCCGGCCGAAACGCTCCAGATGTCGGCAAACGTGGCCACCAGCGCGATCGGAATGAGATGCGCCGGTTCGTCGATGCCGGTGCCGATCCAGAGCCCGACTCCCGCCGCGAGCAGGAGCTGGGCGAGGGCAAGGGCCAGGATGCCGGCGGGCGGCTCGGGAGCGCCCGCCTCGAGATGGTCCGAAATGGCGCCGTACACGGCATTGCGAAACTGGACCATGCCGTCGCTGCCCAGCGCGACCGGCGTCACGGCGTGGGCGACCGAGGCCAGGGCAACCGCTCCCGGCGCAGCGGATGCGCGATCGATCACCCGGCCCCGCGCGACGAGAGGCTTTGCCAGGAGTACGACCAGCACGAGGCCGACCGCGCCCGCCGCAAGATACGCCGTTCGGTGCCACCGCAGCCGGGTTCCGGCGGCCACGATGCCGATCGACAGGGCAACGAGCGCCGCCGCCGACAGAAAAAGCGCCGTGGTGCGCGACCAGGCCGGCAGGGCGGGACCTGCCGCCAACGCCCCCAGAAAGCAGGCGGCCCAGGCGAAAACCGCCAGAGCCAGCGGCCTGCCCGTGCCCGAGGGCTCCCCGGTCATGGCTTCTGGCCGAGGGTGGCGAGGCTTTCCGAGGCGAGCCGGACGATCTCGGGATCCGTGCCGCTCTTCACGGCATTCTCATACGCTCCGGCCGCCAGCTCCTTCTTCGACAGCTTCTCGTAGATGCGGCCCATGTGCAGATGCACCTCGCTCGAGATGGGCTCGTGCGAGATCCGGAAGATGCTGAGCGCCTTTTCCTGGAGATTGCGGGCCTCTTCGAGCTTCCCCTGCCGGTACCGCACCCAGGCGAGCGAATCCAGATACGTCGCCCGGTTCGGCTTGTCGAGCTCGATCGCCCGGTCGATGAGCTTGCCGGCCCGCTCCAGCTCACGATTCTGGTCCGCCAGCAGGTAGCCGAGCGTGTTCGCCAGGCTGCCGTTGTCCGGCATCAGCTCGACCATCCGCCCGAATACCCGGATCGCATCGTCGTATTTCTTTTTCTCGAGAAAAGCCGAGCCCATCACCGACAGAACCCGCAGGTTGTTCGGATCCCGCTCCAGCAGCGCTTCCCACTCGCGCCGGGCCTGGTCGAAATCCCCTTTCTCGAAGTAGACGACCCCGAGATTCAACTGGGGGCTGATGTCCGCCTGGTCCGTCGCGATCGCGCTGCGGTAGATCTTCTCCGCCTCGACCAGATCCTTCGTCCCGAGATACACGTTGCCGAGATTGATCCGCGCCTTCGCGTTCGACGGCTCGATCGCGAGAACCCGGTTGAACAGCTCGATCGCGCGGTCCTTTTCCCCGATCACCGAGTAGACGAGGCCCAGGTTGTTGAGGGCGTTCACGTGCTCGGGATCCGATCGCAGCACGGCTTCATACTCCCGCACGGCGTCGAGATACCGTGAGGTCTCATGGTAGGCCACGCCGAGGTTGTAATGAGCCTCGGGGGGCAGATTCGCGTCGAGCTCGAACGCATCCTCGTAAGCCTTGACGGCCTGCTCCGGCTTCCCGTCGAAATACAGGGCCATCCCGAGCAGATACGAGGTGTAGGGCTGGTTCTTGTCGACCGCGAGCGTCCGGTGCAGGTAGGTCGCCGCTTCCCCATACCGCTCCTGCTGCAGATACAGCTTGCCCAGGTTGCGCAGGGCCTCGGCATACATCGGCTCGATCGCGATCGCGCGCCGCAGCATGTCCTCGGCTTTCTGGGGGAGGTTCTGCTGCAGATACAGAAGACCGAGGAAGTTGTACGCCTCCTCCGAGTAGGGATCCAGCGTCTTCGCTTTCAGGAAGGCCTCTTCGGCCTTCTGGTTCTGTTCGAGCAGCAGGCTGTTCAACCCGTCGCGGATCAGCTCACGGGCGAGCTGCTTCGAGGTCGTCACCCCGGAAGACTGCACGACGGCAGGGGGGGAAGCGGTCTCGGGAGCCGCGATGGCCGGCCCGGCCGCGGGAAGCAGCGTGAGTAGCAGAGCCGCGAAACGATGGGCGGCGGGGCGGAAGGGAACCATGCGACCTCCTCGGACGCTCACAGATCTTCTTTGCGTGCGTCGCTTTCCCTGATGGATTCATTGACGGCGTCTTCGAGATCCTTGAGGATCTGTTCGACGGCGAAGGCTTCCTTTTCGATGCCCTGAGCCGATGCGAGATACAGGGCGTGATTCCCGTCCTTGATGGCTCGCAGGGCGCGTTTGGCGTAGGAGGAGAGGTTGTCGGCCGAGGTGAGGCCGGCTTTCATGATGGTGTCGCGGGTGGGCATCGGAATCTGGCACAGGACGCCCATCAGCAGATGGAACCGCGAGGCGAGGCCCCGGGACGAGTTGAGCACCGCGCGCGCCTTCTTGTCGGAGGGCGCGAACCGGTACCGGGCCTGGTGCCGGGGATGCGTGAAGGGATGGGCCTCTTCGGCCATGAAATGCGCGGTCTTGAGGAGCGTCTTGCACATCTCGAGAGACTCGTGCATCGTCTTCGTGACGATCATCGTCTCCTTGATTTCCTGGATCGCGGGCGCGGGATCGGCCTGGAACAGGAGCGCGGCCAGGGATAGCAGTTTCACCCAGCGACGGTTGAGGATCATGGGTCGGTGGCCCTCCATTCATGACATTCTACATCCGACGCGGCTCGCAGGGCAAACCGCGCCGCCGGTTTCCGGTACGGAAACGGGTTATCGCCCCTATCGGAACAAATCGCCCGTCTCTTGACGCTTCGTTTTACAAGTGCCATCATTCGCCCTGGGAGATTGAACCACGGAGGCACAGAGAATTACGGGAGCTATGAGTGTTAAAAGACCTTCTCGGTGTCTCCGTGTCTCTGTGGTCCGTTGTCATCGTTACCATTCGTTGAAAAGGAGATCTTCACTCATGTCACGACAGGTTGTTTCCACGGAGAAGGCCCCAGCCGCGATCGGGCCGTATTCCCAGGCCATCAAGGCCGGCGGGTTCGTGTTCACTTCGGGCCAGATCCCGATCGTCCCGGCTTCCGGAAAGATCGAAGCGACGGAGATCGCGGGCCAGACCGAACAGGTCATGAAGAACCTCGAAGCCGTCCTCACTGCCGCCGGCACCGGCTTCGCGAAGGTCGTCAAAACCACGATCTTCCTCGTCGATCTCGCCCACTTCGCCACCGTCAACGAGATCTACGCAAAGCGTTTCGCGAAAGAGCCCCCCGCCCGCTCCTGCATCCAGGTCTCGAAACTCCCCAAAGACTCCCTCGTCGAAATCGAAATGGTCGCTTTCAGCTAAAGCGAGAAAGAAAAACGCCCGGCCGAAGCCGGGCGTTTTTCTTATCGGTCTATGAATCAATTCGCGACGAATTCGATATGAGCATCTTCACTGGTGATGACAATATTTGAGCCGCTATAGTAATACTTCACATGCCAGCGCCACTTCTTCCCGGTCGGCCAGCGAAGGTCATTGCCGACCCACCCGTCGTAGATAATGTCGTAATGATCCGTGTTGTTCGCGACAGCGGTTGGGCCTGCTTTGTCGAATGCAAGCAGGGCGCCGGTGGCTTCATCGAAGACTTCGATGACGACGTGAGAACAGTTCGGGTCTTTCGGCCACGTGAGGAAGACGGTGGGCGATGCCCCGAGGGGAGCGAGCTTCCCATTCGGTGAAAGGTCTTGCACAAGGGGCCGGATGGTGAATGTTTGTCCGGGAGACCACACCGGATTCCCCGTCGTGCTGTCGACGGCGCCCACCTGCCAGATGTAATACCCGATACCTAGAGGAACGCTGTTGAAGTTTGCTGTTGCAGTGATATCCTGACCGGGCATGGGTGCTGCAATGGATTTCGTGAGCTGATAGGGATCGATGCCGCCCGCTCGGATCGTCGTGGGTGCGGTTTTGACCTGAAGAATGTAACTGGTGGCTTTGTCGACGCCGGCCCAAGTGAAGCCGACCGTGTCATACATGGAATAGGAGGCGAGGTTGGCCGGAGATTTCAGCACGGGGGCCAGAAGCGTCGTAAGGGTGTCCGAGACGGTGAAATCCATCGGGGACGTTTCGCCGACAGTGACCATTGCCGTTGAAAACGTTTTTCCTACGATGACGTACACAAGAGAGTTGCCGATGGTGCGAGCTTCGGGATACGCACTGACTTCCGTCGCATAGTATTTCCCCGGTTCGAGATCGAGTTGCGGAAAATATCCCTGGCCATCGGTGGTGATGATGTCCTTCTTTTCGATTTTGGCTCCGGGATCACCGGAAACCGCATACATCAGCTGGAAGCTGAAGTTCGCATACGGGGTGCCGTCGGTTCGGGTGACTCTGCCGAAAAGCGAGCCGAGATTGCTCATCTTGGGTGTTGCTTCGAGCTGTCCAAGCTCGTAACCAGCCACTTTGGTGCCCGTGATGTCGATAGGCGCGTTCACATTCGTCGCGGCGACATACGATAGGGGGGTATTCGCGAGGAAGACCCCGGCGTCATCGATGCGCAGGTTGACGGTTTTGTC
>JAKQOH010000023.1 GCA_029565415.1 Candidatus Rifleibacteriota bacterium | reverse complement strand
CCATATACCTATCTACGGCTTCTATTCACAGAGGTTCCGAAGGCAACATCAGATACCGAGCGACGAGCCCTGCTTCCGCAGTATCTCGATCGTTCCCGCCTGAACATCACCTGAAAAGGTGGTGTTTATTATCCGCTTACGTTTTGATGGGTATGTCATTGAACGAGTTCTGGAAGCAAGATACCTGCCGTTCGGCAACGTTCATCGCCCCACCCCCAGCCCGCGCGTGAACTCTTGAAACCAGGGTTGAAACATGGGCTGAAACCTGATACGATATCTCTTGATATGATGAGTCGTGCGCTTCGGCGTGCGGCTTCTTTTTTTGCTCATTTTGCCGCCCCCGCCGTCTCGATCAGTGCGCGAATGTCTTCGGCCCTCCATGCGGTCGTGCGCGGTCCCAGCTTGCAGGGCTTCGGATAACGGCCCGACGCGCACCCCGCCCACCACGTGGACCGCGATACCGGGATGAATTGAAGAACTTGCGGAAGTCGCAGGAAGCCGGTCGTGGGAAGATCAGACATAAAAATACCTCCGTGTTTTATATTGGACTACACACGAAGGTATTCACCGAGGCATCGAATTACCCGGAACGAAAATATTTATTTTTCGTCCGGTTTTATAACCCGCATCGACAAAAGGAAACGGCTGTCCAGCAGCTTCGGCGTCAACTCCGCAAGGTGGCGCACGGCGTCTTCGTTCTCTCCGCCTGCCCGATCGCCTTTATACGGGAACAGCAGTCTGGTCATTACCGAAGGCGGTAGCCGCTTCCCGTGCGCCTCCATCGCCCATTGTTGCAGGTCGATATACGGCAAGACCTTCAACCCGGCCCATTCTTCGGGCGTTATCTGCTTTTTCAGATCAGCAGTGTATGAGCGCTGCATGCGCTTCACCGTGGCGCCGAACTGCTTTTGGAGTTCTCGCAGCGGCAGACGCAAGTTCACCACGATATAGCCGTCCCCGATGGCCGCCCGTTCGCGCTCGAATGCTTTGTTCCCTGATCGTTCCCTCATCTCTTCGAAGGTCAGTTCCTCGATGCCGCAGGGCGCCGGAGAATTGAAGTAGCCTTTCGGAATGTCCGAGGCGCCAAGGATGCCCCGCTCCCGAACTCGCTCGCGAAGCTCGTCAACGGCGGAAGAGTCGCCGGCCTGGACGCTGCCGATGAGCGCCCGCGCGCAAAACTGAATGCGCCACTCCTCGATACTGAGATCCCCAGCCCCGGCATACTTTTTCAAGTCGAACCATGCCGCCGGCGGTGGCTCTTTTCGTGGCCGCCCCCTGATCACGGCGTTTCCTTCGCCTCGGTCGTTCGGGTTACATCGCCCCGCTTGTGGTATCTTACCCGTCGGTCCAGAACACCCAGCACCGGCCCGCCCTGGTTGACCGCGTGGCGGATCGACACGCCGCCGGCCGCGTCACCTATGGCGACAATATCACCCGCTTCCGGTGCGGCTGTCGGATCGAAGTAGCAGATATCCCCGGCCTTTATCGCCGGTTCCAGGGTGTTATCCGGTGCCTGTATCGCGAACCAGCCGGCCGCGCGTTCGGCAGGATGAAGAAGGACAGGGTATTGATGTTCCATGGTTTTCCTCCCGGTTGAATTTTGGGGGTAACTTGCTCATCACCGACGGGGGTAACTTGCTCACACCAAAAACGTGAGCATCTTGAGCACCTTGAGCACCTTACAGGTCACGCCACCCGGCCCGGTCGGATGTTCTGGTTTTTCAGGCCGTCCAGGTAGTCCGCCCATTCCTGCATCATCTTCCTGCGCTCGTCGATCTTGGTGGTTCTGTTATACGCCCGGCCCAGCGGATCACGAACGGCGTGGGCAAGCTGATGCTCGATGATATCGGCGGGGAAGTGTAGAACCTCGTCAAGCAGCGTTCGAGCCATGGCACGAAAGCCGTGACCACACATTTCATCTTTCGGTATGCCCATCCTGCGCATCGCCGAAAGAATGGCGTTGTCGCTCATCGGCCGTTCCGTCGTTCGAGCACTCGGGAAGACATACCGCCCGCCGCCGGTCAGGGGATGAAGTTCCTCGAGGATCGCCACGGCCTGACGTGACAGCGGCACGACGAGCTGTGTTTTCGTCTTCGTGACGATGAATTTCCATTCCGCCGCGTTGAGATCGATATCCTTCCATTCCGCCTTTCGCAGTTCCCCAGGACGGACGAAGACGAGAGGCGCAAGCACGAGCGCCATTTTCACGGTGATGTTGCCGTGGTATCCCTCGATGGCCCGCAAGAGATCCCCCACCCGATCGGGTTCCGTGACGGCGGCACGGTGCTGCGCCTTCGGCTTCGGCTTCAGAATGCCGCGCAAGTCGGCCGTTGGGTCACGATCGGCCCGGCCCGATCCCACGGCATAGCGGAATATCCGGCCGCAGATCCCGAGTATTCTGTGTGCCGTCTCGATCGCGCCACGGTCTTCAACCCGACGCGCCACCCGCAGCAGCTCCGGCGGTGAGATCTCGGACACCGGCCGGCCACCCAGCCAAGGGTATACATCCTTCGTCAACTGGACCTCTACCCGTTCGGCGTGGCCCGGGGAGAACTCCGCCCCGTATTTTGCGAACCACTCGCGGGCGATCACCTCGAAACTGTTCGCCGCCCGCTCCGCCGCCGATGCTTTGACTGCCTTCCGCTCGTCGCTCGGATCAATGCCGGCGTCAAGAAGTTCCTTTGCCTTGCCTTGGCGGTGCCGTGCTTCCTTCAGGCTGATGTCGGGGTAAGTCCCGATCGCGAGAAGCTTTTCCTTGCCGGCGAAACGGTATTTCAGTCGCCACCATTTTCCGCCGGCGGGGGTAACTTGAAGGAACAGCCCGCCGCCGTCGAACAATTTCAAAACCTTGTCGGTCGCCTTCGCCGTGCGGATCAGGACATCACTTAGCGCCATCTGGGGGTAACTCCTCTCGCTCGTTGGTCAGCTACCCCCAAAGTTACCCCCACTTACCCCCATATTTCAAAGGACGAAACCGGACGATATAGGGTGATGAGAACAAAAAAACCCGCTGTTTAGGCGGGTTCTCGGATGAATTCGGACAATATCATATTGTCCAACGGTGCCCAGGGCGGGACTTGAACCCGCAAGCCAGTAATAGGCATAAGATCCTGAATCTTACGTGTTTGCCAATTTCACCACCCGGGCGGGTGACCGGCCTTGCGAACCGGTTGCTTGTTGATTACGATACCACACCTTACCAAAAATTGCAACACCTCATGAAGGGATGAAATTCATGCCGATCACGATCCGGGAAACCTGTGAAAACATCGACTGGGAAGAGGTCCGCAACTCGCTGCGCCTCGTCGGGATGGCCTTCCGGGAGCCGGAGGAACACCGTCGGGCATTCGAGGGAAGCTTCTGCCGCGTCTTCCTGTTCGACGAGGCCCGTCTGGCCGGCTTCGGCCGCGCGATCTCGGACGGCACCACGCAGGCGGCGATCTATGACATCGTGGTGCTGCCCGCGTATCAGGGAAAAGGCCTCGGAAAGCTGCTGATGACGCGCCTGCTCGACCGGCTGGCCGGCTGCAACGTCATTCTCTACGCGAATCCCGGCAAGGAAGGGTTCTATGCCGGTCTCGGATTCCAGCCGATGCCGACGGCGATGGGCCGGTTCCAGAACCCGGAGCGGATGGTGGCGAAAGGCCTGCTGCGCTAGCCCCTGCGGATCACCGGTCGACGGCAGGGTGCATCTCGAGCTGGACGGACTGCCGTTTTCCCAGAAGAGCCTGGAACGCCTTCCCGCGCGGATTGACGAACAGGCCGAGGGTGTCCGACGCCCGGCCGGTGATGAATTCCATGAGAACGGCGTCCCCATCGCTGTTTCCGGCACAGAACATGGCGCGCTTCCGCTCGGCGGGCTCGATCCAGGACTCGAGGGCGATGCGCTTCCCTTCTTTTTCGAGAACGAAAGGCTCGTTGGCGGGGTTTTGGGTGAAGGCATCGTCGTAAACCAGGGAGAACCGCCCCGTCGCATCGAGCTTCGAGGTGTTGCCCAGGAGACGGGCGCCTGCGGGGGTACCGGCCGTGCACGGGTTCCACGCTCCGGCCAGGATCCCCCGGAAATCGTACCGGCGGCCGGGCGTGTATTCGCAGGTCCGCGCGACATGCTCCAGCACGGCCGTGATGAAGTGCGGGCTGCTGCCCGAGACGATCCAGACATGCCAGCCGCGGTCGATCATGCGCTGCATGATGTCGAGCATCGGGAAAAACACCTTGCCGGCAGGCGGCTGCTCCGAGAGGAAGGCCTCCACGGCGCGGCGGACGTCATCCGGCGTCATTCCGGCCTCGAACGAGGTCAGGCCGGTGAACTTGAGCCAGCCCGCCGCCTCGACCCGCGTCTGTCCCTCGAGAATGGCGTCGAGCCGCAGGATGGTGTCGCGATGGTTCTCGCTCCCGAAGCCCAGATCGAGCCGGGGGAACACGAACGGCACCTCGTTCAGGTGCCGGGCGCACCAGATCCGCCAGGCCGACTGGCCGCTCCGGCGCGTTCCGCCGGCTTCGGGCCATTCTTCGCTGATGATCGTGCCGTCGAAATCGAACACGGCCACCGCCCCCCGCCCCGCATGACGCTCGATGAACCGGTCGATGAGCACCAGTTCGGCGATCCGGCCGCTCCCCCAGTGCGGGTAGGAGGCTGCCAGCCGCGCCGAGACGCGTTCCAGGGCAGAAACAGGAACGAAGCCTGCCAGAAGGAAAAGGACCAGGAGCGCGGCCGCCACATCCTGCGGCGCCGGAGAGGCGTGTCGGGTGCGTTTCATCGGCTTCACGGCTCCCGTTTCGTCAGCTTCATCTCGGTGTGAAGCGTCGTCGAGGAGCGGGCCAGCATGTTGGGCTGGTCGGGCACGGGCACGAAAAAGGTAAATCGGGAATCGGCGATCGTCTCGACGACCTGGCCCAGCTCGGGATCGAACCAGGTTCGGCCCCGGCTGATGGCGCTGGGGTCGCCCACCTGCTTCTGGCCGGGCTCGAGCAGCATCTCCGACTCGAACTCGGCGAGTCGCTTCCCGTCGCGTGCGGTCATGCCGGTGTAGGTGTAGCGCGTCGCGGTCTCGGTGACGACCTGGCCCTGGGTGCGGTTTTTCTGGACCCACGAGTCGCCCGGCTTCAGGGGCTGCTCCGGGAAGTGCATCTGCGCGACTTCCGAGCCCTGCCAGGCCCCGGTGCCCGAGACGATCTCGACCTTGCCGCGCCGGTCGAGCCACAGCACGCTGGTCTGGCCCTCCTCGGGAAGCGGCGCGGAGTCGCCGTCCTGGATCATACGGGCCACCAGGATCAGCATTGACATCGTCGCCAGGTCCTTGCTCGCCTCCTCGACGCTCTGCCGGATCTGCATCTCGATATGCACCGGGTTGCTCTGAACCCCCATCGGGGTCTCGACCTCGACGCCACCGCGCACGGTGACGAGGTAGAACAGCTTCTGGCCTTTCGTCCAGTCGTAACGGAACGTCCGGGTGGTGTCATCCTGGGACATGGCGGGACCTCCAATGCAGCAGAAAACCAGCAGGGCGAAGAGGGAAACCACGATCCGGCCGAGGGGCGCTCGTCCGGCTTCGTGAGCGGTGCGGGGGAAACGTCGGTTCATGGGTTCGATTCTTTCGTTCGGCCGAGGCGGAATTTCTTCATGAAACGCGTGAACAGGCCGATGGTGAAGTATATGTCATCCCCCCCGACGGGCGCAACAGGAGAGCCGGCCATGGGCCTAACATTCTTGACACCCCTCTGGCGTTCCATTAGAATGGACTTCGGTCGATACGGGCGGTTCCTTGCCGTCGCAACCGGCATGTGGCTGGCCTGGAGCGGGAATCACACACCCGCCCTCGGGGTACCGACCAGTGATTACCGTGTCGACGGGGCTGCCGCTCAGGGCTCGGGTGAGTTTCTGGACGGGAGCGCGATCGAGATGCTGGTGGGCGGAGCCAAGACTCCGGCGGCGGAATCGGTCGACGGGTCGCGGGGTTCCCCCGTGGCCACCGGAACCGAGCCGTTCAACCGGATGCTCGAAGAGTGGGACACCCCGGCGGCGGAAGAGCCGCTGAGCTGGAGTGATCCCGACGAAGCGGCCCCGGACCAGGATTCCGGCGTCCCCGACGCGGATTACCTCGACCTGGTGGATGATCCCGCGGCCCGGCAGAATCCGGGTGGGGCAAGTGAGTAGACCATCGGCCGTCCGCGGCCGTGATGCAGAAAATCGAAGGGGAGGGTGTGCCTGACATGAACCAGATCCGCCGCCGCAAGCGGTATTTCATCAAGCCAGGATTCCAGAGCCGGTTGACGGCGATCTTCATCCTGATCGTCATCATCGTCGCGAACATCGTCGGAGCGCTGGTATATGGCTTCTCGATCGAGAAACTCGAGAACAAACTCGTCGTCGAGTCGAAGCTGCCCATCGATACGTCCCAGCTCGGCCAGGCCCTGCTTCCTGGGGTCGTCATCGCGGAACTGGTGAGCATTCTCGTCACGGCATTCATCTGTATTTTCGTCACACACACGATCGCCGGGCCCGTCTACCGTATGGAACGGGTTTCCCACAGCATCGGCGAAGGTGATCTGACCAATTTCATCAAGCTCCGGCCGAAAGACGAGCTGAAGGATCTGGCCGATGCGATGAACGAGATGACGATGGGGCTTCGCACCCGCGTCACGAGCATCCGCGACGCCGTCCAGAAGCTGCAGACCGGCCTGAACCGCATGAAATCTGGCGGCAAGATCGATGCTGAGGTTCTGGAAGCGGCCGCGTTGATCGAGACGACCTGCAAGGGCTTCATCCTCGAACGCGAGATGGTGGCTGCCCCGACGGCGGCCGAAGAGACGGAAAAGGAAGCCAAAGTCTGATCCACAGACCATTCCCATGAATGACACCGGCGGTCGCACGACCGCCGGTATTATTTTTGCAAATATATTTCCGATCGCCCGGGAGTGAGGCCCGTGAGATACTGTCGGAAGCACCAGGCAGGGTCAGGCCGGGGCAGATCGGTGCGGAAGTGCGCCCCCCGGCTCTCCAGGCGGGATGCTGCCATCAGGGCCATCACCCCGCCGACGGCCGTCGCGTTCCTGGCGGCAAGGCGGTCGGGGGAAATCCGATGCCAGTCGGGAGCGATGCGCCGGCCGAGACAGCCGCTCAGGAAGCCGACGGCCGCATCGAGCCCCTCCCGGCTTCGACGGACGCCGAGATGCCGGCCGAGGCAGGCCTGGACCTCCCCGAAGCCGGGTGCGCCCTCGAGATCCCAGCCGGGGTCCACCCCCTCCTCCCCTGCTTCGTCGGCGGAGGGCACCCCGGCAATATCCGCCAGGCAGGCTTCACCGGCGCGTTTTCCGAACACGAGACACTCGAGCAGGCTGTTCGAGGCAAGCCGGTTGGCCCCGTGGACACCGGTCGAGGCCACCTCGCCGGCGGCATACAGGCCGGCCAGGCTGGTCCGGCCGTCGTGGCCGGTCCAGACGCCGCCCATGGTGTAATGCGCCGCCGGGGCGATCGGAATCAAATCTCGCACGAGGGAAAGGCCCGCTTTGTTCAGCTCCGCCTCGATACCGGGGAACCGCACCGTCAGCAGCTCGGCACCGAGATGCCGGGCATCGAGCAGCACGTGATCGGTTCCCGCAAGGCTCATTTCATCCAGAACGGCACGGGCAACGATATCCCGGGGCGCCAGCTCGGCCATCGGGTGGTGGCGGGGCATGAACCGTTCGCCGGCCGCGTTTCGCAGATACGCCCCTTCCCCCCGGACGGCTTCCGAGACGAGGAACCGGGGCCGGCCCGGGGCGACGAACACGGTCGGATGGAACTGGACGAACTCGAGATCGGCCAGGCGCGCGCCGGCCGCCCACGCGATCGCGACCCCGTCCCCCGTCGCCTGTTCGGCATTCGTGGTTTCGGGAAACAGCCGCCCCAGTCCGCCGCAGGCGAGGATCACCCCCCCCGCGCGGATCTCGACGGGTCGGCGGTCGGGGCCGTCGAAGCCGCGCACGCCGATGACGCGCCCATCGGAACGGCGTTTGAGCAGATCGGCGGCCTGGAAGTTCTCGCGACACCGGATGCGCGGATGGCTCCGGACGCGGTCGATGAGGGTGCTCTCCAGTTCGCGGCCCGTCGCATCCCCGTGGGCATGCAGGATGCGGCGCCGGCCGTGCGCGCCCTCGCGGGTCAGCAGCAGATCGCCCCCCGCCGAGGCATCGAATCGGGCGCCGAAGCCGATCAGGTCGCGAACCCGGTCCGGACCTTCGGTGACCAGCACGCGCACGGCCTCGGGATCGCACAGCCCGGCACCGGCACCGAGCGTATCGGCAGCGTGTTCGGCGGCCGAGTCGGCGTGGTCCCAGACGGCGGCGATGCCGCCCTGGGCGAACCAGGAGTTGGAGGCCTTGATATCCTGCCGCGTCAGCACCAGCACCGAGGCGGTTTCGGCGGCGGTCAGAGCCGCGAACAGCCCGGCAAGGCCCGAACCGATGATAGCAATATCACAAGATATATTTTCCATGCCCTCCGGCCGGCTCGTCCTCTCGTTCACAACCAGCCCCCGACGGCCTTGTGGATGACGCTTTGCGGGGTGTCGCGGCAGGTGACGGGGACCCGCCGGAGGCAGAACCGGTCGTCCCCGGGCTGATTGTATCCCGAGCGGCTGGTGAAATGCAGATCGAAGCCGGTCGCCGCCGCAATGTCGCGCGTTTCCGCGTTGAACTTCCCGTAGGGCCAGGCGATGGCGACGGGATCCGTGCCGATCAGCGGCGCGAGACGATCCCGCGAACGGGCGAGGTCCGCGGCCACGGCCGAGGCGAGAGGCGGCGGGGAAGCCGGGTCGAACGCGTTCCAGATGCGCATCAGGTCGGTATGCAGATCGTCGGTGTGGGAGCCGAACTCGAAAAACCCCGAGCCGGCCATTTCCCGGATCTGCCCCTCGGAAAGATAGGCGGCGAACTGGGGGCGGCGGCCGATGCGCGAGGTCACGACGAACACCGTCATCGGGATCCGGAGGCGTTTCGCGACGGGCAGCGCATGGGCATGCAGACTCTCGTACCCGTCATCGAACGTGATCAGCACGGGCCGCTTCACGTCGGGCAGCCGTCCGGCGAGGTAGCGGTCGACCTCGTCGAGACGCAGGGGGGTGAACCCCTCGGCCAGCAGCGTCGCCATCTGGTCCGCGAACTGGGCGGGAGTACATGAGACATCCGAGCGGGCCGGCTCCTCGATGTGGTGGTAGACGAGCACCGCGAGATGTTCGTCGGGCCGGGCGAGGGCGACGCCGAACACGGCGATCAGCCCCGCAGCGACGAGAACGGCAAAAAAAGCCAAAACGGGCGCCCCTTTGGGAGGAGCGCCCGTCTCGGTCATAGCGTGGTTCAGAGCCCGGCGGCCTTGCGGATCGCCTCGACCTTGTCGAGTTTCTCCCAAGGCAGGTTCAGGTCGGAGCGGCCGAAGTGGCCGTAGGCGGCCGTCTGCTTGAAGATCGGGCGGCGCAGGTCGAGGTTCTTGATGATGGCGCCCGGCCGGAGATCGAAGATGTCCCAGATCAGCTTCTCGATCTTGCGCGGATCCATCTTCTCGGTGCCGTTCGTCTGGACGTGGACCGAGAGGGGCTTCGCGACGCCGATGGCGTAGGCGATCTGGATCTCGATGCTGTCGGCAACGCCGGCGGCGACGAGGTTTTTGGCAATATAGCGACCCATATAGGCGCCGGACCGGTCGACCTTGGTCGGATCCTTGCCCGAGAAGGCGCCGCCGCCGTGGGCAGCCATGCCGCCGTAGGTGTCGACGATGATCTTGCGGCCGGTGAGGCCGGAGTCGCCATGAGGTCCGCCGACCACGAACCGGCCGGTCGGATTGACGAAATACTTGGTGTTCTTGTCGAGCAGCTCGGCCGGGAACACCGGCTTGATGACCTGGGTGACCAGATCCTCGGTGAGCTGGGCATGGCTGACGTCGGGGTTGTGCTGGGCCGAGAGCACGACCGCATCGACGCGGGCGGGCTTGCCGTCGACGTATTCGACGGTGACCTGGCCCTTGCCGTCCGGGCGCAGATACGGCAGTTTGCCGTTCTTGCGCATCTCGGCGGTGCGGCGGCAGATCAGGTGGGCATAATACAGGGGGGCGGGCATCAGCTCGGGGGTTTCTTTGACCGCGAAGCCGACCATCATGCCCTGGTCACCGGCGCCGATGTTCAGGTCGGCGTCCTTGTCGGTGCCGTCCGAGGCCTTGTTGACGCCCTGGGCGATGTCGGGCGACTGCTCGTCGAGCGCGACCATCACGCCGCAGCTCTTGCCGTCGATGCCCCAGTCGGAGTTGGTGTAGCCGATGTCGCAGATCGTCTTGCGGACGACCGACTGGACGTCGACGTAGCATTTGGTCGTGATCTCGCCCATGACGACGGCGAGGCCGGTGGTGACAGCGGTTTCGCAGGCGACGCGGCCGCGGGGATCCTGAGCCAGGATCGCATCGAGGACGGCGTCGGAAATCTGATCGGCAACCTTGTCGGGATGTCCTTCGGTGACGGATTCGGATGTGAAAAAGAACCGTTCGCTCACGGTGAGCCTCCAAAAATGTGGTTAGAGAAGCGGGGCGATTATAGCAACCCCTCCCCTCCCCGTCAAGCATCCTCCGGATGCACCCCAAATGCGGCGGCGGCGGCCTCCCGTCTGGGAAACCGCCGCCGCACTGGTGCCGGGGCGTGTTATTTCGCTGCTTCCATGGTCGTCTGGGACTGACTGACGGGCGCGTTCATGAGTCGAACGACATTGCGATAGGCCATTTGATAACTGAAGATGAATCCGATGACACTGGTCACGAGAACCAGGATGGTAGCCAGCACTCTCATGCGCAACCACCTCCTTGTCTGCTCCGGCGGTTTCCCTATCGGCAGGAATCGCGGAACCGTGAAGGTGGTTCAGCAGGCCACGCCGATTTCGGTCGCAAGCTCCTTCCAGGAGCGGACCTCGGCGACAGCCTTCTCGATCGCCCGGCCGGCCGTACAGGCCCCGAGCAGGATCGCCCCCACGACGACGCCGTCCCGCTCGACCACCTTGTGGTAGATCCCCTCGTCGATCTTCGAGGCGATCACGTGGGCGACGGCCTCGCCTCTGGCCGCGAGGGCGCCCTCGAGATCCATCTCGCCGACGCTCAGCAGGTCCACCCCGGTCAGCTTGAGCCGGAAACTCTCGGGCGGCATCGTGAGCGGGGAAGCCTTTCCCGCCATGCTCTGACCGGCCCGGTTGCCCCAGTGACGGGCAGCCAGCCAGGTTCCCCAGGTGCGCCCCTGATACTCGATGCCATCGCCGGCGGCAAACACCCCTTCGACCCCGGTGCTACAGGCCGCGTCGACCTGGACACCCCGGCCGCAGGGGACGCCGAGCTGCTTCGCCAGGTCGAGGCGCGGGGCGACGCCGGCCGAGACGAGATGCACGTCCCCGTCCAGAATCTCCCCGTTCTGAAGCTTCAGATGGCCTTCTCCGAGGCAGCCGACCTTCGCCCCGAGGTGGAACCGGAAGCCCTGGCGCTCGAGCAGCTTCTGGAGCACCGCGGCACCCGCCGCATCGAGCTGACGCGGCATCAGGCGCGGCGCCACCTCGACCAGTTCGACGGCCAGGCCGAGCTTCGTCAGATGGAAAGCGGCCTCGAGACCGAGCACGCCGCCGCCGATACAGACGGCACGCTTCTTTCCGGTGGCCGCCGCATGGATCGCCTGGGCATCCGCCGCATCCCGCAGCGTGAACAGGTTCGTGCAGCATTCCCGGCCCTCGATGGGCGGCATGAAAGCGTCACAGCCGGTCGCGAGCAGCAGTTGATCCCAGCCGAGCGTCTCGCCGCCCGAAAGCCGGATCGTGCGGGCCTTCGGATCCGCCGACTCGACCCGTGTGCCGAGCCTCAGCTCGATCCCTTTTTCGGCAAACTTCTCGACCGGCGTCATGACGATCCTCTCGATCGTGACGCCACCGGAAATCAGCTCTGGGAGTCTCGTCCGGAAATACACCGGCCAGGGCTCGGCCGTGACGGCAAGGATCTTCCCTGTATACCCGGAATCGCGCAACGCCACCGCCGCGGCCGCACCGGCCACGCCGTTCCCAATGATCACCGCCATCTGTCCGCTTCCCGTCATCGTTTCTCGACCTCCAGAGCGTATCGTTTTCTGACGTCACAGGATACACGGCGGGAAGGCGGTTCGGCAACGCCGGCGCGGGAACCGGTGGTCAGGTTTTCCGGCGGCGCACCTTTGCCGAGGGGAACAGCACATTGTTCAGGATGAGCCGGTAGCCGGCCGCGGCTCCACGGTAATCCGCGTCGCCACCGTCCGGGGTGTGGCCGCCGTAGTAGCTGAAGATGCCTTTGCCGAGGGTGCCCATGAGGTAGCGCACCGAGACGCCGTCGTTGTTCTCGGCCAGGATCGTCACGTCCTTCTTCACGAGGGACTTGCGGAACGAGGTGGTCTCGCCCGCGAAGCCCGGAATCTCGGTTTCGTGGTTCTGGTTCAGCAGACAGGGGATCGCATCGACCTGCGCCGAGAACTCGAACAGGGTGAACAGGGTTCCCTCGCCCGCCTCGGGAACATCGATATCCGAGTAGGCGAACGTCGAGTCGGGCAGCACGGTGAAGCCGCCGAACGCGAGACTGCGCGCGAAGTTCAGACAGCCGTTCGGATCGGACACGGTCGGATCCCCGTCGAACCGGTCGGCCACGATGTCGTTGCCGTCGGCGGCAAGCGCGATATCCAGGGTTTCGGCGGCCGAGCACATGGCAAACAGGAAGCCGCCGTCGTTCACGAAGTCGCGGATGCGGGTGGCGACCGCCTGTTTCATCTGCCAGCGTTTCCCGAAGCCGCGGGAAGCCGCCAGCCCGCTGTCACCGCCGTCGTGACCGCGTTTGTGGGCCTGACCGGTGAAATCCTTGTGGTGGATGTGCAGCCAGTCGATCTCCTTCAGCCCGCCGTCGAGGATTTCCCCGTCGTAGACCGGCTTGTAGGGAATGCCGATCCAGGTCAGGAGCCGCGCAACGACGTCGCTGCCCCCTTCTCCCGGCGATGCGAGGTAGATGCCGATGCGCGGCGCCGTCTCGAGAGGCACGACATCCATGTTCTCGCTCTGGACCGTGACCAGCAGCTCGTCAAATGCCTTTCGCGGCAGCGGCTCGAACGTCACGCCGGCGGCGCCGGCCTGGCTGCGGATGGCAGGATCATCCGGCAGGACGAAGCTGCCGCCCCGATAATTGATCGCCCAGAAGACATCCGGGGCTTTCCGATCGAGGGCCTGCCATACGATCCCATACGCCCGGCAATGGTTCGCCTGACCCCGGTCCATTGGCACCAGCAGAAGATCCCCGGCCAGGGCCGCCCGAACGGGCGCAAACATGCAGGCGGCCATCAATACAACTATCGATATATATTTATACATTTTCCTTCTTTCCGCGTTGCCGGCCGGACCTCGCCGCAGGAGGCCGGCCGAACAGGAACTCGAGCGGATGGTGGAGCCGGGCGGCCCACGCGGCCTCGGAATGGACGGCTCCGACGTCGGGATAGGCGAGCAGATCCTTCCCGTCGACGAAGCCGCGCTCGCGCAGCAGGCCGGCCATCTTGTGGAAACCGCGCCAGATCGGCGGTTCGAGATCTCCGGCATCGAGATACAGCTGCACGGGGCGGGCGGGCGGCGGGCCTTCCCGGACGAGCCGGTACATGCGGCCGCGGCTGAACCAGAAGGCCGGCGAGAGGCACGCCGCCTTCGAGAACACGTCGGCATGCAGCCAGGCGAGCTGGAACGAGCAGAGCCCTCCCATCGACGAGCCCCCCACCGCGGTATGCTCGGGCCCCGGCAGGGTCGGATACGAGGCGTCGACGAACGGCTTGGCCACATCGATCAAAAACCGGGCGTAGGCTTCCCCTTTCGGTTTGAACAGGTTGTATTCCTCCATCCGGTCGGGGGTGTTGGCAAGGCCGACGATGAGGAACTCGCGGATCTTCTTGCGCTTCATCAGGCGCATCGCGGTCTCGTCGAGCTTCCAGTCCTGGCCGCAGAACGAGGTCGCCGGATCGAACAGGTTCTGCCCATCGTGCATGTACAGCACCGGATACCGTTTCCGGATCTTTCCGAACGAGGGCGGGAGCCAGACGATCAGATCGCGCGGGTATTCCAGGCCGTCGCCGGCCATCCCCGGATGGAACCGCAGCTCCCCCTGGATCGGATCACACGAAACCGGCAGCTTGTCGAGCCAGTCCGTGACCGTGGTCTCGAACAGACAGTCGGGCCCCTCGACGCGGAACGCGCGATTGTCCGGCGGCACCTCGTCGGCAGACTCGCCGTATACGGCCTGGGTCCGCCAGCTTCCCCGCGTCACCTTGAACTCGGCGACGGTTCCGGCCGGTGCGGCAAACCGGTGTTCGAACGTGCCGGCCGAGATCCTCTCCAACCGGATGCGATCGGGCTTCCAGTCGCCGAGGGCCGGCAGGTTCCCCCCGAGATACATCGTGCTCCCCCGCGGCCGGGCGGCGGCGAGATGCACGCGGATCGTGACGGGTACGAGCGGCGCACGGCGCGCGGGAGTCGGAATTCGTGGCATGCTGTTTCTCCAGGATGTAGTTGGCATGAGGAATACCAGCAGATTCCCGCCCCGTCAACCCCGTTGCGATCGTCCCGCGAACGGCGACACCGGTACGGAGCCCCTTCCCTGGCGGGGCAGGCTTCTGCAATATCCGGCTGACTTCGCCGCAGAAAACGGGTAGAATGGAGGGAACGAGAGATTCATTCTTCACCCGAGAGGTTCCGACCGCTTGACGGCATTCGTGCTCGAAGCCATCACCAAGCCTTTTGCGCTGGCATTTTTCCAGGGAATCGGCTGGCTGCTGATTTCGGCTATCGTTCTCAGCATGCCCTCGGCGCTGCGGCGCAAATATTCCTGGAACTGCGTCTGGCCGGCGTTCGCCATTGCAGGCATCAACTATCTGGTAATGGTGTTCTCGTCCGCCCCCCCTCATGCGGGAGCGAGTCTGCCCCTCCATACGACTCTGCTGCTGACGGCGGGTCTGCTGCTCGCCGAGTTTCATCGTAACACGGCGTTCGCCTCGAGCCACCACCAGGCGACCTTCGGCGTCGTCATCATCATCGGCATCGCCTTTCTGATCGCGCTGCCGTCCTCCTTTCTCCATCCCGCATCCCACCTCGTGTTCGGTCTCGGCACGATCGGCATCGGCATCACGCTCCATCGGCTCGCCCCGACACTTCCCGGGCTCAAACGCGCTCCTGTCTGCGTCCTTCCAAGTTTCTTCTTTCTCGGCGTGTCGAGTTTTCTCGCCTACGTCGACAGGCTTCCCCTCCTGACCACCCTGCCGATGCACACCCCGACCATCCTGGCCGGGATCCTTCTCGGCGTCGTCTCCTCGTATCTCGCCGCCCTGTGTCTCCATGTGCATTTCAACCGGATGACCTTCGATGGTCTCCCCTCGCCGCCCCCCCTGATAGGCCGCTGGATCGTCGTCGTGAGCCTGGCGCTCTCTCTTGCCGGCATCCTGTCCGCAGCCCACCTGGAATCACGTGCCAAGAACGTGCTCGAAGCCGAAACACGCAACAGAGCAGAGATCCTGTCCAGCGCCGTCTCGGACCGGCTCCGGGAGGACGAGCGGCTGGCCGCGCTCCTCGTCACGCACCCCGTCGTCACCGAAGCGATCTCGGGAAGGGGAACGCAGGCCTGCGCCGAGCTCCTCGAACGCTTCTCCGCCGCGATCCCGAACTCGGTCTGCCTCCTCTCGGACAACTCCGGAACCGTGATCTCCTCTTCCAACCGGAACGAGCCGACGAGCTTCGTCGGCCATTCCTACGTGCACCCGCCCTACATCGGAAGCGCCCTTTCCGGCAAGCTGGATACGTATTTCGCGCTCGGCGTCACATCCGGGGTTCGCGGCCACTACACATCGAAGCCCCTCATCGCCTCCGACGGCAGCCTGCTGGGCGTCGCCGTCATCAAGCGCGACATCGAGTTTCTCGGCGATCTGTTCCACCGGCATGCGATCGCCCTCCTCCTCAGCCCGGACGGCATCGTTTTTTTCGGCAGTCGGCCCACCTGGGACCTGAAGCCGCTCTTTCCCCTTCCCCCCCAGCGAATGGCCGAGCTCACCGCGTCCAGGCAGTTCGGAATCATCGCCTCCTCGGCGATCTTCCCGACCCCTTTCAATATTCCAGGATATACCAATCTCCCGATGCAACCTGCGTTCTGTCTGGCCGTTCCGGTCAATCCGCCCGGGTGGCGCATTCTCGTCATGACCGACGCGACGCCCCTGTTCCATGCGCGATATTTTCCCCTCGCCCTCATCCTTGTGCTGCTGATGCTGGTTCTGGCATTCCACATCGGCACGGCACGCATCCGGGAAGGGAGCTGGCAGGTCATGCAAGTCGAGCGCCAGTTCCGTGCCATCTTCGAAAACGCTCCGGAAGGCATTCTGATCATCGATGCGCTGACGCACCGCATTCTCGAGGCGAATCCCTTCATCTGTCGGGCTCTCGGGGCGCCGTCAACCGAGGAATTGCAGAAGCAGACCTACGAAAAGATCTGCATGAACGGGGAGGCGGATGCCACGGAGTTTTTCCCCCGCCTTTCGGGCCCCGCGTTCGCCATGGTCGAACGCCGGTTTCAGGGCCCCGGTCAGCCGGAACTGACGGCCGCGGTCACCGGCTCCTGCCTCAAGCTGCGTGACCGCGACGTGTATCTGCTGTTCGTCCACGATCTGGCTTCCCGCCATCTGCTCGAGAAAATGCACAACGAAAGCGAAGAACGGTTCGGAAAACTGTTTGCCGCCGCTCCCAACGCGATGCTGCTGATCCGGGCCGGCGACCACACGATCGTCGACGCGAACCCCGCGGCTCTCGCGCTCCTCGGGAAAAAGCGGGAAGAAGTCATCGCACGGGTCTGCCACCGGTTCATCTGCCCTTCCGAAGCCGGCAAATGCCCGATCACCGATCTGGGCCAGCAGATCGACAACGCCGAACGGATTCTGATCGGGCCGGCCAACTCCCGGATCCCCATCCTCAAGCAGGTCACGCAGCTCGAACTCGGCGGCGTCCCCCATCTTCTGGAAAGCTTCATCGACATCCGCCACCGCAAGGGAATGGAGCAGGCCCTCGCCAGCGCCAAGGAAGTCGCCGAAGCCGCCAACCAGGAGAAGAGCCGGTTCATCGCCCACATGAGCCACGAAATCCGCACACCGATGAATGCTCTGCTGGGCCTGATCGACGTCCTCCATGCCGAGATCAGGGTTCCGCGGCAGCAGCATTATCTCGAGCTCATCCGCCATGCCGGCGAATCGCTGCTCGCCCTCCTCAACGACATCATCGATTTTTCCCGCATCGGCGCCGGCCGGATGGAGCTGGACGAAACCCCCTTCGATCTCCACGCACTGCTTTCCAACACCCTGGAACTCCTCTCCGGAAAAGCCGCCGCCAAGCATCTCGAGCTGGTCAGCTCGATCGAGGCGGCTGTCCCGCGCTGGGTCGTGGGGGACCAGTTCCGGTTGCGCCAGATTCTGCTCAATCTTCTGAACAATGCGATCAAATTCACCGAGCGAGGCAGTGTCCGGCTTTCGGCGACTCTCCCCACGGATGAGAAGGACGGCCCGGCCGTCATCGCCTTCGCCGTGCGCGACACGGGAATCGGCATCCCTTCGGACCAGATGGCCCATCTGTTCCGTTCCTACTCCCAGGTTCACCACGGCGGTTCGGCCGGGCGCGAAGGAGCGGGGCTGGGCCTGGCAATCTGCCGCCATCTCGTGCATCTGATGGGGGGGGAGATCGACGTGATCTCGCAGCCCGGCGAGGGGTCGACGTTCCGGTTCACGATTCGCCTCCGGCGCCACCGGCAGGAAACGGTCGACGCCATCGCCGCCGACGACGCGCCACCGGTCAGAACCGGGCCTGCCGGTTCCATCCTGCTCGTCGAGGATGACGAAATCAACGGGAAACTGGCCGAAACGATTCTCACCCAGCACGGCTGGAACGTGACCCTCGTGACGAGCGGCTCCGAAGCGGCACGACAGGCCGCCGCCACGCCCTTCGACCTGCTGCTGACAGATCTGCAGGTGTCGGACACCGACGGGCTGACCCTGACCCGCACCATCCGTGAACGGGAACGGGCAGCCGGTGGCCATCTGCCGATCATTGCCGTGACGGCCAGCGCCTCGCCATCCGACCGGCAGTCCTGTCTCGACGCGGGCATGGACGGCTATCTCCCGAAGCCCTACACCCCGCAGCGTCTGCTGGCCGTGATCGCCGCGACCCTGACCAGCTGCCGCAACCGGGACGACCATTCTATTCTTATCGATACAGATCATCTGCTCCGGCGGGTCTGCGGCCAGACCGATGTGCTGCGGAAGCTGATCTCCATCTTTCTGGGCAAGTATCCCGGCATGCTGGGCGAACTCGAAGCTGCCACCGCTGCGCAGGATCTCGACCGCGTCTCGAGCCGCGCCCACACCCTCAAGGGCACCATCGGCACATTCGCCGCCGAACGCGTGTTCGAAGCGGTCAGCGCCGTCGAGCGCGCCGCACGGGCACGGGATGCCGCGGGCGTCGAAACCGCAATGGCGGCGTTCGTTCCCCTGTCCCAGGCGTTCGCGACCGAACTGGAAGCCCTTGCCGCGAGCCTCGACGGCACCGGCCCCGATTCCCAGGATTTCAAGGAGCCGACACGATGAAGCATGGCACCCTGTTCCGGCTTGCGCTGGCCCTCACGCTCCTGGGTGCCGGCGGAAGTCTCCTCGCCGTTGCCGTCTCGAACATCCTGACGACGCCCCGCAGGGTCGGACCTCCCTCGAAGCCGAGCAGCCTCGCAGGAACGGCGTTCACCTGCCTGAACCGTGACGGAACGAGGATCGCCGGCCGGTGGTTCCCGGGGCATCCGGATGCCGGCGCCGTTCTCCTGTGCCACGGCCACTGCGTCGACCACCGGCACCTGATGGATATGGCCGATTTTTTACATTCGAATGGATATAATATTTTAGCACTGGATTTCCGGGCTCATGGGAAAAGCGGCGGTGCCTACACCTCGATCGGGCTTCACGAGGGGGACGACATCGCGGCGGTAATCGCGGCCGCGGAAACGCAGGGGCTGCTGCCGGCCGGAATGCCTCTCGCCGCCTACGGGCGGTCGATGGGGGCGGCGGCCCTGGCGAACGGCTCGGGCCGCCTTCCGAGGATCACCGCATTCCTTCTCGAGTCCAGCTTCGCCGAGCTGCGGATCATCGCGGCCCGGGACATCCTCCGGGTGAGCGGGATTCCCGACTCCCCTCTCATCGACATCCTGTTCGCATTCTCCCGCTGGCGAACGGGGTACGACTACGCCTCGAACCGGCCCGTGGAAGGAATCCGGGGGGTGGCAAGCCGCCCCATCCTGCTGATCCACGACGCCCTCGACGTGCGGGCGACCCGGGAGGACCACGACCGACTGCGCGCCGCCGTTCCCCATGCCGAGGAGCTGGTCATCCCCGACGCACCCCACGTGCGCGGGCACCAGCCGCCGCCGGCACCCTTCGAACCCGTCGTCCTGGACTTCCTGCGACGCTCGGGGGTTCTGCCGGCGCCGCGGTGAGAGCGGCTTGTAAAATCCGGGGCGTTTGTGTAAAGTGTCGGCGTGTTCCGCAAGGACACCGTCCGGTTTATATGAACCGGCATATATTCCACACGAGGAGACAAGCTGATGTCGGATTTCAAGAACTCGAAAACCTGTGAAAACCTTCTGAAAGCGTTCGCCGGGGAGTCCCAGGCGAGAACCCGATACACCTATTACGCCTCGGTCGCCCGCAAGGAAGGCCTGCTGCAGATCTCGGACTTTTTCCTCGAGACGGCCGAGAACGAGAAGGAACATGCAAAGATCTTCCTCAAGCGGCTTCTCCACCACGGCATGAACGAGCAGGTCGTGACGATTCACGAGGCCGGCTACCCGGTCGCCCTCGCCGACACGGCCAAGAACCTCGAGTATGCTGCGAACGGCGAGAAAGAGGAGTGGGGCGAGCTGTATCCCTCCTTCGCCGAGATCGCCGAGAAGGAAGGCTATAAGGATGTCGCGACGGCGTTCCGCATGGTCGCCAAGGTCGAAAAGCATCATGAAGCCCGGTATCGCAAGCTTCTCGAGAACGTGAAGAACCAGAAGGTGTACAAGAAGGAAACCAAGACCGCCTGGATCTGCCGCAACTGCGGCCACATCCACGAGGGTGAGGGCGCCCCCAAGCAGTGCCCGGTCTGCGATCATGCGCAGGAGCATTTCCAGGTCTGGACCGAGAATTATTGATTCACGCCCTCTGACCCCTTCGGCGCCCCGCGATGCGGGGCGCCGTTTTCATCGGGGCCTGTCGAGGAGATACAGGGTTTCGCCCTCGTGATCGATCTCCCCCCCCGGGAACCGTTCCCCGAGCCGTTCCCGAACGCGTGCATCCACGAGGATCCCCGAGCCGCCCCGCCCCTTGGTGGCCGCTTCGTAGCGCGGGGCACGATCGGCGGGATCCCCGATCAGGGCCGGCAGGAGCCGCCCGTCTTCCCCGCCGAGCCGGCCCCACAACAGCGTTCCGGCTGCGATACCGATGCCCGTCTCGATGGGGAATGCTTCTTCGGCGCGTCGGCGGGCATTGAACCGCTCGAGAGCCGCACGCATGCCGAAGGCGGCCCGGACGGCGCGAATTTCAGGCTCTTCAAAACCAGGCCTTGCCGGAAAGACCGCGACGATCGCATCGCCGAGATAACTCTCGATGCTGCCCCCCTCAGCCGAGATCGGTTCTTCCATGAGGGTGAAATACCCGTTCAGGAGCGTGACAACCTGTTCGGGCTCATGGGATTCGGACAGCGTGGTGAAGCCGCGGATATCGGAGCAGAGGACGGCGGCACCAACCCGCTCCCCGCCTCCGGTCATACCGGCAGTCCCCGTGTCGGCCGCCCGCACGGCCGTCAGGACCCCTTCGGAAACAAACCTCGCCATGCCGGCCCGCTCCCGCAGGCCGCGAGCGATACCGTTGAACACGTCGGCCAGTCGGCCGAACTCGTCGGCACGGCGGACCGCCAGGTGCCAGCCATACTCTCCCCGCGCCGTCAGCCGTGTCGCCTCGAGGAACGGGGGGAAGGGCAGGGTCAGAAAAAACGCCGTTGCCATCGTCACGACAAGCCAGGCGGTGACGATGGCCGCAGCCGCCCCACCCCAGCCGGGCCCGGCGTCACGACCGTTCGGGACGGCGACGGCCACACCCACGACATTGCCATAGGCGAAGGATTTCGACACGGCAAGCGTTTCGGGCTCGTCGGGCAGTCCGTCGTATTCCCTGCCCAGGGACTGGCGCAGACAGACATCCGCCAGCCGGCGGTACCGGCTCCACCCGTCCTGATCGGCCGACAGTTCGTTCCAGGCGAGTCGCGGAGGATCGACAGATTCAATATTATATAAATAATACGTTATATTCCATTGCGAGCGCCGTTCGGCGAAGTCGGGCCGGCTCCGGCTTTTCAGATGGTGGAAACAGTCGTTCGAGATGGTGTCCCATCCGCCCCAGATGACGTTCATCATCGCCGGCGGACGGCCGGATCCCAGGGGGGGAGAGACCTGGACGCCCATGAACTGGTGTTCGGTCGCGAAGGGGTTGCCGATCACTCCCGGGGCATGAGTCAGCAGATCGTCGATGTAGGCATCGTCGAGATATTCGGCGGTGATCGAGCGGGCGATGTCGATGCTCGCCTGGATATTGCGGCCCTCTCCGGCCGCCTTGGCGGAATCGGCACCTCCCAGTTTCTGCAGAGAATCCTGGACGATCCCGCGCATGATATGCCGCAGCCCCGCATCACTCTCGCGAGCGCCATAACTTGATCTGGCGGCATCCGTCCCGTCGGCGAAAAACGTCAGGATGGAGCGTGTCAGACGGCGACGGATCACCGTTTCCAGTTCCCGTTCGACCAGATCCCGTTGCCGGCTGCCGATCCGCGCCAACCGATCGGCATGGTTCTGGAGAGTCCGGGCACGGATGATGCGGGCCATGCGCAGGGCGTCGTCCAGCCGATGCATCTGGCGCGACAGATGTGCGAGAACGGCCCTGGGGAGCCGGGTTTCGCCGGTTTTGGCCGAGGCAACCCCGAGAAGGGCCAGCCCGATGCAGGGGATCACGGCTCCGAACGCGAATCCCCAGGCAATGCGATGCCGCAGTCCCGTACCCGGCGATTCCCCGAACCAGGCCGCCCGGAAACAGATAAGCGCCGAAACGGCTACGGAAAGGAAGAGAACCAGATCGAACAGGGGCAGCTTTGCCCGCCAGGGATGGCGGAACGCGGCGGCATCGGCTGTCACGGCAAGGACCGGCCGGAGACCGGAACTCGGCCGTTTTCTGAGAGAGCGCCACAGCAGGGCATCGGGCCACTCGAAGGGCGGCACATCCTGGATGGCGAGCGCTTCGCCCGCCCGCACGAAGCGCGGAAGGTCCCGGGTCCCGGCAAGCGCGATACGCCGCCGGAGAGAGGAGTGCACCGTGGCGGCAAGCGGCACGGGCAGCAGATGCGCCCGATCGACGAAGCGGTCGTGGAACAGGGCAAGGAACAGAGCCGCATCTCGGGCGACATACTGCGGTCGGGGTCCGGCCACGTCGGCCCAGTCGACGAGGCAGAACACGTTGCCGGTGCCGCAGTAGTGCGCAACGTCGGTCCTGACGCCTCTCAGGCTGGCAGCGAGATGGAAATCCCCGCCGAACAGCTTCTCCGATACCTGCCGGGAGCGATCCAGCGTTTTCTGCTCCCCGGGGGTGTACCGATCGAGCGAGGCGCGAAGCGTCATCAGGGGCTCGAGAATGACGCGGAGATCGCGTTCGACCTCGGCGGGCCGTTTTCCCGGAAAGGTGGCGGGATCAATCCGCAGGAACAGGGCCTTGCGGGAAGGGATCAGCAGGGCGCAGACCGAAGGCCGTGAGGCAGTTCTGGTGCGCAGATCCCGGCACAGCCGGTCGAACTCCTCCGGTCCGGCCTGCATCAGCGCGGCCGCGGAGGCCGGTGACCCGTTTTCGGAACATCCGTGGGCTGCAAGCACCGGCCGGCAAAGAGCATCGAGAGCATGCGGGATCTGGAGGTCATCCCGAAAGAGGCGCATCTCCTCGAGCATCTGTCGCCGAACCGTGGACCGGAGGCCGGCTTCCTCGTTCTGGAGCCAGAGGAACACGGCCGAACGCAGGCCGATCGCCGGCAGGGCCAGGAACACGAGCCATGCCAGGATGATCATCATGCCGCGGGTTCCGGCGTCGCGGTCGAGCTCGAAGCGTCGAAGGCTCATGGGATCTCACCGCCGGATGCGATCGTGAAGAGGCGGACCGGCTTGACCCTTCCGCGCACCTGAATGATATCAAGCGGTGTACAGTTCACTTCCGCCTCCGCCTCCCTCGCGGTCTCTTCATCGAGAAGCACCGGAGCGCCGGGACGGCTGCGGCTTTCGGCCTCGAGCCGGGCGGCGAGATTCACGGGATCGCCGATCGCCGTGAAATCGAGTCGCCCAGTTCGTGAGCCGATCCGCCCGCAGACGGCACTTCCCGAGGCGAGACCGATCGAGACGCGAAGCGGTTCGAGCCCCGTACGCAGCCCCGCAGCGTTGACCTGTCCGATCGTCTGCCGGATCGCCATCGCGGCGCGGCATGCCCGGGTAGCCGCGGGAATCGGACCGGAGTGGAACACGCCCATCACCCCGTCTCCCACGACCTTGTCGAGGCTTCCTCCATGGTCGTGGAGATTGCGTTCCAGGCGCGGAAGGAGATCGTTGAGCAGCTCGAACACTCCATCGACGGCAAGTCCGGCCGCAATCCGGTCGAAACCGACGATATGCGCGAACAGGATCCCGATCCGGCGCCGCTCGCCTCCGGGATCGAGGCTTGCCGTATCGTCCGACCGCACCGTCTCGAGCACCTCCTTCGAGACGAACCGGGCCAGTCGCTCACGCTCGCGCAGCCCCGCCGTCATCGCGTTGAACTCGTCGGCAAGACCGCCGAACTCATCCCCGGTCGGCAGATGCAGCGTGACGTCATACCGGCCCGCAGCAACCTCGTTGCCGGCATCGGCGATCGTCCGGATCGGCCGGAGGAAGTTCCGGGTCAGATACGTGGTCACGACCATCGTGAGCAGAATCGCATACCCGCTCCAGATCGCGATGACAAGTCGGTCCTCCCACACCGCCCAGCCGGGAAACAGGGGAGAGGAGCGGCCAACCGCGACGACACCGAATCCGGAAAACGACCGGACGAGAGCCACGACATCCGCGGCCGGGCTCCGCTCCCGGAACGTTCCGGCTGGGATCGTCAACGCATGCCGGGCGAGGTCGAACAGTTCCGGGTCGGCTTCGGCAGCCCGTGGCCAGGCGACGGCGGGATCGAGCTGACGGCGGGTGAGATCGAGGGTTCCGAACAGGGCGACGTCCGTCACCGATCCCGACAGGAACTCGCTCGCCGGCTCCCTGCGGCGTTCGAGGCTGTCGAGATACATGCGCACCAGCCCGGCCCGGTCATACATCACGTACAGCAGCGCCTGGATCCGTTTCGTTCGCGGGTGTTTCACCATGTACTGGAACAGGATGCTGTCGGTGATGCCGGAAAATTTCGGGTCCAGGGCTTTGCCGTCGGATTCGAGGAGGGTGGCGATATCGATCATGCTGATGTTCGAGGCGACGGCCCGGCGGCGGCGTGTCCAGAGGCCTGAACGCGGCGGTCGATCGAGCTCCTCCTCGGCGAAACAGCCGGCGGCGAGGAATACGCGCATCGAGATCGTGCGCGCCATCTCCGCAAGCTTGTCGGCAAGCCGCCCGGTCCGCGGCTGCAACGCTGCGTCGGCGTCGAACGCATCCTGCCCATCATCGGTGATCAGAAGAGCCATCTGGGCTGATGCGCGCCGCCGGATCCGCCCGACGAGACGGTTCGTTTCGGACGGCCCGGCGGTGAGACCCGCCGCAACCCCTTCCTTGAGCCGGCCGATGCGATGTTTCAATGCCTCGAGATGGCCGGCAAGCCCGTTTTCCAGAAGCTCGAGCCGTTCGGCGACCCCCCTGCCCCGAAGCTCATGGTCGATCTCACGCCGGAAATCGAGATACGAGATCACCACCCCCCCTCCCGCGAGGAGCGGCAACACCGTTGCCACGCCAACCGCAGCGGCAAGCTGGCCGCGGATATTCAGAGGCAGACTCGACCCCCGGTCTTTCAGCAGCAGGAACAGGCCGCTGCCGAAGGTGGCCATCAGGAACAGGCCTCGCAGCCAGGGCTGCCAGTCGCGAAACGGGTGGCGCAGCGCGGCCCGTTCCCGGCGGAGCACGAGACGGAAGGGGCGCTGGCCGAGCCGCTGGCTCCACTCCTGCAGAAGCTCTGCCGGAGCTCCGGAGGTGAGGACAATGTGGGTCGGGGTCCGGCGTTCGGCGGGAACGATCGTGAACCCCTCCGCGATCCCCCCACCCGGCCTTTTCAGGAGCGGCTCGAGAAGGAACCGCCTCGAAAGCTCGGATCTGCGGAACACGGCCACATACCCGCCAAGAACGGCCGCCGACGGCCCCGGCCGGCTCGCGACGAAATTCGCGACGGCAAGAAATGCCCCGCCGCCCGGCCGCATGCGGATGAAGGGCTGAACGAGCCCCCACCCTTCCGCGGTGAAGGGATCACCGCCGAACAGGCTCGTCAGCAGCCCGGAACAGCGTCGAGCCAGCTCTTCCCGTCCCATGGAACCGGACCACCGACGGCGCAGACGGCGGGTTTCCTGATCGTCGATCCAGTCGGTGCGGTCGGGCCAGCCGGCGAGGGCAAGCCAGAGTGGCAGCCAGGTGGCCGGCCGGGGCGGCGCCCCCGGCATCAGCCCGGGGTGGATCGAAAGCTCGGGAGTTCGGCCGTCGGCACCGGCCGTGAGCAGGAAGACGGGCTCACACCCGATCCTGCGCCGGCACTCGAGACAAAACTCCCGGTTCAGCCGGGCGGAATCGAGACCGGGGGTTCCCGAAGCGGCTTTCCATGAGGCGCCGCCACGCACCGCCGGAAAGCCGAGCCCCACCTCGATCTCCCGCAGGGCTTCTTCCAGACGCTTCGTCGGGTTCAGGCGGGGCCGGAGTTCCTGCATCTCGTTCATCATCGCGCGGCGGGCAGCGAGCTCCCGCCACTGCTCCTCGAGATCGAGCCACCGGTTCACCCAGACGAGCAGCCAGAGCAGGGGCAGAACGAGCAGAAACAGCCAGACGGCGACGACGATGCCGCCGGGAGGCGGGACGGGAATGAGGAGCCGGCGGTCGTGGGCGGGGGAAGCGGGTCGTTCGGCCATGGGGCGTCAGTATATCATTCCGCCCGGGGGCAAACCGCCTTCCGCCTCAGAGACGGTTCACGCCGATACGCTCCAGACGGCGGTTTGCCGCCGCGAGATCGAACGCATCGGGATCGAACGCGCCGCCGGCCCATTCCAGCATATCCTCGACCTCGTCCGGGTCGGCCTCGGGATCCCCGAGCATGCGCAGGAAGTCGGCGTATCCCTCGCGACCGCCGACCCCGTCGGGCGGGGCCGCGCGCCCGCCGGCAAGACAGGTGGGAGGCCGGATCGCATCGGCCCTGCTCTCTGCCTCGAACCGGCACCGGACGCGCCACGGATCGTCCGGCTCGTAATCGTAGAAGAACTCGTCGCCCGCAAGATCGCGCAGACCGCCCAGCGTCAGGCCAGCCGCGTCCCGTCCGGGATCCGGCCAGTCGCCGATGGGCCAGAGCGTTCCGGCGGCCGAGAAGCAGGCCGGATACTCGCCGCGCCAGCCCATCACCGCCTGTAGAGCCGCGTGAACGCCCTTCAGCGAGAGCGTCTCGGCCAGTTCCATCCGCCTCCAGACGGGAGGAGTCACGCCCTCGATTTCGCAGAAGATCTCGAACACACGCATGCCAGTCTCCTTCTATAGTACTAATTATACGAAAGAACGGTGATCGTCACGTCATCCGTCCAGCCGACCGGCTGGGTAAACCGCCGGATCCGGTCGTGAAGCCGCGAGATGAGCTGTGCGGCATCGGGCTCGGCGGCTTCGGCCCGAAGGAACTCCTCCCAGCGGGAGTATCCGAGCTGCACCCCGTCGCGATCGACGGCCTCGGGAATCCCGTCGGTGTACAGCAGCAGGCGATCGCCGGGGCCAAATTCAAGACCGAGGGTGGTCCAGCTTCCGCGGAGCCGGACGCCGAGCGGCAGGCTTCCCTGCCAGGGCCGGAGCTCGACGCTCCCGTCGCTGCGCAGCAGAGCCGGATAACAATGGCCGGCGTTCGCCAGAAGCAGCGTTCCATCGGGTTTTGCCAGGCCGGCCACGGCGGTCATCATCTTCCGCTTGCGCACCGTGCCGATGATGACCTCGTTCAGGCGGCCGAGCAGCTCCCCGGGTTCGGCGCAGCCCGACCGGACGAGGTTTCCGAACGCCGCCTTCGCCATCGCCACGACCAGCGCCGCCGAGACCCCGTGGCCCGACACGTCGCCGAGGAAGAACGCGATACTCCCGTCGGGGCACAGCCGCGCATCGTGATAATCGCCGCCGACCTCGCTGCACATGACGCTGACGCCGCGGTATCGCCAGCGGCCCGACGTCACCTCTCCGGCCGGCAGGAGTTTCTGCTGCACGACCCGCGCGACTTCCAGCTCCTCCATGCCCGCCAGGGTAGCGTTGAACGTCTCGGCAAGCCGTTCGAGCTCATCCCCGGTCGAGATCGCGATCCGGTGCTCGAGCCGGCGGTGTTCCATCGCTTCCACGCCATCGACGAGCGCCGCGACGGGGCGGGCAACCCCGCGCCAGACGCGCAGGCACAGCAGGCCGAGGATGAGGCTCATCGCACAGGCTCCGCCGAGCAGGCGGTTCCGGAACGCGCCGACCCGTTCCTCGACGTGTGTCCAGGGCAGGGTGCCGACCAGGGAGTAGTTCCAGATCTGGCGGCAGTTGAGGGCCGCCAGGATGACCGGCTTGCCGTCGACCACGGCCGCCTGGCTCAGCATCACGTGGGGCGGTTCGAGGCGACGGAACAGGCGCGAGAATTTCCGATCGTCGTGCAGCCCCGGATACAGGAGGGTGCAGGGGAACTCGGAGATCGCATACAGGCGCATCCCATCCGCTCGTTCGGGCCAGGTCGCGTAGAGCTCGTCGAAGAACAGGGCCGCCAGCCCGCCGGAGTGGTGAAAAACGGTGAGACACCCGATCGCGGCGCCGGTCGCGCCCCGGATGACATCGACGAACATGGCGGCGGCACCGGCCTCGTTCGAGTTGATCGTGAACGTCCCGAGCCGGCGCAGCATCGTCGCGACGACATCCTCCCCCCCTGCCGAGACGGCCATATCGGTCACCGCAAGCGCAGCGACATCCTCTCGCCCGGAAACATCATCTGATATGTTTTTCCATATATTATATTTATTGATTGCCGCACGGCTCAACTGAGAGGAGAGCCGCGACGTGACGCCGCGGCCAAACAGGCTGTCCCCGAAGAACCGTTCCCGCGGATAGCCCTCGGGCGGCATCCGGAGGAGCCACTCGAACTCCTGCCAGGAGCGGTTCGTCTGACGCTCGTAGAGGCTGGCAAGGGTGCGCATCATGCGATCGCGGGGCCACCGCGCCATCCGGCGGAACAGCATCATGCTGTCGTTGTGCGGCCGCCAGAACCGGCCGTTCCGGTCGACGACGAACACGGTGTCGAGAGTTCCCCGCTCTTCCCATTCCAGGGTCTCGTCGATGAGGCGTGCCTTCGGGGATTCCGCCGGGAACCGCCGCACCTCCAGGCCATGGCTGGAGGTTTGCAGGAGGTCGGGGAATGCCGGATCGCGCGCGAGTTGCGCCTCGAGCCGGCCGCGCCAGTCACGGTAGCGGGCGGCAAGCCGCTCGATCAGGGCGGGAAACTTGCGGTCGATGCGGACCAGCCGCTGTTCGAGTTCCTGGCACAGGGCGGTGGTGACGGCCAGCGTGCGGCGCCCGGCGACTTCCCGCCAGAGAAGGAGTGAAAGCCCGAGGGGGAGGATCCCGGCGGCCGACACGGCGAGAAGCAGCAGGGTCGCAAGCCGGGGCGCCGTAGTCCCGCTTCCCGCTGCCGGCGATGCCGAACCGAACAGCACCCAACGGATGACCGGGGTGAGCCAGACAAGCAGCAGAAGCCACGAGACCGCGGGAAGGCGCGGCGAACTGGCCGGTACGATCCGTATCAGGAGGCTCTGGTCGCGGTACCCCCGCAGCACGGCATCCGCATCGCCGAGGCGCACGGCATCCAGCCCCTGCGCATGATGCGCCCGTTCGAACTCCTTCGCGGCGGCCAGGGACACCCCCCTGGGAAGCCGGCTCCTGCCAGGATTCAGCCGGTGAAGCCAACCGACCTCGATCCCCGACCGGCGCAGATCCTCCGTCACCCAGTCGAGCACGGCTTCGCCTTCCAAAGCCCTCCGGTCGAGGAGAACGAGCAGGCCCCCGATCGTGTCCGAGGCAAGATTGTCACGCCAGGCCCAGTAGCCCCATCCCGATGTCACCCTGCCATTCACGGGGGAAAACCGGCGGTTCCGGTCGATCAGATCGATCCAGTTGAATCCACCGAGCTGATCGACGCTGCCGGGATATGTATCATGATGTATATCAGTTCTCTCATACCAGGGACGGCGCAGGGTCCGGAAGACGCGCTCGATGACGGCCGGCTCGGAAGCCGTTCCATACGCCATCCGCCCTGCCCCGTCGAACAGCCAGACTCTTCCGACCGTCGTCTCGAGCCGCGACATCCGCTCCCGGACATGCGTCCCTGACAGAGCGGTGGTCGTTTCCGAGCCGATGTCAACCCAGGTAGTGCCGTCAGTACTGATTTCAATCTTGGCGCACGCTTGCGCCACAGCAGAACTTGTTTTAGGCATGTTATTCTCCTTTGCAATTCGGGCATGGTAATTTGATTAACT
>JAKQOH010000205.1 GCA_029565415.1 Candidatus Rifleibacteriota bacterium | reverse complement strand
CGGCGATCCCGAGCTGCAGAGCCGCGAGACAGAGAGGGATTCCCCCCAGCGCAAGCACGGCAAGCTCTTCCGCGCCATCGCTCCCGTCACGCGGCGCCGTGGCGAGAAACAGCATCGCCGCCGCGACCGTCGCCGTGACGGCACAGGTCAGGTGGCCCGCCGGCCCGAGCCGGTGAATCCCAACGACCGCGAGCATGCCGAGAAACACCGGCACGGCACCCGCCGGGAACCGCGCTTCCCCACCGCGCAGGACCACGCGGCGCAGGGCGGCGGCGAGAAACAGCAGGGTCAGGGGGGCCGCTTCCCAGCCGACCGACATGCCCAGGCCGAAACTCCGGGCCATCCCGGCGTCGAAGGTGAGCCCCGCGTGATACACCACCAGAAGGAACCGGCCGCGCTCGGTGGTGACGGACGCCCAGGCTGCGGCAAGAACCAGCCAGGCGATTTGGACGAGCGGTTGAAGGGCCTCGAGGCCCTCATAGGCATCGAGATGCAGCCTGCGCGAAAGGATGAGCCAGAGCAGGCCATCCTGCCAGGCCAGTCCGCGACGGTGGCCCCAGAACGCCAGCACCCCGATCAGCCCGGCATCGATGAGCGGGCTCGACAACAGGGCCGCGCCCGTCGGCTGTTCGAACCGGAACCACCAGAAGGCAGCCAGCAGGACCAGGAGAATGCGCCGGATCGCCTCCGGCAGAGAGGGGTTCCGGGCGGGCTCACAGTCTGACACGGGGCGGCTCCAGGGTGAAGGGTGATGGCGTTCCGAAAAAAATCTTCGAAACCGGCGAAGTCATGGTATACTGTGTCATCTGATTGGGCAAGCCGGCTTGACATGGCGCCCGATCTATGCTAGGTTTAGGCTCTCTCGGTCCATTTTTCTAGGGGGTACGAATCAATGTTTGCCGTCATCGAATTGGGTGGAAAGCAATTTTCCGTGGAGAAGGGTTCGCGCGTCCGCTGTGAAAAGCTCGACCAGCAGCCCAATGCCACGTTCGCCGTCGACCGCGTCCTCATGGTCAAGAGCGGCGAGAAGGTCCAGGTCGGTCAGCCTTATCTGAAGGGCGTGAGCGTGAAGGCCAAAGTGGTCTGCCACGGCCGCGGCCAGAAGATCATCGGCCTGAAGTACAAGAACAAGACGAATTATCGCCGCCACTATGGGCACCGCCAGGATTTCACCTCGATCCTGATCGAGGAAATCTCGGCCTGATGGTGGTTGTCGAGTTTCCTCCGAGTGACGGAAACCGGCTGCGACTGCGTGTTACGGGTCATGCCGGCCACGGAACCAGGGGAAACGACCCGGTGTGCGGGGCTGTTTCGGCGCTTCTGCTGACCTTTCTGGGAGGCATGGAGACCGAAGTCGGGGCCGAAATCACCGGGGAGGCCGGGAATGGCGAGTGCGATGTCGTGCTCGAGGTTCCGGTCGGGCGTCGTGAAGCCGCATCGATGGTCGCGGGAGTGTTCCGGTATGGTTTCCGGAGGCTCGCCGAGACGTATCCCGATGCGGTGGTCGTGAAAAACGGATTATCCGAAAGGGGATGCAACAATGGCGCATAAAAAAGGTCAGGGCTCTTCCGTAAACGGACGGGACAGCAATGCACAGCGGCTCGGCACCAAGAAGTTCGACGGCGAGCAGGTCAAGGCCGGCAACGTTCTCGTTCGCCAGCGCGGCACGCCGATCAACCCCGGCAAGAATGTCGGCATCGGCAAGGATGACACCCTGTTCGCTCTCGCGGACGGCAAGGTGAAGTTCGCCCACCGCCTCAACCGGCATTGGGTCGACATCATTCCGGCTTCCACCGAACAGCACTGAGCTGACTTCCGGTCGGAACGCGCCGCCCCGCCTGTTCGTCAGGCTGGGCGGTGCGTTTCTGTCTTCCGGCAGCATTTTTTTCTCAACTTCGTGGATCGGAATGCCGATAGTACGAGTAGGGAAAAAAATTCGGAAGTCCGGAGGTGGAAGCGATGTCTGTCCAGGAACTGCTTGCTCTCTATCGCCACGCAGCGACCGCTTGCTCCTGCTGCCGACGCATCGTCGCGCGGTATGAGCGGACGCTGAGCCTCACGGATTCCGACCGCCGGCATCTCGAAACATGCATCATGCGCGCTGATTCCTGACGGGAACAATGCCGGCACTGGGTTGAGCCCTCGCAGGCCGGGGGCTTCTTGATCAAATGACGAGCGGGCGCTTCATCAAGGGAAGCGCCCGCTTTTTCGTTCCGGGAAGGGGTGATCAGCGGTTCGTGGCAACCCCGTTGCGCAGCTTGAGATACTCGACCTTGGCGGTCTGATACTCTTCGAAAGCCTTCATGATCTCGTCGGTGGGGGCCTGCTGGGAAACCTTGAACTCGTAATTCTGCTTTGCGAACAGGTATCGCTCGTAGGCTTCCTGGAGGGTCATCGTGCGGCCGGACTGCGTCTGGGTGGTGCTGCCCGAGGGCAGGTCCCCGATGCCGGGCACGTTGCCCGATCCGGTCGTGGACGGGGACGAAGTGGTCGTCGTGGCGGGCGTCTGCGCGGTGGTCGGCGTCTGGGCCGCGGGCTTCCCGCCCAGCTTGCGGATCTGTTCCTGGGCGGCGTTGATGCGGTCGGTGGTCGGCGGGTGGGTCGAGAAATACTTGGTTACCTTGGTCAGGGCATTATCGCGGTTGATGCGGTTGAAGAAGGTGATCAGCCCGTTCGGGTTGTACCCCGCCTTGTGGGCATACTCGACGGCGCACCGGTCGGCCTCGAACTCGTCGACCCGGGAGAACTTCAGATTGGCGAAATACGAGGCGATGGCCGCGGCTTTCTGGTATTTCTTCGTCTCGTCGGTAACGGTCATCAGCGCGACAACCGCCGTCATGATGCCGGCTTTCTCGGCCTGGCGGACGCTGTGCTTCTTGTTCACGTGGCCCAGCTCGTGCGCGACGACGGCGGCGAGCTCATCATCGGTCTTCGCGGCCTCGAGCAGCCCCTTGGTGACGTAGACATACCCGCCGGGAAGCGCGAACGCATTGAGTTCCTTGCTGTCGAGCACGGCGAAATGATAATTCAGCTCCTTGCGCTCGCAGACCGGAACGAGCCGCCGGGCGACCGTGCCGAGCCGGTTGAGCATTTTCGCATCCCGGACGAAGCCCGGATCTTTCTTGAGAGCTTCATGGCCCGAGGCGCCGGCCGAGGATTCCCATTTGTTCTCGAGGCCGCCGAACAGCTTGTCCCACGTCGAGGATTTCGCGGCAGCAAGCGCATCGGAAGAGGAGCCGCCAAACGTCTGCTGAAGAGCGGCGTCGGTGCGATCGAGCGTGCCGGCGATCTCGCCGAGCAGGCCGCCGATGTTCAGTGCCAGAGCGGATCCCGGGACGAACGCGGACAGGGTCAGCAGAAGACCGAACACCAACAGCCGTGCGCTGCGCCTCATAACGACACTCCTTACGAGGAATCGGATCATTTATATTCATCAAATTGTACCGATCGATCCGGGAAGCGTCAAGGAACCCCACCCCGATTTCGGGATGAATGCCCGCAAACAGGCAACTCTCAACATTCTCAGGGGATCATTTCTGGGATTTCCCCTCAGATGTCGCTGGCGATGATCTCCGGGATTTCCGGTCGAGGAAGTCTTCGGCCACCCGGAAACGAATCCGGATAAAGGGGCCTCTTCCCTCATACTGGTCGCCAAGCAGATCGGCATCAAACTCTTCGAACGAATAGCCCACTCCGAGCCAGATCCCCTTGCCGATACGCGCGCCCAGCTCGACAGCGCCCCCCCGCACGATCGATGCGGCGGTGTCGCCTTTCATGAAACGGTACTCGGCTCCGACATCGAATCGCCGGCCGAGATCGAAGACCACGCGGCCAGAGGCCAGGCGGGTGTTCTCGGTGAACCCCAGCTCCTGGTCGGTCTTGCGCGCGAACCGGCCGGCCATCTGCCAGCGGGGCGACAGCCGGTAGACACCGTCGAGCGAGTACAGGATGACGCGGGAATCATCGCCCAACTGCATCTCGGATGTCATGCCATCGCGGCGTTCCAGCTTCGCCAGAGCGTTGAAGCGGTCCCAGGCGACGGGCCGGAAAGCGAGACCGAGCACGACGCGCGAAGCCGTGTCACGGCCGGCAGCGGGGGCTGTCATGCGGTACCAGCGATCGGAAAGCAGCAGATGCAGATCCCGATGCAATCGCCACGCGGTTCCCACATCGATCGAGTCGGTATCACCCGTTCCCGCGAGACGGCGCTCGAAGCGGGTGCTCAGCTTCAGGTCGGTCAAGGGCAGATACTCCACGCCGACCGACACGGCCGTCGCATCGGGCTGCTGGCTCAGCTCCTTCCCTTCCGTGGTTTCGAGGCGCTCGAAGGTGACATTGCCGGTCGCCGCCTTGCCGAGCATGAACGTGTTGCGCAACCCCAGGCTCTGCTGAACCCTCGCCTCAGATGCACCGCGGCCCAGACGGTATTCGCTGAAAGCCACGGTGTCCCGGGCGACCTCGGATTCGGCTCCCATCACCAGACGATCATCCGTAAGGGCGTCGAACCGGGCGAACTCATCCCGGACGTAGAACCGGGTGAGGGGCGTCAGCTGATACCGCATGCCGACCTGGCCGAACCGGTAACGCCGGCCGCCGAGATTCCCCTTGTGCGAAAGCTCGAGCGTCATGCGGTCGTTCAGCGTGTGTTCAGCGGTGATCCGAGCCGCCGTCAGATCGTCGGGAGTCTCCTCGGCAATGTCGAACGGCTGACGGTTTCCCTGTCGGGCCGGCGGGAGATACCCGTCGTCCGCCCGTTCCCGGACGTATTCGAGCCCAACACGGGTGCGCCGGAACGTCTTTTCCAGCCCCGCCGACGTGTGCCGGTAGAACATCTCGTTTCGATCATCGTTCTCGAGATAATACTGGCTCTTGAAAACCAGATCCTGCGCAAGCCGGTAGGAAAGGTCACCACCCGAGCGATGCGAGCCGGCAAACACATCGACGGCCGAGGGATTGCGATAGGCATCGCCGGCCCGCCGGTACCACGCGCCAAGATCGAGACGGTCGGTGGGGTGGCTGGTCACTTCGATGCTTCGTGCCTTGTCGCTGCGGCGGTCAAGCGTGCCCATCTCATCGATGAGGCTGGTCGTCTTCGCCCACTCGGCCTTCACCAGGGTTTTTCCGGGAAGCCGGAGAGCCATGTCGAGAGCCTCGAGCCGGAAATCACCGGCAAGCTGTCGCTCGAGAACGTTCGTCACGCCCAGCTCCAGGTCCCGGAACGGCCGGAAGGTTCCGCGACCACCTGCGATCTCGTAGTTCCTGGTCTGGGATTCATGCTCGTAGGTCACAATCACATAGACGGGATTGAGAGACGCGTCCGAGCTCGGCACAGGCCCCTTGAATCGTATCACGCCAATTATATAATCAATGTCATAGTCAAGGTCGCGCTGGCGCGCCTGACGATCGAGAACGAACTCGGGACGCCACCGGTCGCGGGTCTCGATGACGACGCGCTCGCTTCCGGGCACGATGCTGCGGTTGGTCAGGGAGTAGAACCCCGAGATGCCCTGCCCGGGCAACGTGTCCACGACCAGCGTCCGGTCCGTGCGCGTGAGGAATGAGCGGAGGCCCGCCCGGCGCCCGCGGACCACCAGCTGCGCCCCGTTGAACATGCGGTTGTAGGCACCGAGCCGCGTCGCGTCGAGGCCGGTTTCGAAGTCGCCGTACAGAAGATGGGAAAGGCCTCGTTCGGCTTTCAGATACAGCTTGTCCTGGGACATCG
>JAKQOH010000200.1 GCA_029565415.1 Candidatus Rifleibacteriota bacterium | reverse complement strand
CCGGTGGAACGAGCCGCCCGACAGCTCGGCGAGTCGTCGCAGCGTTGCCACATCCGGCTTTTTGCCGTATCCGATCGTGAAGACCGGCACCCCGGCCGCCCGCACGGCAT
This sequence comes from Candidatus Rifleibacteriota bacterium, assembly GCA_029565415.1. The sequence goes on along the minus strand of JAKQOH010000200.1, from coordinate 1,924 downwards.
CGAACATCTCGCCCGGCGTGGCCTTGCTGCCGGGGCCGGTGTCATTGTGATTCGCGTCGAACCCGTCGGTCAGCAGCACGATGGCACGCCGGTCGTGGCCGGCCGCACGTTCGAGGCCCAGCAACACCGCATCATTCAGGGCCGTCGCGCCGTCTGCCTTGATGTTCCCGAGCGTCTTGAGCAGGGCCGCTCGCCCCTTGGCTGCCACCGGTTTCGGCTTTGTGTCGAAATCGATCAGCTCGATGAGGCTGGATTCCGGAAGTTTTTTGAGAAAGGCGGACGCCGCCGCGAGCACCTGTTTCAGGTCCCCTTTCATCGACCCCGACGAGTCGAGCAGAAGGACGAGCCGCAGCGGCGTGGCGACGGGCCGCACATCCGTCACCGTTCCCGGCGAACCGCCTTCCGTCAGGCTCAGGTCGGCGGGCGCGATCGTCCCGGTCCAGCCGGGCGTCGAGAACCGTACCGACACATCGGCCCCCGCCGTCGCGACCGACCGGATCCTTAGCCCCGAAACGCCGGCTGTGCCCGTGGCTTCGAGGCTCCCGAGGATCGGCCAGTTCTCGACGACGGTGGTCTTCCCCTCGGCCACGGGGACGAAGCGGGTCGCCATGTTGACGCCGGCCTCCGAGGCATCGGCCTGGAGCTTCCAGAGACCCGCGGGAAGCGTGAACACCACATCGCCCCCGGGGGTCACATCATACCGCGGCGCGTCGCTGCGGAACTCGGGGTGTTCGAACTCGACGAGGTCGCCCGGGGCATGGTCGAGTTCGGGACGAAGACCGGCACGTGCCGCTTTCCGCACGATCAGCGTGCCGTTCCGGCCCGTGAAATCCGCGTTCGGAAGCGGCCCCAGGTCGACGATTCCGACGGTTCCGCCGACCGTTTCCGTGGCGTTGTTCGTCAGCACGACCCGCTGCGTTGCCCCGATCTGGGGAAGCGCGTCGAACAGCGTCGAGGGGCCGGCCGTCCCTTCGATCGTGCCGCTCTGCCGGATCGAGACGCTGCTTCCGTCGCCCGCCTTCGCCGCTGTTGCTTCCAGCTCGAGAACCGCCGAGGCGGGTATCGAGAACCGCAGCCCGAGATACCGTTTCCCGTCATGACCGAACTCGAGGGCCAGTCTGCCGGAAGCACCCACCGTGAACGGCTGGGCCTCGCCCGCCGAGAGCTGCTGGAGGGGCCCTTCCGATGCCCCCTCCTCGTCCTCCGCGCGTGCGGTCCGACTTCCTGCGGCGGTGAGCAAGACCACGGACAACAGGATCACGAGACATCGATGAAAAATCCGCTGATTATAATATCTAATGCTATAATATAAAACAGGATGATGGGAGCAATGCTGCGACGGGATCATGGGTGCCTCCGAGGAATGTGATTGTGGGGTGAAGCCGGTCAGCTCCCCGTGGATGCGGTTGAACTGGCCGGGGAGTTGCCGGTGACGGCGGAGTTGCTCTTGTCACGGATGAACCCGAGGATGTCGGGGATCTTTTCCTGGAGGATGGCGGCGATCCGCTTCAGGTTGGGGAGGCGGTCGAACCACAGGGAAGGCGACTGGACGAACACCAGCTCCTGGTCCACCAGCCGCACCAGGAAGGGGTTGCGGCCCCGGCCCAGCGTCTTCATCCGGTCGAGGAAGCTCCGGTACTCCTGGGCGCCTTCCGGCCGCGTGGGCAGGATGGCGGCCACCCGGTAGATGTCCATCAGCTTCTGCAGGGTCTGGAGCTGGCGCTTGCCGCCTTTGTACCGGCTCAGATCGCTCTCGAGCAGGCTGTAATAATAGTACCGCGACTGGATCAGGCTGCCCGCGAAATGTTCGTAGATGATCCGGTAGGATTGCAGCTGCCCCTGAAGCGCCATTGGGTCGAAGCCGCTTCCCGTGCCGGCTGTGAACCTGCCCTGCTGCTTCAGCTCGGTGAAGGCGGGCACCAGA
>JAKQOH010000199.1 GCA_029565415.1 Candidatus Rifleibacteriota bacterium | reverse complement strand
CGATGTCGGCGCCCTTGAAGGCTTCCTTCATGCTGGTGCACTCGGTGAACGAGCCGCCGCTCTCCTTCGCGTTCTTCTTGGCGACCTTGATGACGTCCGGAATGAGCCCGTACCCCTCGGGGTGCGCCAGGGAGACCTCCATACCGAACCGGGTCATCAGGCCGATGATGCCCTGCGGCACGGAAAGGGGCTTTCCATAGCTGGGCGAATAGGCCCAGGTCATCGCGATCTTCTTGCCCTTCAGCTTGTCCAGGCCGCCGAAATGCTCTTTCAGCCAGGCCAGATCGGCCATCGCCTGGGTCGGATGGTCGATGTCGCACTGGAGGTTCACGACCGCCGGCCGCTGGGGCAGCACATCGCGCTTGAAGCCGTCGTCGAGAGCCTCGCCGACTTCGCGCATGTAGGTGTTGCCGGCGCCAAGAAACATATCGTCGCGAATACCAACGACTTCCGACAGGAACGAGATCATGTTCGCGGTTTCCCGGACCGTCTCACCGTGGGCGATCTGGGACTTGCCCTCGTCGAGGTCCTGGACGGCGAGGCCCAGCAGGTTACAGGCCGAGGCGAACGAGAAACGGGTGCGGGTCGAGTTGTCCCGGAACAGGGAAACGGCGAGGCCGGAGTCGAAGCACCGGGCGGAAATATTTTCCCTGCGCATGAGTTTGAGCAGGTCGGCGATCGCGAGGATCTGCTTCAGTTCGTCGACGGACTTTTCCCAGGTCAGCAGGAAGTCCTTCCCGAACATCTTGCTCTTGTAGCTCTTGATTTCTTTCAGCAGGGAATTCAAATCAGACATGGTCTCCATTCCTTTTTCATGTATTTCCGCACACGCCGAACCATGGTTCGACCGCAGGGACGAGGTGATTATATCCAACGCCCAAGCATTCCACAATAGGGCGCACGGGCCTCTAGGGATATCGGCCGTGGGGATGAACAACCGAAGGGGAATCTCCCGCGCTCAGCCGGGAAGCCGCAGCCGCTCGCCCCGGCGTATGATCAACCCGTCGTCGGCCAGCCGCCGGATCATGGCCTCGAGCCAGGACGTGTCGTGATCGGGATCAAAGGCTGGATCGATCAACGGCCCCAGCCCTGCCACACCAAGCCCGGCAGGAGCTTCCCGCACCAGGCGCAGGATACGCCCCCGGAAAATGCGGTCGGGATGCGGTTTGTTGCGGTGCTTCCGTTCGCGGCTTGCCGCCGATGTCCGCGCCGGCGCGGGATGGCGGCCCTCGATGAAGCCAGTGCTGACGGGACATGCCTCGGCGAGCGGGCAGGTGGTGCAGAGGGGCTTTTTGAGGCAGACCCGGCTGGCGAGGTCGAAGAGGGCCTGCACGAGATCCGCGAACCGCCGGGTGCCTTCGAGGAATCTGCCCAGGACGGGCTTGAGCTGGGCATCACCAGACGGGGCCACCTGAATTGCGCCATCCGGCCGCCGGCGGCCCCCTTCCCGCCTCGCGCCAGGCGCCTCGGGATGGGGGAGGCCCAGCAGCAGCCGGGCGCCGACGCGGCGAATGTTCGTGTCGATCGGGACGGCGTGTTTCCCGAGAGCAAACACCGTCATAGCGGCAGCGGTGTAGGGGCCGATCCCCTTCAGCTGCAGCCATTCGTCCTCGCTTTGGGGAAGCCCGCGGCTGACGATTTGTCGGGCGATCTCCTGCAGGGCGAGCGCCCGGCGGTTGTATCCGAGCCCCGCCCAGGCCCGGATCACCTCGGCGGTGCCGGCAGAAGCGAGGGATTCCCAGGTGGGGAACCGTTCGAGCCAGGCCGGATAATGGATCAGCACGCGCGGCACCTGGGTCTGCTGGAGCATCACCTCGCTGACGAGGATTTCATAGGGATCCCGGGTGTCGCGCCAGGGGAGATCCCGGCCTGCGGCATCATACCAGGCCAGAAGTTCCGTGAGGATCGTTCTCTGTGTGGATTCTGCTTTCATGGCTCTTTCGTGTCCGGACAAAGCTCCTGTGCCCCGGAGCATGGGAGAAGGGGAGGCAGACCGAGGACAATATTCGCAGATGACACGGATGACGCGGATGAACGGGGAAATCGTGCGGCATCCAGCATATACCAGACGCGGAGCTGGTTCCACTCTCGAGTGACACGGGCACGACAGGCGCACCTGAGAACGCAGCTTCCAGGAATGCCCTGTGGTGGGGCTGGCTCCAACTCCGTTCGGGGTGATGTGCGGCCGGCATCGGGATATTGCAGTGCGCTCGCGTCGAAGCGGCATGATGCCGATGGACATTTTGCGACGCAAAATATTTTCTTGCAAAACTGCGCGCAAAGGTGTATTGTGAAATTTCGAACGAACCGGCCATGCGGGCATTGGTCCTTGCAGTCCGGGGTGTCGACGGTGCATCGACCAGATGCGGAACCGCCGGGACAAAGTGCAAAGCAAAACACAGGAGAAGCCGACGATGTTCGAACTCAACGACGATCAGAAGATGATGCAGAAGCTGGCCCGCGAATTCGCGGAGAAGGAACTCGCTCCGGGAGCCGAGCATCGGGACGAGCACGAGGAGTTCTCGCGGCCCCTGTACGATGCGATGTGCGCGCTCGGGCTGAGCGGTATCTGCTTCCCCGAACAGTATGGCGGCGCCGGCGCCGACACGCTTTCCTACATCCTCGCAATCGAGGAGCTGTGCCGCGCCGATTCCGGCATCGGGATCTCCCTCTCGGCGACGGTCTCGCTGTGCGCCTGGCCGATCTTCGCGTTCGGAACCGAGGAACAGAAGAAGAAGTATCTCACGCCGCTGTGCGAGGGCGAGAAGATGGGCGCGTTCGGCCTGACCGAGGCCGGCGCAGGAACCGATGCGGCGAGCCAGAAGTCCACGGCGGTTTTGAATGGCGATCACTATATTCTCAACGGCACCAAGATGTTCATCACGAATGCCGGCGAAGCCGAGATCTACATCGTGTTCGCGATGACCGACAAGGCGAAGGGCACCCGAGGGATCTCCGCCTTCATCCTGGAAAAGGGCATGCCCGGCTTCTCGTTCGGCAAGAAGGAGCGCAAGATGGGCATCCGTTCGTCCCAGACGATGGAGCTGGTGTTCAAGGACGTCCAGGTACCGGTGGCCAACCTGCTCGGCAAGGAAGGCGAAGGGTTCAAAATCGCCATGGCCACGCTCGACGGCGGCCGGATCGGCGTCGCGGCTCAGGCCCTGGGGACGGCTCAGGCCGCCCTCGACGCCGCGATCAGGTATGCGAAGGAGCGTGTCCAGTTCGGCAAACCCATCGCCGCCAACCAGGCCATCTCGTTCATGCTGGCCGACATGGCCGCGAAGGTGGATGCGGCGCGGCTGCTGACATGGCGGGCCGCGGCCCTGAAAGATGCGGGAAAACCGTATTCGAAGGAGGCGGCGATGGCCAAGATGTACGCCTCCGACACGGCGATGGAAGTCACCACCGATGCCGTCCAGATTTTCGGCGGCTACGGGTACAGCCGCGAGTATCCCGTCGAGCGGTTCATGCGCGATGCAAAAATCACCCAGATCTACGAGGGCACGAACCAGGTCCAGCGCATGGTCATCGGCGGCGCGCTCCTGAAATGAACTGATTGCAACGCAAAAGAGGCAGATCATGGAAATCATCGTCTGTATCAAACAGGTGCCCGACACGACCGAGGTCAAAATCGACCCCGTGAAGAACACGCTGATCCGGGACGGCGTTCCGAGCATCGTGAACCCGTTCGACCGGATCGCCCTCGAGGCTGCGGTGCAGCTGAAGGAAAAGCATGGAGGCCGGGTGCGCGTGATCACCATGGGGCCGCCCATGGCGAAGGAGGCGCTGAAGGAGTGCCTGGCCGTCGGCGCCGACGAGGCCGTTCTGATCAGTGATCGCGCCTTCGCGGGAGCCGACACCCTCGCGACGAGCCACGCTCTCGCGGCGGCGATCGGCAGAATGGGCCCCGTCGATCTGATCCTGTGCGGCAAGCAGGCGATCGACGGCGATACCGCCCAGGTCGGTCCCGGCATTTCCGTCCGGCTCGGCATGCCGCAGGTCACCTATGCCGTGAAAATCGAGCTGGCTGGCGGGAGCCTGAAGATCGAGCGGGAAAGCGAGACCGGCTTCGAGACCTACGAGGCTGCAATGCCGGTGATGGTCACCGCCGCGAAGGCTCTCGCCCAGCCGCGATATCCCACCGTCAAGGGCACCATGAAGGCGAACCGCGCCCAGATCCCCGTCTGGACGGCCGCGGATATCGGGGCGGACCCGAAAAAGATCGGTCTGAACGGCTCCCCGACCCAGGTGCGGCGCGTGTTCGTTCCGCCGGCCCGGGCGAAGGGGGAGATCATCCGCGCCGGCTCGGCCGCCGAGTCCGTCGCTCTGCTGATACAGAAGCTCGGCGAAGCCGGGATCGTCTGACACGGAGGAACAGAACATGGCTGTCATCGTGAACAAGGATACGTGTATCGGGTGTGGGGCTTGTGTTTCGGCGTGCCCGTTCCAGGCCATCGAGATGCGCGACGGGAAAGCCGTCATCACGGACAAGTGCACCATGTGCGGCGCCTGCGTCGCGGTCTGCCCGGTCGGGGCGATCTCGCGCGAGGCGGCCGAGCGGGCGCCCGTTGCCGACAAGGCGGATTTCCGGGGCATCTGGGTGTTCATCGAGCATGAGGACGGGCGCGTCAAGGGCGTTGCCCGCGAGCTCCTCGGGGAGGGCCGCAAGCTGGCCGACACCCTGGGAGAACCGCTCGAGGCGGTTCTGATCGGCCACGGCGTCGAGCCGATGGCGAAGGATGTCTTTGCCTGCGGTGCGGACCGGGTCTTCCTGGCCGACGCCCCCGAGCTGAGCACATACAATACCGATGCCTATGCCCGTGTCTTCGTCGGGTTGAGCCGGGACCGCCGGCCGTCGGCGGTTCTGATCGGGGCGACGGCGAACGGACGGGATCTGGCGCCGCGGATCGCCGCCCTGCTCGAAACCGGCCTCTGCGCCGACTGCACCGGCCTCGGTATCGATCCCGAGGCAAAACTGGTCGTCTGGACCCGTCCCGCGTTCGGCGGCAACATCATGGCCGACATCGTCTGTCCCGATCACCGGCCCCAGATGGGCACCGTCCGGCCCCGGGTGTTCAAAGCCCCGGCTCCTGACGCCGCGCGTTCCGGGGAGATCGTGCGGGTGCTGTTCCGCGCTGCTCCCGAGGACATCCGTGTCCGGCTCGTCGACGCCGTCAGGACCTGTGCCGGCGGCATCAACATCGAGGAGGCGGAGATCATCGTTTCGGGTGGCCGCGGTATGGGCAAACCAGAGAACTTCCGGGCCATCCGGGAGCTCGCGGATGTCCTGGGCGGAGCGGTGGGCGCTTCCCGGGCGGTCGTGGATGCCGGCTGGGAGCCGGTGATGCACCAGGTCGGCCAGACCGGCAAGACCGTCGGGCCGAAGATCTACTTCGCCTGCGGCATCTCGGGGGCGATCCAGCACCTCGCCGGCATGTCCTCGTCGGATCTGATCATCGCGATCAACAAGGATCCCGATGCCCCGATCTTCCGCGTCGCGGATTACGGGATCGTCGGGGACGTCATGGAAGTCCTCCCCCTTCTCACGGAGGATTTCCGCAGGATCAAGGCGGCTCGCAAATAGCGGGCAATATACGAACAGACAGGTCACAAGGAGAAATCATGGAACAGGTCACGGCGAGAGAGCTGGCGTATGCGGATATCAAGGTCGGCGACAAGGCCGAGTTGTCGAAGCAGGTGACGGATGCCGACATCCTGGCGTTCGCGAACCTGACGGGGGATTTCAACCCGGTTCACGTGAACGAGGAGTATGCGAAGAAGACGCCGTTCGGCGGCCGCATTGCCCACGGCATGCTGACGGCCGGCATCATCTCGGCGGTCCTCGGGATGAAACTGCCCGGCGCGAACGCGATCTATATGAAGCAGGAACTGGCCTTTCTCGGCCCGGTCAAAATCGGCGATACCGTCACGGCCACCGTCGAGGTGCTCGAGAAGATCGACGAGAAGAGCCGCATCATCCTCCGGACCAGCGTCACGAACCAGGCCGGCAAGCTGATCCTCGACGGCAAGGCCACCCTGATGAAGAAATGACTCAGCGGGCCGTTCCGGAAAGGATGAAACGGCGTTTGAGGGTTTCGTAGGAGTTTCTGACGCGCTCGCACAGCTCGTTGCGACGCAACAGGTCTCCGGGAGCTCCGGTGGCGGCGAGTTGTTGCGCGGCCAGCCGGAGCTCTTCGAATTCCCGGAGATGGGCAGGGTCGGAATCGAGTGTTCCCCACTCCCCCAGAGCCTCGGCGAAGAGCGCTGCGGAAGATGCGATCCGGGTCGTATTTTCGAGCGCCGGGTTGAGTCCCGCGGCAAGCGCATCGAGTCGGATGAGAACCCGGAACAGGGGCTTCTGCGCCACGTTCTGGGCATACAGATCCGTCAGATCCGTGACGAGGAAATCCAGGTCGGGATGGACGCGGTCGAAACGGTTTTCCCGGAACTTCGCGTGGATCGCCCCGATGCGCTCGGCAATCCGGGCGCTCTGACCCCGCCAGACCGAGATGTCGGCGACCGGAAATGGCGGCTGTACGAGGTACCCGTTGTCGAACTCCAGCCACATCTGCATCAGACCGAGCAGGTGCTCCCGTGATTTCTGATAATCGCAGCGGTTGATCAACTCCCCCAGCGTTTTGACCTGGGCGATGAGCCGCCCCATCTGGCTGGTAAACCGCTCCTCGGGATTGGCGGACTGGAAGATCTGAATCAGACTGTCATCACATGCCGGCAAGACATGAGACCAGATCAGAAATAACAATAGTGACAGATATAATATCAGGCTGCGTTGAGAGGAAGATGCCGGTCGTATGCGCGGATTCGGGAGCGGATGTTCCATGGGGCTCATGGTAACACGAGCCATCGTGCGGCGGGAATTCTTTCCCTGAACCCGGATCGATCTTCCCGCGTCTTTCTCTTGGATGCTCTCGGCGGAGGGCTTCGAAAGGCGGATCATTATTCTTGCTGGGATATAATAATCGTGCTATGCTGAAGAAAAGGGCGGAAGCAACTCCGCCCATTCGCTCTTTTGTGTACACACGGAGGTTCTGATGACTCGAGCAGCCCCGTTGTCCTGTTTGTTGCTGGCGTTGGCCTGTCTCACCTGGGGGGCCTCGGCAGGGAGTGCGCAAACGGCCGTCATGGTCGACACCCGCCTCATGGTAATGACGCATCCCCTGGCTCAGGCGTTCGATCCGGCGACCCGCCGTTTCCGGGGTACATCGTCAGAGCCTCTGGCCGCCGGCGAGACGCGGCAAGCCGTCGAGGGCGCGATTGCGACCCTGACACGGCAGCTCGATGAGCTCCAGAGAGAATTTGGAGCCCAATTGAAGGGGGCCTCCGCCGACCGGCGCGCAGAGGTCGAGCGGTCGTATCTCGAACGCCGCCGTGCCCTCGAGGCGCAGTTGGGCGAACAGCGAGAGCGCCGGTTCACGGTCGAGGAAGTGCCCCTGCAGTTGGGCATGACCGGCTACGACGCCATCCTGCCGCAGATCCAGGTGATAGCCAACGATCTCCGGGCCGCGGTCCAACGGGTTCGGGAGGCATACCGGGCTTCGGCCGTCATCGATGTGTCCGGCCTTCTTCCGTTGTATCCCCCTTCGGGCAACTCGGCGGTTCTTGGGCAGAACTGCCACTTTTACTTCTGGCGGAACACGTTCCCTAAAAATGGAAACATATCCCAGGAATGGATGCTGCAGGCGAAGCGCTACTGGGCTCTGCGGGATCCGCAGTTGACGCCGGTGCCCTACGGTGCCCGCGATGCGCGGCTCGAGGCGGCCCGGTTGATGGCAGGGGGGAGAAACAGGTGATGCGTTCAATGAATCGGATATTCGTGGTTCTCGCGGCGTTTCTCGCGTTGTGCGGCGGAGCGGCCGTTGCTGCCGAGAACGGGGGGTGCGCCACCGTCGATACCCGGCTGTTGCTGATTCTGCACCCCCGTCTCGCCAATTTCGATTATGCCCAGGGCCGGCTGTTCCGTCCCGACATTGCCCAGCGCCCGCGGGAGCAGATTCAGAACGAGCTGGCCGCCTGCTGGGAAAAAGCCACGACCGCCGCGGCGAATGTCGCGAAAAAGCGGTCCCGGTTCCTGGAGCAGCGCTCCCAGATCCTTCAGAGGTGGGATGAAACCATGAACAGCATGTACGAGCATGCCGCCTCGGGATCGGCTCAGCCGCGCGATCACGACCGGACGATGCAGGAGTTCGACGCCCGCTACCGGGCCGAGCTCGCGAGCTGCGAGGCGGCGCTCGAGGCCGTCGATCGCGAGATCGTCGCCGCGCAGGAAAGCGCGTTGTCGCCGGTGTATCTCTCGACCCAGGACACCGAGCGGGAGGTCGCCCAGGCCAAAAACGAGATTTCGCAACTGATTGCCCAGGCGGCCCAGGAGAACCGGGTTACGATGGTTCTCGATGCCACCTTCGCCGTGACCGCGGTGTGCCTGGACCAGGGTATCGCCTGCGTTCCGCGCCAGAGCGGCTCGTTCGACACGACGACGGCGGCGCTGTTCCATCAGTTCTGCAACTGGGAAAATATACCTCCTGGTATGATTCCGATGGCCGACGGCACCAAGGTGGATGCTGCGGCGCATCTGGCTCCCCAGCGCATGAAGAACATGATCGACACGCTTCAGCAGCAGTTGGATGTGCGGCCGTACGTCCCGAACGGTCTGGCCAGGTTCTCGCCGGGAAATCTCTTCCTGTACGGCGGGAATGATCTGACGCCGGCCGTTGCCCGGAAAATGTTCGCTCAGTACCGCATTCCGGAAGAGCTCAAGAACAGCTACATGCTGTTCCTCAAGGAATATGCAAGCTTCGAGCAGGAGCGGGCCCGCCTGTCCCAGGACCCGAACACCGCGTCGCCGATTCCCGGCGTTCCCGTCCAGCGGTAACCGGATTACGAGGAAGGGGAGGATGATCCATGGCTAGATTGATTCGAGTGGCCCTGTTGGCGGCGGTGATGGCCTTCAGCCTGCTGCCCGCCCATGCTCAGCACGCCTTCTACAAACAGAACGGGGACTGTTATCTGCTGATCAGCGGTGGCCCGGCCCAGGGCGTGTATGCCCTGAACAACCTCACCAACGGGCCGGTCCGCCGGCTGTATGACCCGAGCGACTCGGCGTTCGGCATCGCGGCCTGCCAGACCTGGTCGGACCGCAACGGCATCGAAAAGTGGCTGTACACCTTCGTCGGCAAGACCCGGATGAACCAGCGGGTCACGGGCGAGGTTTCGGTACCGGTCAACACGGTCGACTGGAAGAATGCCTCCGTCGGCTACCCCGGGGAGCGGTGGGATGAAAAAATCATCACCTCGTATCACTGCGGCCGGAGTTTCATCTCCCCCACGGGCATCGGGCCCCACGGACCGAATGATTACTGCACGGCCCATTACATGGTCGGCGTGTACGGCTATAACGGCGATTACCCCTGCTACTGGCGTCCAAGAGGGGATCCCAAAAAGCCGGGAAACTGCCTGATCGATATTTCCCGCTATTATCACAGCTTCATCCGCGTCCGCGACTATACCAGCTACTATGGCGGCTGGACGCACTGGGTCGTGCGTGACAACATCACGGCGGATTTCAGGGATATCTCGCTGCACCGGTGGGACGTGGCCCGTTCGATCCTCAACGGAACCGGGTATCCCCAGGCGATCGCCAGCGTCAAGACGCGCGTCGTATCGACGCAGAGCCGCATCCACGAATGCCCTGACGGGTGCCAGCGCGCCCAGCCGGATGTTCCGATGCCCTCCGAAACGCCGCCCTTCGTCGATTTCGCCTACTCGACCAAACTCGGCAGAGCCTACCTGTACCAGCGTGAGCCGAACAGTCGGGACTACACCCTGGTCGGGCCGACGGCAGCCTCCTCGATCATCGGCGACCCGACAAATCTGACCACCCGCTCCATCGCGATCAGTTCCAAGGGGGTCGTCGCCGGAGCCTATGGCGACTGGATCTACCTCCTGGGAAAAGACGAAATCAACAAGTGGCTCCAGCGGGTCAACGTCCCCTTCCGCATCTCGAACCTCGATGACGTGGCCGTTTCCGACCAGTGGTGGCAGACGGGCGGCATCGTCTATGCCTTCGACAAGAGCCAGAAACGCGTCTTCAAATTCATCCGCAACGAGCGGGCGGGCACGATGTCCATTCCCGAACAGATCGTGGTGAATGCCGACGGCATCGTTCCCGACTCGATCAGCGCCGATGGGTACGGCAACCTGTATCTGGTCCGGACCGAGCGCAAGCCGGCTAACCCGGCGACGAGCTTCCTCCCGACGGATGCCGTGCGGTATGCCCGCACCGGAACGGATATTCTCGGAACCCCGATCTATACCGCCTACTTCAACCAGCTCGTCACGAAGTCCGTTTTCAAGCGCGACTATTATGCCGGCGGTGAGCCGAAGCCGATTTCCCAGAAGGTCGTGATCGGCACCAACTTCTACCAGCGTTCCTTCGTTGCCCGGACGCCGACCGACCGCAGCACCTGGATCTGGCAGGGGAATCCCAGCCTCATGCCCGGAACCCGGCCCGTCGACGAGAACTGCGTTGCCGAACTCGCCACGATCAACGTGGCGACGCCCCCTGAAGTGAACCGAAAAGACGGATCCATCGACATCGTCGGCCCTCTCGCCCAGGGCGCCACCGGTGCTCTCGAACGGGCCAGGACCCCCTACACCGATACGAACACCTACTTCTTCGAGGTCGAAAACTCCCCCCGGTTCGACGTCAACGGCGTGAATGTCGGCTCGACGAACGTCGATCAGGACGGCGACACCTGGATCGGCGGTTTCCCCTCGACGACCAAACAATCGACCATCAAATACTATTGGAAGATCATCCAGCTGAAAGACCGGTATGGCGTCGAGATGAACGGCGGCGCAGGAAAGGTGCTTCTGGACCAGGAAGCCGACAACACCCCCACGGCCAACTATCAGTTGCCCGTGAACCTCCCCGGCGGCGATTACCGCATCGGATGCCGGTGCACGTTCAAATTCTACGATTACACGAGCATCGACAAGGTCGGCGTGCTGTCGGACGAGAAGGAGAAGTATCTGTCCGGCGAACTCGTCGCGAAGAGCAAGGATGGAACCGGGTACTCCTGGGTGGATATCCACATCCAGACCGTTCCGCTCGTGAACTTCCCCGGCGGCGTCGGCATGATCATGAGCGGGATGCCCTCGGGCGGCGGCTACCAGTACCGCCCGCAGTCGCCCATGGACGGCGGAACGAGTTACTGCAACCCTTCCATCGAACAGCCGACCGGGCCGCGCTTCGTCGTTCCCGAGAAGTTCGGGAACTGGTCGTTCAAATTGCGTGATTCGAACTATAATATCTCGAGAAATAAAGACCGGCTCGCCGTCGGGGCCAATCTGCCTGCCTCGATGCTGAGCGTCAATCCTCCGGACCCCCGGGACAACCGGATGGTCGCCGGCACCCTGAAATGGATGAGCGAGCCGAGTTTCACCTGGGCGACCGAGCTCAAGCGCGGAACTGAAGGCCTTGTGAGCCGGCAGGCGATCACGAAGGAGCCCGTTCTCTCGTATGCCGACGTGAAGACCCTGTTCCCGCTGCCTTCTCAGCCGCGCTCGTACAAGCTCCAGGTGAACGGCAGCCGCTCCTACTCCTACCAGACCTACATTCCCAAGACCTACTGGATGAACGGCGAACTGATCACGGACTGGGAGCTCACCACGATGCCCAAGACCATCAAGATCGCCGCCGAGTGCGAGGTGGTGGTGACCGATGAGACCGGGCCGGCCGAGACGTTCCCCGACCCGTTCGATTCCGGGAAAACGGTTCAGGCGTTCTTCATGACCCCCAACTACCTCTACGGCACGACGGGGGAAAAGCTCGCCGACGTCGAGGCGCCGCCCGTGCAGAATCCGTTTGCCGTCGAGTATGTCGTCGCAGACAACAATCCGATGGGCAACGATTTCGCCACGGACAATCCGTCGCTCCTCACCTGGGCGGATCCGTTCTTCGGTCCAGTTCAGCCGCGTTGCCGGGTGAGCCACAATCCGAACAAACGGTTTGCCTCCTTCCGGTATCTCCAGCCGCTTCTGTCGGGGCAGATGCTTCCGGGGGCGCCGACATCCGCCGACAACCTATTCCGGACGAATCCGAACACCGCGATCCCTGGGCCTACGGCAAAATGGGCCCTCGAACAGCGCGACATCGTGAAGGCGGATTTCGGGACGACGGTTCCCTGGATCTCCCAGGCGAGCTACAACAAGTGTTTCTCCTACCGACGCTACATTCTCGCCTTCTCGACTCTCAGCCAGAATGCCGCCTTCTCCGCGAACAACAGCCCGGAAATGCCCCTGGATTACGCGAACAATACGCCCGGCTATCAGAATTTCCGGTATGGGCTGACCTGGGCCGAGGCGTGCGGACTGCAGACGCCCGAGACCAACTCGCCCTTCCTCAAGGGGCAGATCGTGATCCGCGACAACGACCGGCCGAACGCCTTCGTGAAGGGCGAGGAGGCCAAGAACGAGGGGGTGCTGTATTACGCTCCCACGAACATCCTGCCCGACAAGATGTCGAAGTGGTACCGCTTCGCTGCGGGCGAGACCGAGGCCAACCACAACGGCGTCCTGACCTGGAGCGGCATGCGCATCGCCGGCTTCGCCTCGGCCTTCCGGGTGCCCGGCAAGCTCGATGTCGTGGGCAAGATGACGGCCTACGGTTCTGATGACGCCCAGTTCGAGATCGACGTTCCGACCTTCTTCACGGCCATGGCGTGTGACAACACGATCGGCGTGGCCACGGTGAGCTTCACCCTGACCAAGGGCGGAGACCTGCTCGCGGACGGAACGACCCAGAAAAACATCCGGTACATCTTCCGCGAGCCCGGAACGGATTACCACATCCGGCTGACGATCGATGACCAGGCGCTCAACTGGCCGTCCGACGCGAATCGGCCGACATTCGCGTCCGCCAAGCGCAACCGCCGCGTTCTCGACTGCATCGTCGAGGTTCTCCGGACAAGGCTCGACATCCGCGTCATCGACCGGACCAACCAGGGCAGATGATCATGCCCCGGAACGGAGCGGGAATGGCGGGGGTGAGGCGCGGCACGACACTGATCGAGCTGATCCTCGCCTTCCTCATCCTCGTCATTGCCCTGCTTTCCGTTTCGGGTCTGATCAGCTTCGGCCACCGGGGCACACAGAAGGATTTCCGGATGGTTCAGGGAATCCAGTTGCTCGAGGACACGATGAACCGCTTCCTCGTCGCCTCGTGTTCCCAGCTTCTGACTGCCCTCCCGGGAACGACCCCCGTGACCTTCACGGCTCCCCTTCTCGGTATTCCCCTCGGCCCCATCCGTATCGGGAATACCGACTACGCCGTGAGCGCCACGCTTTCCAAGCAGGCGGTCAGCTTTTCCACCCGCGAACTCGACATCACGACCTCGCCGCCCGAATACGACCGGACCAGGCCCGCAACCTGGCGGTTCTCGGCCGCGACGGACCGGAACGGCCGGTATGACGGGGTGAACCTGCCCCACCGGGTGGTCAAGATCCATGTGATCGTCGGCTGGACGGAGCTGCTCCACAACGCGCAGCGACGGGTCGAAGCCGTATCTTTTGCCGTGGACTTCACGCCATGAACAGATTCTCCGGACAGACGACACGTTCGACGCGCGGGATGGCTCTGGTCATCGTTCTTGCCATCGCGACGGCGCTCCTGGTCATGGGAGCGTCGTATCTGAGCACGTTTTCCCAGAGCCGCTCGGTCAATCCGAAAATCCTGGAAAAAGTCCAGGCCGACCTGCTGGCAACGGGGCTGCAGAAGATCGCCCTGCTCAAGTTCAAGCGGTTCCCAGAGGACTTCTATCATTCCTGCTTCTTCCAGTTCGCCTGGGACGATCCGGTCAAGCGGCCGGCCCTGTTCAACTACAGCCCCACGCCGCTGGAGGTCTTCCACGGGGATCCGATCCTCCGGAACGGCGATGCCGCAGCACTGTTGCCGCTGTCCGTGTTCAATTACACGACGACCTACCGTCTGCTGTCTCACCGGGCATATACGCGGGATTCCGTCGAGATCCTCGTCGCGCTGCAGATGACCCGGACCAGCCCGGTTCAAACGTATGCCCTCAAGGTCGACGCCACGCGGATCACCGAACGGTGATGCTGACGATTCCCGCCTCCGGAAAGGTGCCTGTCCGATGAAAACACGAGGGTTCACGCTGATCGAAGTATTGGTGTCCGCCGGACTTCTCGGGCTGCTGCTGACGGGCGTCATGATGGCCTTCCGCGGCGGCAGCGAGTCGTTCAACACCGGGAACTGGCGCATCCAGTCGCAGAAGCGTGCCCAGGTCTTCCTGACGCGCCTCAAGGAGAATCTCGAAAAGGCGAACTACGCCGTCCAGATCCAGGGCGATGCCGGGACTCCCGAGCAGATGCCCGTGTTCATCAACCGCCTGTGGCACAATGCCGAAGCGGATTGCGGCACCTCAGCCCCGACCGCCGTCATGTGGTTCTCGATCACCAAGCCCTATACGGCCGCCCAGGCGAATCTGAACATCGCCGAGACGCGGGGACGATGGTCCGGCGTCAGCCTCCAGTGCCAGAACCGTGTTCTCACGCTGCGCCGGACGACGAGCGATACGGCCTACAACACCCCGCTGGCCGCGCCCAAATCGATGCCGGTCGGCGGCAGATTCGAGCCCGACGCCGCGTCCGTCGAGTTTTTCGAGCAACTCCAGGACGTCGAGTCGCTGCGGGTCAACACCCGCCAGACGGTCGATGGAACGATCGTGGAAGTCATCGTCCAGATGCGCCGGTATGTCGGCGGGCGGCCCCAGCAGGCCTGGATCCGGGAAACGTGCGTCTGCAAGCTGCTGCTCCCCGATCACGCGATCTCCCCGTTCTGAAGGATCATGAAAAAAATAGTAAGAACAATATATAAAATATGGCGGAACCTGCCGGCCGGTCTCGCCCTTCTGGCGATTCTGCCGCTGCTCGGCCCGGCCGCCCGTCTCCCCTCCCTCTGGGCCTGCAACTCGTTTTCGCACCAGTGGTCGTTGACGGGGCTGGAGGAGGAGACGGACCGTCTTCCGGTCCTCGCGACGCATGTTCTTCTCCGGAGCCTTCCGGAGCGGCTTGCCTCGGCTTCGACCGGCATGCCCTGGTTCCAGACGGCCTCGTCGGTGCTTCTGCTGGGGATCGATGCGGCGACGGACACGATCCGGGCTGATCTCGCAGCGATTGCGTCCGGAGAGAACGGCCGGGAGATCGCGGCGCCGGGCACGGGACACGGACCTGCGATGATGTTCCGGGCCGAGCCTGGGATCCAGGGCTCTGAGTCGTATGAGCTGCTCCAGCGGACGGCTGCCGAGACGGGGCGATGCACGGCCATGCTGCAGGTCGTTGCGGGATACCGCAGCCTCAGCCATTTTATAGACCTGTTGCCGATCAGGCTCGGCACCATCCGCTCCCAGGTCTTCGAGCGCATCGAGGTTCTTGTGCGGATAGCCGGACCCCGAGGGGAAATCGGCCTGGTCGGTCCATTGAAAGCCGAGGTGACCCTTTCGGTCGACACCCGGCTGAATCCCGGCAATGCGTATGTCGGCCGCCTCGAGTGGCATCCCGATCACAAGGCCGCGGCCCTCTGCGATCTCACCACGATGCTGACGGCTTCAGCGCCTGTCGCCGCCCGCTGATCCTTCCTTCGCCGGGTGTGATTCAGTCCGGGACGTGGAAGATCAACAGCATGACATTCTCGGGGAGGATCCTGGAGCGGAACTCGCGCTCGACGGCGGCGTCATAGATCGGGAACCACCATTCTGCATCCTTCGGCGCCTGGGGAAGCGTTTTCCCGGCCAGGAAAGACCGCAGCAGCTCCTCGAGCTGTCCGGGATTGGTATATGCATCGTTATAACTGATCAGGGAAACGACCCCTTCCGGATACCGCTCGACGGAGAAGCAGGCTAGGGAAGGCTTTTTGAGCAGGTCTGTCGCCGCACTGCCCAGGTCGATGATGGGGGTGATGTCGCCTTCGATGATCTCGTGAAGCCGGGCCGACCGGATATCCGACCAGGCGAGCTCGACGAGATCGGAGGCGATATACCCGAACCGTGCGTTCCGGTCGATCGCGTCGCCACCGGCATGCGATGTGTCTCCGGGCAGATAGCACAGCCGGTGGATTTCCCGGTAGATGTTCAGAGGGGTTCGGGCCGCTTCGGGGTCGGCCGCCTGGGGGCGGATGACCGAGTCCATGAACACCTCTCCGGTGAGCGGCTGTGGCTCGCTCGCCGTATCGGCGGAGACGGGGCGATAGGTGTAGGAACCTGTCGCCGCGGTCGCGGCAAGCCGGATGAAACCGCCGAACACGTATCCCTCGAGATCGCCGGCGCGCACGTGATACCAGGGGGCCGATTTCCCCTCGATCTCGACCGGCTTTCCGTCCATGGAAAGCACGATCAGCCCGGCATCGTATGGAAGCTTCCGCAGAGCGTTCGAACGGGCGTCGGCCTGTTCCCGGAGATTGACGCCGGAAGGTGCTGTCACCTGGCCGGCTAGCGGAACGGGCTGATAAGCTCCGTCATTCCATACCTCGCAGTATCCCGTCACCGACGAGCCGTCGGTGAGCCCGAACGTCGCTCTGATATACAGAGCCGTGGCCATCGAACCGAACGCCACGCCGGAGGAAAGGAGAAGAACCGCCGCGCAGAATGCTGTGGTCACCCGTATTTTGAACCATCTTCCACCGAACATATCAGCCTCCCGAAGAAGATACTCTCGTCTCACTATCTGCCGATGCTTTGCAGGAACCGCTGTCTCGTGATCTCCGGGGTGGTGCCGTGGAGCGCCTCGACGTCGAAGCCGGCAGGATTCTCGGGGCGCTGCGCTGGCAGCAGGTGCAGGCGCAGGTGTTCCTTCTTCCAGGACGTCGAGAAGGTTGTCCGTACCACATACCTGACCGTCAGCGGGCTGCCCGTCACGCGGGCGAGAGCGGAACGGGGCAGCTGTCCCCTGTAACGCCGGACGCCTCCGCCTTCGTCGACGAACGTCAGGGTTCCCAGAGCCTCTCCGGAAAAGCCCTCCACCTGCATGCGTTCCCCGATCTTTCGGTCCAGGGTGCCGATCAGCAGCGTGAACGTGACCGGCGAAGAATCAGCCTGACCTCCCTGGCGGCGGATCTGATACGCGATGCCGGGATTCTCGAAGCCGGCATTGGGTTTCATCAGCTCGTTCCGCTCGACCAGATGCTGTTCCTCCTGCGCATACACAGCTTCGGCGGCAGTGACGGCGGCGAGACCCTTCTCGTCCGGGGACGCCAGGAGCGCCACCTGGAGGCAGGTCAGGCGCTCGATGCGGGGATACAGCAGTTCGCGCTCGCTGCCGAGGGTGGACGTCCAGGCCAGGATGGCGGAATAGCGATCACTATAAAGTTGCAGGATGCGTGCCTGGGCTCTCGAGAGCGTCAGCCCGCGGCGGGCCAGCTGGCGGCGGATGGAATCGCAGCCCGGGATGAGGGTGCGCTGGATCAGCGGAGGGACCTGGGGAGAGCCGAGATTCGACAGGATCAGAGCCGGCTCGTGCGCCTGCAGGGGAGCCACGATCTTCAGAAACTGTTCATTCGTGACGGTTCCGGGCTTCTGTGCCGGTTTGGGGGCGGCTTTCGTGACGGGGAGCCATGAGGAACCCCTCGGGGATGGGCTCGCGGCTTGCTGCGCAGCCCCGCAGCCGTTACAGAAGCGGCTGTTGGCGGCCAGTTCCGTGCCACAGGAGTTGCAGGGAAATCCGGCCGCGGTGCCGGCGGCCAGGAGCCAGAACAGAGCCAGCACCCGAGATGCCTGCCTCATCACATCACCCCCGGAATGATTTCAGGGCCATGGTACCGCCGCCGGCAGTTCCGGGCAAGGGCAAGAAAAGTGATTTGCCTGGTGCGAGGGGTGGGAAAGTATGGTATAGTTCAGGAAATACCGTTCTACCCTGTACCGAGAGGACCGCCCCGCATGCTTGAATCCGTTTCCCTGTTCAGTCAGCTCTCTCCGGAAGAAATCCTTGAGCTCGATGCCATGCTTACCCGCGAAGAGATCCGTCGCGGCGAGATCATCTTCCAGGAAGGCGACAAAACCCGTGACCTCTTCGTCATCCTCTCGGGGGAAATCGAGATCAGCGTGCGTGACCTGACCGGCACGCCCAAAGTGATCTCCTGCCTCGGCGAGAACGAGTTCTTCGGGGAGATGTCGCTCCTGGACCGCACGGCCGTCCGCTCGGCGACCGCCCGGGCGACGCGAAACACCGTGCTGGGGAAGCTGCCCGCCACCACCCTCGAGCCGCTTCTCGACGCACAGACGCCCCTCAGCCGGAGCATCCACTGCAAGATCCTCCACGCCCTGAGCCGCCGCCTTCGGGACATCACCCAACGCGCCGCGGGGCTGCTCAAATCTCCCGAAACGACGAGGGCGCGCATCCTCGCCGTCGTTTCGGCCCGAAGCGGCTGCGGCAAGACCACGCTGGCGACGAACCTCGCCTACCTCCTGGCCCGGGAAACGGGCAAGCGGGTGTTGTTCATCGATCTCGACCGGCATTACGGCGACGGCAGTTTCCTGATGGGCGGGTATAGCCAGAAATCCGTGGCGACACTGTGCCGGGCCCTGCGCGGCTCCTCGTTTTCCCCCGAGGATCTGATGACGCATTTCACCCCCCTCGCCGAACGTCTCTGGATCCTCCCGGCGCCCAACAACATTCTCGAGGCCGAGGAGATGCGCGTCGAGGATCTCGTCGGCATGGTTCACACCTGCCAGAAGCTGTTCGATTACCTCATTCTCGATACCGACGAAGGGCTCAGCGAAACGGCCCTGAACGCAATGGAGATTGCCGAACGCACGCTGTTCCTGCTCGATTCGCGCGACATTCTCAGCGTCAAGAACACGGTGCGGTTTTTTCAGGCTCTGGCCAACCTCCGTTTCCCCGAAGACCGCATCACCGTCATATCGAACCGGGCCCGTGAAGAATATCGTACCGAATCCATTCCGACCACGCGTTTCCGGATATCGGCGACGCTTCCCGAGGTTCTGGATGCCTCGCGCCAGGAAGGCAAGACGTTGTACCAGGTGAACCCCCAGCACCGGTTCTGCGATGCCGTGCGGCATGTGGTCAAAACAGTCCTCCAGGAAAACGCCGCGATCGCTCCGGCTGGGGGGTTCCTGAACCGTATTCTCGGTCCGCAGCCCACCGGCGCCGGTTTCACCGCGGGTGCCCCGGCGCACGAGAGCGGCAACGGGAACGGCGTTTCGCTCGATCACATCCAGCGGGATACGATCACCGGCCTGATCCACGGGATCAAGCTGCTTCTCGAGCAGGGCCAGGTCACCGAGGCCGAAGCGGAGGCCCGGCAGTTGCTCCAGTATTGCCGTGACTCGAGCGAGTTGTACCAGGTGCTCGGCGAGATTCTCCTCTGCCGGAGCGTGCCGGAAGAGGCCCTGCTGGTGCTGCGCAAGGCGATCGATCTCGACCCCGCCAACGGCATGGCCATCGGGCTCGCCGGCTCGATCACGGGGGAAAAGCCGCTCGTCCTCAAAGGCATCGGCATCCTGCAGAACCGGCTCAAGACCTCGCCGGAGTTTCCCGACCTGATCAATGATCTCGGGCGCCTCCACTTCTTTGCCGGCCAGTTCGGCGAGGCGCAGAAGGCGTTCCGCCGGGCTCTCGAGCTCAACCCCGCGTTCCGGGAAAGCCGCATCAATCTGGCGATTGCCTACGGCGAAGACGGCAATCCCGCCGCCGGCCTCGAGGTGCTGGCCCCGATGGAAGACCGCGGCGTGCGCGGACATTATCTTGCCGGCTGTTTCCACCAGTTGCTCGGGCGGTTCCCCGAGGCCTACGCCGAGTTCCGGAAGGCGGCCGCGCATCTCGCCGATTACCACGACCTCCAGGACCGTCTCGAAAGCATGGCGGCTTACTTCCGGAAACTGGAAGCGCTTGCCGAGATGCACCGCCGGTATCTCGAGAGGCATCCCGGCTTCCCGGACCTGCACGTGAAGCTGGCGGATCTCTTCGTCCAGATGGGCGAGACCGGGGATGCCATCAAAGCCCTCAATGAAGCTCTGCAGCTCAAACCCGAGTATCCCGAAGCCCGCGCGAAGCTTGCGCGGCTGACCGGCCGGCCGGCCGGCCGATTCCCACCGGCAGCAGGGAAAATCCGCACGGTCGGGTGGCGCGAACGTCGAAACCCGACGCTGATCGGACGACGGTCCGGCACGGAAAAGTAATATATTCTAAAATATAATATTCTTCGGGAAGAATATTCCTGGCGTAATTCCCGGATCCGTGTTATACTGAAATCACTTCGATAGATTCATCCTCGTAAGGTACACAGTAGTGGTTTTGCATTTGTAAGCCATTTTGGGCCTCTTGCTGTGGGTGTCGGGTTCGGAGAAGTTCTTCAGGAGGTTCCAACATGGAACGTGGTACTGTGAAATGGTTCAACGAAGACAAGGGTTACGGCTTCATCACTCGTGAGAACGGCGAAAAGGATGCTTTCGTTCATCACCGGTCGATCGCCGGAACCGGCTTCAAGACCCTGGCCGAAGGCCAGGCCGTCCAGTTCGACATCGAGAGCGGCCCCAAGGGCCCGCAGGCGATCAACGTCAACAAGATGTAATCAGCCGATCTTCAAAAAAGCCCCCTTACGGGGGCTTTTTTTTATGCTCGTTTCACCGGTCCGGCAGTGATTACTGCCACGCGACCGCATGCGGGGAGGCACCGGATTCCGGGACGAAGCCCCGGCTCAGACCAGCTCGCCGCGCCTCGCGTAGAGGGCGTCGAAGATCGCTTCGAGGCCGGCATGCGTCCCCCGCAGTCCGGCGACGACACGGGCGGCCCACTCGAAATACTCCTGCCGCCGTTGTGCCGACCAGTCTGCCGGGGGTGAGGCCAGCACGTCGCGCAGGTTGCAGATCTTGTCGGCCAGCTTGACCAGCTTCGCTCCCGGGCAGATGTGAGGGGCGTGCTCGATCTGCTTTTGTTTGCGGGCCTGCTTGTCGAG
>JAKQOH010000176.1 GCA_029565415.1 Candidatus Rifleibacteriota bacterium | reverse complement strand
TGATGTGGGCCGTCGGCAGCATGGTCAGGTGCTGGAGTGCGGCCAGGGTGGGGCCGACTTTCGCCGAATCGACGAGAAGTTTCACGCCGACGCGCTTGTCGGGCGAGGTGTAGTAGGGGGCGTCGTCGAACGAGAAGAACCGACGCGAATCGGGCTGACCTGCGTCGTTCTGCTTCTTGTCCTTGGCGGACACGGGAAGGGCGATGCCGGTCACGAGCAGGGCGACGGCGACAACCGCAACGGTGGTGTGACGGAACGGACGGGCAAGAGCCCGAAGCATGGAAAGCGTATTCATGGCGGGAATGATATCCAGAGGGGAGAAGCCTTGTCAAGGCTGACTGCATTGACTTCGCAGACTTCTTGGGGTACATTCGGAAGATACATGCGCGTTCCGTCACGACTCGCTGCCGTGCCGTCCCTGGCTCTGGCAGCCCTGGGATGTGTCTGGCTGTGCCTTCTCTCGGGCACGGCCGGATGTCGCACGTCTCCCGCGCCCAAGGCCGCGTCCGAAACCGCCACAACCCCGGACGCGGGCCAGGTCCGGAAACCCTCGCAGCGGTCCCCGGCCGGAACGGCCCCTGAACGCTTTTCTTCTGCGGAACCCGCATCCGAGAGAACGGCCCGTCTCCGGGAGGAGAAGATCAACGCCGAACTCGAGCGGGTTTCAGGCATGCTCCGGGGAAGCAACTTCGAGGGTGCTCTGCGGGTTGCCGAGCGCATCCAGGCGGAAAACGCGGCGGACCCGAACGTCACCATGCGCACCAGTTACCTGAAAGCGATGATCTATCATCGCATGAACGATGCCGGACGGCGCAAGGAAGCGATGAACCAGATGCTCAAAAGCATGGAGACCCTCCAGAAGGATCCCCGGTTCCGCGAAGCCTACGAAGACGGCAAAGCCAATGCCGAGCTGATCAAAATGAGTGTCGACGAGGCGGGCAAGAAGTATGGCGCAAACTGAACGGCGGCGCGGCTCGGTGTTCCTGATGGCCCTGACGGCCCTCACGGTGCTGTTCATTCTCGGCTTCTCGATCACCTACTTCACCGGCTCCGAGGATTTCTCCTCGGCCGTCTCCTATGAATCCGAGGTGGCGTTCAACCTCGCCGAGTCGGCCGTCGAGGAGTTCGTCGCGCGGCTGAAAAACTCGCTCAACCACGATGACGCCAACAACCAGCTCTACAAGGTGCTGCGCGCCAACAACACCAAGGTCGAGGAGAAGATTCCGCTCGACGCGCCCCAGGTGGCCCGGCTGACCAGCTACACCCGTGAGACCGCGAAGCAGGTGTTCGGCATCTCGGTCGACCGGGGCTTCGTGATCGATGCCGTCATCGTCCTCAAACACATCAACGGCGTCGAGGCGAAGTCCGGGAATAAAACTCTGTATAATATCAAAAAAGATTTCAAGGAAAAGCAGGGCGAACTCACGGTGAACGCCAGCGTGACATACCGCGGCCAGACGGCGAAAGTATCGCTCAGCTTCCTGATCCGTGTCGTGAAGACATTCGTTCCGCCGTTCAACTATTTCACCCTCTATGTGAAGGACGGAACGGTGTTCGGGAACTCGCACTTCAACTACTCGTCTTCCGACATCGGCGCGCAGACGAAGAATCTGCGGCTCGACCACGGCTGGCGGTCGATTCCCGGCCAGGAAAAGTTCGATGCCCTCGACAACGTCGCCTACTGGGAAAACGCGCTCTCGCTGACGGGCAACAACGCGCAGGTGCCCCCGGGCCGGGTCTACATGGGCCAGGACCCCGAGGCCAACATGCCCCCCTCGATCATCCTCCAGTCCACGAACGGCACCAAGCTGCTCACCGAGATCACCTCGGATGGCGGGAACTCGCGCCGGCCCCTCAACGCGCAGGAGAACCTCTTCCTCAAGTTCGACATGGTTCCCGCGACGGAAGGCGGCTCCTGGATCGGCCTGAAGGACTACGCCGACAAATTCATGCAACTCCAGGGACAGGACAAGACCAAAGACGGTTTTCTCGGCTTCGGCGGCTGGAAAAACGATACGAAAATCCGCCTGATCAACGTTGGTGCCGACAAGATCTTGACCGACACAAAGGAGACCCTTGGCGAACCGACGTTCGGCAATGCGATGATCTCGTTCAACAACTATCGGAACCAGCGTCTTGCTCGGGCTTCCGGCAATGAGCGGCTGCTGATCGAGCGGCTGTATCCCGAGCCGGCCAACAGCGGTCTCGATCTGTTCGGCACGGCCGAACTCGAGGGCAAGCCCTCCTCCCCGAAAGACGGCCGCATCAACACGAAGAACATCTCCCCGACCCTGATTTACGGCCAGGTGTGGCGGATGTACTACCGGATCGTCTCGATCATGACCAAGAACGGCAAACGGCTCGAACTGCCGTTCGTCAATATCGACGCTTCCTCCGACGGGTCGGCTCCGCCGATCCCGATTCCGACGGATATCAAGCCGGGCACGAATCTGACGGCAACCCAGGCCCAGAACCTGTTCACCCTCTTCGGCGTCCCGAAGGATCATGTCCAGGCGCTTTTCGACAACTGGCAGGACATGCCGGACGGTCTGACCGAGATGAAGAAATACCAGAAATTCATGAGCGACGCCGGCGTCGAGCCTTACAATGCCGGTCTGGGCAATCTCATCCAGCGCGTCGCGGGGAAGCAGGAGCAGTATGCCGGCCCCCTGAAAGATCATCTGACCCCCTTCCTCGCCAACGAGCCGTACCCGGGCATGCCGTCGCAGCTTGGCAGCGTCGTGACCCAGTCCCCGGTGCGCGAATTCTACGAAGGGGACCTCTGGCATGCCCTGCCCGACATGGGCGATGCCTACCTGATGGACTTCTACTTCATCCCGCGCAGCACCGAGGATTTCTTCCGGGGCCGCACCACCATTTCGATCGGCGGCAGCGTCTACGACCGGTTCCATTTCAAGTACATCAACGATGTCGGGAACTATCTTTCCGGCACGAAGGGACAGGTCATCGAGTTGAACGGCATTATCGCCCTCAACGATGCCGAGACGCTCCGGCTCAACCGGCTCCGGTACCGCGGCCACGGCGTCATCTACTCGAGCCCGATGATGGGTGGCGGTGCCGTTTCCATCCAGGGCGACCTCTTCCCGGCCGCCGCCGGGGAAGCGGCCGCCGGCCGGGACTCGAATCCCGAACGCGACATGCTGACGATCATCGCCCCGCAGATCGAGATCGACACTTCGACGGCCGATGCCGATCCCTGCTATATCGAGGCGAATCTCATCTCGGTGAACCAGCCCATCATCGTGAAAGGGTCGAAGAACGTCCGCATCCGGGGCCAGCTCGTGGTGCCGAGCCTGAACATCAAGGACTCGTTCCAGACCCCGGGGCAGAACGTGATCGAATACAATCCCCTGAACACCATCTGGCGCAAGGACAAGCCGACGATCATGGACGAGATGTACGTCGCCAAGATCGTCACGGGCGGCGTCGGGAAATTCGAGTGGAAATACGAACATGACTGATTCGCGACGCCGGCGTGCCGCCTTTTCCCTCATCGAGATCCTGGTCGTCGTCATGCTGCTCTCGGCCGGGATCCTGCCGATCTACTCGCTGATGAAGTCTGGCCAGCGGCGCATCGTCCGCGCCGACACCCGCGTCATCGCGACCCTCTACGGGGCCTCCGCCATCGAACTCGCCCGCACGCTCGGCTATGCCCGCGCCCAGAAGCTCAACATGGAGAAGGATTTCGTCGAGCTCCGGGAAAATGCCGCCAAGAATGGATTCAACGTCGATTTCGCCTGCAATCTCCAGCCCCTGCTGCCCCTTCCGAAGGGGGCCAAACCGGTCCATCTCCTGCGGGTCATCGTGAGCGTCTCGGCGAACAACCGCACCTTCACCGATATTCCCGTTCTCCGGTTCGTCACCATCCTGACGGATCCCCGATTCAATTACTATTGAATATGAAATATATGAGTAACTCTTATATCGTTCCTGCCCGGCGCCGCCGGAACGCCATGACGATGATCGAGCTGCTGGTCGTGATGGCGATGATCCTGCTTCTGAGCGGGACCCTGTACCAGATCCTGCGGAACGTCCAGAAGTCGTTCACGCATGCCCGGAACAAGCTCGATATCCTGCAGACGACCCGCATCATCATGTCCGGTATCCGCAACGAGCTGCGCAACGCGATCGACAAGCCCGAAGCCTCGCTGCTGGACAACGCGAACATCATGAACATCCCGCTCTCGAAGACCGAGACGATCGTCTACCACTTCGACAAGGCGACGCGACGGCTGTTCCGCGGCAAGAAGGGCAACATCCGTGAACCGGATCCGGATCCGGCCGACATGCGGCCGTTCATGTTCGACGACGGGCAGATCCTGAAGTTCGAGTTCGACAACAGCTATCGCAACTCCGACTCGTTCGTCGAGTCCGAACTCGCGCTGAACTCGAAGGTCTGGTTCAAGGTGTCGATGACGATTCTGTATACCGACAAGTTTGCGTTGCTGAGCGAAGCCGAAAAGCAGAAGATCCTGAACGACCCGACCGATCCGCGCGTGAAGAACTTTTTCATGATGATCACGCCGCGCCGTGTCAACTGGCTTCTGCAGGCCACTCAGTAATCGCCGCATCGGCATCGCGGAGCGACGCCCTGCGGTCCGTCGGGGCGGGTTCAAACCCGCCCGTCACGGCTCAAACAGGATGCCCTGGAGGGATTTCTCGCTGTCCGAGTTCGCGAACTCGAAGATGGCCAGATACCGGCCGCCCCGTCGGAGTTCGTCGATGTCCTCACCCTTGAAAAACCAGCCCTTGCCTTCCTCCTCGCGGCCGACGATGCGGCCCTTGCCGAGAAGGGTCATCTGGGGCAGGGCGATGAGGTTCAGGTTCGCGCTGGTGATCCAGTCCTCGGGGCGATTGGCCCAGATCTCGGCCTGGAGGGTGGCGAAATCCCGCCGCCGCGGCTCGCGCGTCGATTCGCGCGCCGGGAAGGCGTTGAACATCCGCTCGGACTCGGAAGGCGGTCGTTTGCCGCGCACGGGCAACGGTTTCTTCCCCGTCGTGGCGGCGGCTTTCGGCGTCTCCTGAGGCTCGTCTGCCGGGGCCTGGTCGGGGCGCAGCCAGTCGCCGCGCCGGTATTTCAGCGTCAGGGCCCACGGACTGCCCGTGATCGCCTTCACGAACGTCTGGCTTTCCCCCTCGAGCTTGCCCTGCTTGAACTCGGAGGCCTCGCCCATCACGTAGCGGGCGAGCAGGAAGCCGAGCCGCTCCCGGAGCATTGGCGAGAGCTGGCGGTCGATCGAGAGGCCGAGCAGCTCCTCGAGCAGTTCGTCGGCAACGCGCCGACCGGCATACAGCTCAGTCTCGAGAGCCAGGACGCGGGACGCGAGCCGGTTCTGCCGGGACATCATGCCGCCCCGGGCAATCGGCGCAAGCGTGTCCCGGGCCTTGTCAAAGTCGCCCCGGTAGAACCAGGTCAGGGCCTCGAAAAAGGTCTGGTCGCCGGGCATCCAGCGGGGAAAGAGATTCGCCGCCGTCGTGTATTTCTCCTTCGAATACGGTCCTTTCAGCTGCTTGAGCATCGAAGCCACGATGCGTGCCTCCATGCCCCACGATGCGTCGCCGGATTCCTCGGCAAGGCGGTCGTAGACGCCCTCGAGAACCCAGAGCGCCTCCTCGACGGCCGGATAATCCTGCGGGGGGACGATCTTGAACCGTTTCAGCAGTTCCGCCGCCTCTTCCTGGCGGCCCATCATCGCCAGAACCAGCCCCTTCATGTGCATCCAGGGGTAGTCGGCTCGGGCCGCGAGCGGGGTCATGGCCGGCATCGGGGTGAACGTGTATTCCGAAACGAGCCCGTAGGCTTCGGCGACCTCGCCGCCCGTGGCGAGGCATTCGATCAGCTTCAGCCGCACCTCGCGCGGGGTCAGTTCCTTCCCGAACAGCCTGAAGTCGCTCTTGTAATCGGGGGCCATGCCCAGGCAGCGTCGGAACGCCATCGCGGCGGTCCAGAGACTTTCGCGGTGCTCGCTGCCTTTCTGGGTCAGCATCTTGTGCATGTAGTAGTAGCCCTTCACGAACTGGAGATCCGCCTCGAGAGACTGGCTTTTCCAACCCGCCTCGCAACTGCGCAGCCACTTCTTCGCTTCGCGCAGCGTCTCCTGGACGGATTTCACATCCAGCACGTAGAACGGTTCCGGCCGGTTTGCCAGATACTGACCCTTCAGGATGTTCGTCTGATACTGCTTCCGCGCCTTCAGGGTCAGCGCGAGCGTCAGATACAGCCGGGACTTGTCGATGATCTCGCCCGACTTCGCATCCTTCTCGGCGCTCTGGAGCACCCGGATGATCTCGTCGAGATCGCGCACGTCGTAAGCCCGCTCGTCGATCGTCTCGAGCTTCTCCTTGGCCGAGTAGAAATACTGCTGGGGCGTGATCTGCATCATGCCCGACTTGCCGGCCGAGCAGCCTCCCATCAGGCCGGATACGGCCGCGAGAGCCAGAACGGAACAGAGGAACCGGAACGTGTTGCGGATGAAAGTCGGTGACACGGGGCCTCCTGCGGACGGCAGAGAATATACTGTCAAATATTTTTCAGCTTGATCTGGACGCGCCCCTTCTGCAGGGCGTTGTCACGTTCCTTGTCGAAGAAGATGATGTAGTTCTTCTCGATCAGGTCGTTCACGAGCGACTCGATCTTGCTGAATCGGAACCGGTCGTCGTCGTATTTCGGGCCGAGCTCGATGAACTTGTTGTCCTCGATGAAGAACAAATACTGAAGGGTGGAATAGATGCCCTCCGGGGCGTCGCGGTTCTTGTCGAGATACAGGTTGACGACGTCGACCTTGGGGACGCGGGTCGGGTCTTTCCCCATCTCCTCGGCCTTGTGGATCAACTGGTTGTGCAGCTCCTTCGTGTCGCCCCAGTCCTTCGCCTGGATCATCGCGCAGTCGAGGTCATACTCGAGATCGCCCGAGCCCTTGCAGTGATACATCGTGGGCCGTTCGGCACTTTCCGTGGCGTCGATCATGCAGCCTTCCTTCGACAGCGAGCTGATCGTCATGATCGGGTTGTTCAGCTCGATGGAAAGGGCCTTCAGCTCGGTCGAGATCTCCTCGACCTTGAACTTCTCGTCCATGTAGGCGCGCGAGAGCGGCATCTTCTGGATGTAATCCACGAAGATCATCAGGTCGTGCGTGTTGAAGTCCTGCATGACGTTGTAGGCGTAGGTGCGGATCCGGTCGATCGTGTCGGCCTTCGTCGCCTCGACGATATAAAAGTAATCCATATATGACTGCATCCGCCGCCAGCCGCCCATGAACTTCGCGTCCATGATCATGTCGGAGCGCACCTTCTTGCGCTGCAGCGAGTCGGGGTTCAGCCGGCTTTCCTTCGCCAGCAGACGGTAGGTGAGGTTGCGCTTCGTCTGCTCGTAGGTGAAGAAAAGCACCGGGATCTTGCAGTTCGTCGCGACCGAGGTGGCCAGCTCCAGCGTGAACGTCGTCTTGCCGCGGCGGGGGGCGCCGGCGATCGCATACATGAACCCCTTGCGGAAGCCCGAGATCGCGACGTTCAGGTAATGGAACGGCTCGAACGAGTAGCCGATGATCTCGATTTCGCCCCGGGTCTCGCGGTCGTCGATATCCTTGATGATCTCGCGCATCTCCTCTTTCACCAGGTTGATGCGCTTCGTCGCCTTCGCTTTCTGGACGTTCCGGATATCCTCGATGACCGAGGTGGTGAAATGTTCTATAGCGATAGGTTTATTAGGGTCGGGGTTGTCGATGAACTCGGAAATGTTCGTGGCGATTTCCTTGAGCTTGCGTTTGAGCGCCTGCTCCTTCATCAGCTCGAGGTAGTGCAGCACCTGGTCGAGGGTGGGGGAGGGCTGGGCGATGACCCGGTTCAGGTAGTTCTGCATCGGCAGATCGAACAGCCCCTGATGCTTCAGCTTGTTCTTGATGACGATCTTGTCGATGAGCGAGCCGGCGCGGTTCTCTTCGCGCAGGGCCAGGATCGCCTTGCACAGCGAGCGGGAGTAGGTCGTCGAGAACAGGTCGGCGA
Organism: Candidatus Rifleibacteriota bacterium; assembly: GCA_029565415.1. The sequence continues at coordinate 8,030 of JAKQOH010000176.1, read as the reverse complement.
TCAGCCCCTTCGAGGTCGCGGCATCGAGGATGTAGCTATCGTTCAGCAGGCCGGCCAGCACCGCACACTCCATCTCCTCGTCGCCGAGGCCGGTGATCTTCGAGGAGAAAACGCCGGTGTCGATGTGTGTCTTTTCGGCTTCAGGAGCGGCCTGAGGGGTGGCAATCCCTTTTTTTTGCAGCAGGAATGCCTGGGAATCGCGCAACTGGGCGTTGGGAACGGTCGGTGCCGCCGGGTCATCCGTCGCAGGCGCCGGTGGCGTGGCCGGAAATGCCGGGGGCTCGGCGGGAAATGCCGGGGCGCCCATGCCGGCTCTGGCTCTCAGGCCGGCGAGAACCGAGCCGCCCGTCGCCTGGGGAGCCGGAGGAAGCTGGGGCGGCGGCTCGATGGAAGCGGCGGGGGGCGGCGGGGGTTCGAGAGGGGCTTCGACAGGGGTGATCGGGACGGCCGGCGCCTCGGGAGGCGCGGTCGCGATCGGCGGCTCCGAAGGAGGCTGTTGCGGCGCAGGAGGCTCCGCAGCGGTCTGATCCGGGCGTTTCAGAAGGCCTTTCAGGGAGAACGCCCCCGGGGCACCTTCACGACGGCAGAACGGGCATTTCCCGCTCAGGGGCAGTTCTCGGTTGCACTCTGGACATTTCGCCACGGATGTTCCTCCTCCGGTTGCCGGTTCGCACGATGCACGACGTGCCTCGCAGCTCCGGGCGATAGCATAAATCATGCGGCTGATCCTGACAAGAACACCGCGTCGGTTCCGGCAAAACGGCTTCCTGAGCCGGTTCCTTGACATTCGGGGAGCCGGTGCGTATCATGCCCATACTCAGATAAGACTTTCCTTTGTAAGGAGCGCTATGAGCCCGCGTCGCACGACTATTTCCAAATTTCTGACAGGCTCTCTCTTCGGCCTGTTCCTGATCGCCGGCATGGTTTTCGGCTTCGAAAGCAACCTGGTCGTCGGGTTCAAGGCCGAGGGCAACAAGATGATCCCCGAGTCGACGATTCTGATGAATCTGAAGATGAAGGTCGGCGACCGGCTCGAGCAGGAAGCCATCCAGGCCGAAATCGCCCGGCTTGGCGAGATGGGGTATTTTTCCTATGTCGGCGCCGATATCCGCTCCGACGCCAAGGGAAAGCTGCTCGTGTTCAAGGTCGAAGAAAACGCGATCATCGACAGCATCGAGGTGAAGGGCTGCACCAAGGTCTCGCACGAGAAGATCGAGAAGGCCATGGAAAGCAAGATCGGCACGGTTTTCAACTCGAAGCTGCTCACCCAGGATATTCAGAACATCAACGAGCTGCTTGCCCGTGAAGGATATCTCTTCTCGAAGGTGACCGACGCCTACGTGAAAGAGAAAGGATCGAAGATCTTCGTCGAGGTCACCGAGAGCATGCTGACCGAAGTGCGCATCGAAGGCCTCAAGAAAACCAAGGAAAAGGTCGTTCGCCGCGAACTGACCGTGAAACCCGGCGAGATCTACGACAACAACAAGATCGTTCGTGACCTGCAGCGCATCTACAACCTCGGCTTCTTCGAGGAAGTGAAGCGCGACCATCTGCCCGGCAAGACCCCCGAGGAAGTCGTGCTCGTGATCCAGGTCGTCGAGCAGAAGACCGGCCGGGCCGGCGTCGGCGGCGGCTACAGCTCGCTCAACGGCCTCGTCGGCTTCGCGAACCTTTCCCAGAACAACTTCAAGGGCGAAGGCAAGCGCATCTACGGGAAGACCGAGTTCGGCGGCGTCCAGACGTTCGAGGTCGGATACTTCGATCCGTGGCTGAACGACAAGCCCAGGAGCTTCGGCGTCGATCTGTATAACACCAAATATACCCGCAACCTGTACAGCCTCGGCAATACCCTCACGGAATACGACGAAGAGCGCAAGGGCGGAAACATCACCCTCGGCCGCCGTCTCCGGCGCGACGTCGATCTTTCGTTCCGGTTCCGCGACGAGGATATCAACCTGAACCCGACCGACGAAACCCTCGCCTCGGCCCCGCTCGGCGTCGTGAATGGCCGCATCCAGAGCTTCGGCGCGATCCTCGACAAGGATACCCGCGACAACCGGTTCCGTCCCTCGGGCGGCATGCACGACACCTTCTGGGTCGAGACGACCGGCGGCCTGCTGCGCGGCGCGAACCAGTACACGAAATACGTCCTCTCGCTTCGCCGCTACTTCCCCGTGTCGAAGAACAAGAAAACCGTTTTCGCCATCCAGGGCGTCGGCGGCCGCGCCTCGATCGGGGACGGGTTCGTTCCCGTCTATGACATGTTCTCGGTCGGCGGCAGCGACACGGTGCGCGGGTATCGCGAACGCGAGTTCCTCGGCACCAAGCTGCTCTACGGGAACTTCGAGATCCGGCAGAACATCGCGAAGAACTTCGATCTGGTCGGCTTCTACGACGTGGGAAGCGCCTGGGGTCTCGATTATAATCAGCTCTCCAAGGATTTCGATGCGAAGAGCGGCTTCGGCTTCGGTATCCGGCTCCAGACACCGCTCGGCCCCGTCGCGATCGATCACGGCAAGGCGAGCGACCGCGGCGACGGCCGCACGTATTTCAATTTCGGCAGTTCATTCTGACACTTCAGAGTTCAACTCAACATACACAAGGAGATCTGTTTTTCATGAAGAAAGTATTGTTGCACCTGGGTCTGATGGCTGGTCTTCTGGCTCTGCCTTCGGCGGCTGCAGCTTTTTCGTTCGGCTACGTCGACGCCGGCAAGCTGTTCGCCAAATACTCCGAGACCCAGAAAACCAAGAGTTACCTCGAAAGCGAAAAGACCAAGCTCCAGAAAGATCTCGACACCCGCAAGAAGCAGGTTTCGGATCTCGATGCGAAGTATGTCGAAATCGCCAAGAAAATGCAGGAGTTGCGCGACGGCAAGAAGGAAAACGAAGCCAAGGCCCTCGAGCCCCAGCTCCGCGCCCAGCGTGAAGCCCTCGCCAACGCGAACTCCGAGCTGCAGAAGTTCTTCGAGGAGTCCCAGAAGCGCCTGTACGAGCTGGAAGAAGAGAAAATGGGCGGTCTCTCCAAGGCCCTCGACGAGAAGGTCGACAACGTCATCGCCCGCATCGCCAAGTCGAAGAACCTCGAAGCCGTGTTCGAAAAGCGGTTCTGCTACTTCGGCGGCCTCGACATCACGGACGACGTGCTGTCAGCTCTGAACGGCGCCGCTCCGGCTGCCGCTCCCGCCGCGGCCCCGGCCGCCAAGAAGGGGAAATGACCCTGCCCGCTGGGCGCCCGCGCCGCATCATTGGCGCGGGCGCTTTTGCACGAGACGCGAATCGTGAGGAATGATGACGGCATGAGCCACAATCCCGCCTCCCCCGTGCCCGTCCCTCTCGCCGAGCTTGCCCGCATTCTGGGCGGCCGCCTCGACGGGGAGGGCCCGGGACCGCTCATCTCGGGCATCGCCGCGCTCGCCGACGCAGCGCCTGGCGATATCACCTTCCTTTCCGACGCGAAGCAGTACGCGAAACATCTCGATCAGCTGAAGACATCCCAGGCGGTCGCCGTCATCGCCCCGGAGAAGTCCGGCCCGCTCCCGATCCCTTCGATCCGGTTCACGAACCCCTACCAGGGCTTCCTCGCGGCACTCCGGTATTTCCATCCCGAAAACCGCCCCGCCCCGGGGATTCACCCCACCGCGTTCGTCGACGAGTCCGCCGATGTCGATCTGACCGCAATCATCGGGCCGATGGCCGTCGTCGAAGCCCATGCCGTGATCGGAGCCGGAGCCTGGATCGGTGCCCATGCCTACGTTGGCCGTTCGGCTGTTGTCGGTCCTGAAACCCGGCTGCATGCCGGTGCAAAGCTGCTCGACCGCTGCCGGATCGGGCCGCGCTGCATCATCCATGCCGGGGCCGTTCTTGGAAGCGATGGATTCGGCTTCCTGACGACGGCCGAGGGCCATGCGAAAATTCCACAGGTAGGCATCGTCGACATCGGTGCCGATGTTGAGATAGGGGCCAATGTCACGATCGACCGTGCCACCATGGGCGCGACTCGGGTCGGAGACGGCACCAAAATCGACAACCTCGTTCACCTCGCGCACAACGTCGTGGTGGGAAAGCAGTGCATTATCGTGGCTCAGGTCGGCGTTTCCGGCAGCACCATTCTCGAAGATCGTGTTACCCTCGCCGGCCAGGTCGGAACTGTCGGCCACGTCACCATCGGCCGCGGCAGCACGATCGCGGCCCGGGGCGTCGTCACGCAGGATGTGCCGCCGGGCAGCATGATGTCCGGCTTCCCGCTCAAACCGCACACCGAGGAGAAACGGGTCATGGCGGCCCTGCGCCGCTTGCCGGAGATGCTCAAGACGCTCCGGGCGATCCAGGTCCGGATCGGGGTTGAACCAGCCGAGGAAACGCAATGAAACGAACCGCTCTTGCCCTTCTGACCGCCCTCACGGGAATCCTGCTGGCAGGGGCCGTCACCCCGGCCGCCGCCGCCCAGACCTCCCGGCTCCGGTATCTCGGCTCGTCGAACATCACCCTGCCGACGGCGTATTTCACCCGCATGACCACCTACACCAGCGACGATGGTCATAACATGATCATGTATGCCCAGCCCTTCGGCAAATTCCTCGAACTGTCCGGTGTCCGCCACATGAACGATGCCGAATCCGGAAAGACGGTGCTCAACTTCAAGATGACCGTGCTCGAAGAGGACAAGCTGTTCCCGAACATCGTCTGGGGCGTCGGCGATGCCGGCATGACCCTCGGATCCCGGGTCTTCTACTTCGCCGGTTCCAAAACGTTCGAATCGTTTGCGGCGTCGATTCACGGCGGCATCATCAAGGATCCCGTCACCACCGAGAAGAAATCCTTCATCGGCGCCGAGAAAACGATCCTTCCGCTTGTCATCCTTGCCGCCGAGCGGTGCGACGGCCTGACCTCCTATGGCCTCAAAATGCGTCCCTATCCCGGCGTGAGCCTCGAATACGCCCGCCGCGACGACGGGAACGGCGGCAACGACACGGCCATCTACCAGATCCAGTACATCAAGTCTTTCTGAGCCATCATGACGCAGCAGCCGACCCAGAACACCATCGGAAAACCCGTTTCTCTTTCGGGAATCGGCCTTCACACCGGCGCTCCGGCCCATCTGACGCTTCTGCCCGCCCCCCCGGGGACCGGCGTGATCTTCCGGCGCGTCGACCTGCCGGGCTCTCCCGAGATCCCTGCCAGGGCCGGGAATGTCCGGGAAGTCCTGCGCGGAACGACGATCGGGTGCGGCGATGCGACGGTCCACACCGTCGAGCATCTCATGGCATCCCTCTACGGCATGGGCATCGACAATCTCGTGGTCGAAATCGACGGCCCCGAGCCCCCGGCAATGGACGGCAGCGCGTTCCGGTTTGCCGATGCGATCCGTGAGGCCGGCGTCGTCGACCAGGGCGTCCCTGCCGAAGTATGCGACATCCGCGAGCTCTGCGAACTCTCGGAAGGCGACAAGAGCATCGTCTACCTCCCTTCCGACCGCTTCGAGATCACGTTCCATCTCTCGTATAAAGACGACATCATCCCGCCTCAGCGGGTCCATCTCGTCGTCGACGGGAAGAATTTTTTCGAGCGCATCGGCCGTGCCCGCACCTTCGGCTTCGAAGAGGAGTTCGACATGCTCAGGGAAAAACGCCTTGCGCTCGGCGGCTCGCTCGACAACGCCGTCGTCGTGCGGCGTGACGGGTCGGTCATGAACCCCGATGGGCTGCGCGACCCGGAAGAGTTCGCCCTCCACAAGATCCTCGATCTCATCGGCGACCTGGCCCTCACCGGCCGCCGGATGCGCGGACACATCATCGCCAGCCGTACCGGGCATGCCTGGAACGTCAGACTGGCACGCCGCCTGTGCGAGATGTATCATCAGCAGAACGAAAGGAATCCCGGCTCCATGATGAAAATCGAAGAAATCAAGCAGATTCTGCCGCACCGCTATCCGTTCCTCCTCGTCGACCGCATGGTCTCGATCGAGCCCGGAGTCTCCGCGATCGGCTACAAGAACGTCACGGCGAACGAAGAGTTCTTCAACGGCCATTTCCCGCAGCGGCCCGTCATGCCCGGCGTTCTAATCGTCGAGGCCATGGCCCAGGTTGCCGGCGTTCTCTTCCTCTCGCAGCCCGAGCACAAGGGCAAGATCCCGTTTTTCTGCGGTATCGACGGGGTACGGTTCCGGAAGCCGGTCGTACCCGGGGACAAGCTTGAAATGCACGTGAAGGTCTTGAAAGTTCGTGGCTCTACCGGTAAAGTGCAGGTGGAAGCCAAAGTCGACGGCGAAACCGTCACCGACGGCGAACTCATGTTCACGATCGTCTGATCATCACACCAGCGGAAGAAGGGAAGCGCACCATGAGCATTCATCCCACCGCCATCATTGCACCGGGGGCGAAACTCCATCCGACGGTCGAGGTGGGGCCTTACACGGTCATCGGGCCGAACGTCGAGATCGGCGAGAAAACGATCGTCGGCGCGAACTGCCACATCGAGGGATACACCACGATCGGCAGCGAGAACCTGATTTCCCCGTTCGTTTCGATCGGCTGCCCCCCCCAGGACAGAAAGTTCGGCGGTGAAAAATCCTTCGTGAAGATCGGCAACGGCAACCATATCCGCGAATTCGTCACCATCCACATGGCCGAAGGAGCCGGAAACGAAACCGTCATCGGCGACAAAAACCTGTTCATGGCCTACGTCCACGTTGCCCACAACTGCCGGGTCGGCAGCTACGTCACCTGCGCCAACTGCGTGACGCTCGCCGGCCACGTCCACGTCGGCGACCGGGCAACCCTCGGCGGCTTCACCGGCATTCACCAGTTCTGCAAGATCGGCGGGCTGGTCATGATCGGCGGCATGAGCAAGATCGTGAAAGACGTTCCGCCCTTCATCAAGATCGATGGCAACCCGGCCCGCGTCATCGGCCTCAACTCGGTTGGCCTCAAGCGCAACGGCGTTCCCCGCGAGTCGATCGAAGCGATCCGCAACCTGTTCAAGATGTTTTTCCGCTCGAACCTGAACGTGTCCCAGGCGAAGGAAAAGCTCGCCGCGATGCCCGAAGCCGGCGATCCCTACGTACGTCAGTTCGCCGAGTTCCTCGGAACCAGCACGCGCGGCGTCTACAAGCGCACCCGCGAGACCTCCGCCGACCGCGAGGCTGCCGAGTAGCAACGGGGTGTTTCGTGTCACACGATCACAGAGGTCCCCCCCTCTGTGATTTTCTTTTGGGGGAGGGATGATGCTGAAGAGAATCGCGACCTGGCTGGAAGCGGCGATCGAAAGCGTCATGCCGTTCTCGTGCCACGTCTGCCGCCAGCCGACCCCGCTCGGGCGGGTTCTCTGCGATGCGTGCGACCGGGCAATCCAAGGCCGTCTTCACGTCCCCGAGCCGGTTGCCGATGTCGCCTGCCGCTGTCCGATTCTCGCGATGGGCTCCTACGAGCCGCCCCTGTCCGAGGCGATCAAGGCCGTGAAATACCGTCCCTCGACCCGACTTCTCGAACACCTGGCGGGCGCCATCACCCGCGTGGCAGCGGGACTGCCCCGTGAGCGGCGGCCCCAGGTGCTCATCCCGGTGCCTCTGCACCCATCCCGCGAGGCGGCACGGGGCTTCAACCAGGCCCGACTTCTTGCCGACCTGCTCGGGGCTGCGTGGGACGCTCCCGTTTCCCCGGCGATCGTGCGCATCCGCCAGACCCGGCCCCAGGCCGAGTGTGGCGAAGATGAGCGGGCCACGAACCCGGTCGGAGCCTTCGCCCTTGCTGAGGGGCTGGTTCCCGCAGCATTTGCTGGAAAAAGGCTGGCAATCATCGACGACGTCGCGACGACCGGCGCAACCCTCGATGCCTGCGCCGAAGCCGCGGCTCGATTGCGCCCCGCCTGGCTCCAGGCCGTGGTTTGGGCTCACTCCTTCCGGCGGATCGGTTGACTTTGAGGCTGGTTCCGCCTAGAATGAAAAAGGTTCGTACAAACCCGCTAAGAAAACCAGCATTTGTGGACGATATCCGGTAATGGAGGCTTCCCCCGCGCAACCAGATCAAACAC
>JAKQOH010000207.1 GCA_029565415.1 Candidatus Rifleibacteriota bacterium | reverse complement strand
CCCAGGCCCGGCTGGTGCTCGGCGGCCCTCGGGCGACGGAACTGGGCACAGGCTGGGATGTCACACTTCGCGGAACGGGCCGCGTCGCCTGCGAGTGGCTTCTCAAGGATCCTCGCGGCATGAACGGGCCGATCGATACGCTGGAAGCGGATCTGAGAACGCCCCTGGCCGTTCCCACCGCGCCTCTCGGGCAGGATGTCGGCTACGCGGCCGCGGCCGAAAAAGCCGTCTACCTGCCGGCCGTTTCCGTCTTTCAGCCCTGGCTCGGGCTGCTCGATCGAAGCGGCGAGGCCGCCGGCTCTCCGACGCGCGGCGATCTGGCGGACCTCTTTCATTGGCTCAGAAGATCAGGCTTCGGCAACATCTCGCTGGAAACCCCGAATCTACCGGGCAGCCGCGCGAACCAGATGGTCGACATCGGAAGCGAACAGGGGCTTCTGCTTTCCGTTCCGTTCGACCGACCGGAAGATCTCGCCGCGGCGCGCCTGTGCAGTTCCCCGCTTCTCCAGCGGGTCTGGCTGCGCCCCTCGTCCAGCAGTCCCGACGTCACGCACCCCTTCGTCGATGCCGGCAACGATCTGCGTTCGAAAGGCATCTCGGTGGGAGTCCGCCTCCCAGTCGATCTGCTGCCCGACGACGCCGCCCCGTTGCTTGCAATCGCGGACGAGCTCTCCATCGAGCACCCGGCCGCATGGCAGCAGCATCTGCTCAAATCCCTCTTGACGAACTTCTACCGGCATCATGGACGGCTCTGGCGGAATCTGCTGAAGATCAGGAGTGGTCACGATCTCGTTCGCACGCTGCGGGGAATGTACGGTATTCTTGACCTGACCCTCTCACGCTGACCGGAGGAAAATACGTTGAAATATATATTGATCGTGAACGGACCGAACATGAACCTGCTGGGGAAGCGGGAGCCGGAGATCTACGGTTCCGCCGGCCTCGCCGATCTCGAAGCGCGGCTCGGCGCCGAAGCGGCCTCCCTCGGCTGCGGCATCGAATCGTTCCAGTCGAACCACGAAGGCGCCATCATCGACAAGCTGCAGACGGCGATGGAACCCGGTCGATTCGCCGGCGTCATCCTCAACCCGGGCGGCCTGACCCACACGAGCGTTTCGATCCGGGACTGCGTCGCCGCGCTTCCGGTGCCGGTGATCGAAGTACACCTGAGCAACATCTTCGCCCGCGAGGAGTTCCGGAGCCGTTCGATGATCGCACCGGTCTGCGCCGGCATCATCACCGGCCTCGGCTTCGACGGCTATCTTCTGGCGCTCCGCCATCTCGCGTCCCGGGCATCATGACGAATACCGCTCGCATCGAACTTCTCGCCCCCGCCGGCGACCAGAGTTGTCTCAAGGCGGCCCTTCTGGCAGGAGCCGACGCCGTCTACCTCGCCGGAAAGCGGTTCGGCGCGCGCGCGTTCGCCCCGAACTTCGACGACACGGCCCTGCGCTGGGCGCGCAACGTCACGGCATCGCTGAAGCGCAAGTTATATATAACATTAAATACCATCGTCTTCGACCACGAACAACATCTTCTCGAACAGGCGCTCGACTACTACGAAGTTCTCCAGCCGGATGCGCTGATCATCCAGGACCTCGGCGTGGCATCGCTTCTGGCCAGGCGCGGCAGCACAATCCCGCGTCATCTGAGCACGCAAGCTGCATGGAGCGGCACGGGCGGTTTCGATCTTCTTCGGCGCCTCGGAATCACACGCATCATCCTGCCGCGCGAGTCCTCGCTCGAAGAGATCCGGGAACTGGCGGGCCGCGTTCCCTTCGAGATCGAGACATTCGTCCACGGCGCGATGTGCTACAGCATCTCGGGGCGCTGCTTCTGGAGCGCCGCTCTCGGAACCCGTTCCGGCAACCGCGGCACATGCGCCCAACCCTGCAGGAAAGCCTATTCGGCCGGCGAGGGGAAGCCCGGCGACTGGCTTTTCAGCCCACGCGACCTGCGGCTGCTCGAAGCCGTGCCCGAGCTCGCCCGGGCGGGTATCGCCTCTCTCAAGATCGAGGGGCGCATGAAAGGGCCGGATTACGTCTACGGCGTCGTCTCGGCATACCGCCGGGTTCTCGACGGTGAAACACCGGGCGCAGAACACGCCGCCGCCCTTTCGGAGGTGTTCTGCCGCCCGTTTCACCAGGGTTTTCTCCGTGGAACGCCGTCGAAGGAATGGAACACCCCCGAACAGCCCGGCCGCGAAGCCCAGACGATCGGCCGGGTCGTCGGGCCTGCGAAGGGCGGGCTCGTCGAAATCGAACTGTCCGTCGTGATCCGCCCCGGCGACGGTCTGTCCTGGGACACTCCCGACGGGGCCCGGAACGGCGCCCGCATCACCTGGATGGAGCCGGGCGGCAAATCGAGCCACAAGCTCGTCCGGGGGCTTCCGACAGGGCTTCCGGCAGGCACGGTTCTCCGCCGCACCGACGCGGCGCATGACGAACCCTGGCTCAAAGGCTGGAACAGGGACTGGGAGCGGTATCCGGTCGATCTCTTCTGGTCCGGTCACGA
>JAKQOH010000165.1 GCA_029565415.1 Candidatus Rifleibacteriota bacterium | reverse complement strand
GCCCAGAATTGGCTCGGGGCATGAATCCACATTCATGCACCGATCGATCCGAGAATCGCTTCATAGACGGACAGTTCGGTCTCACCCGCCGAGCGGGTCCGATTCGTCTGGTAGAGGTATTCGAGCGCCTCTTCGTCGGTTCTGAAATGCGTCACGTCGGGCGGGGGTGCGCCGTTTTCGAATCGTTCGTACAGGTAGCCGGCTGCATGGTCAGGATACGCAGCGGCTCTCCAGGAGAATACCGAGTAACCCTCTTTGTCTGAACGATACTGTGTCTGGCCGGCCTTCAGCCTCCCGATGATCATTCTTTTCACCTTTTCCAGGGCTCCCCGGTCTGCCCTGGCCTGATATGCCGCCGCGGCAACCGGATCGATCATGGTTGCGATAGCCGGAAATCCTTTCGCCAGCGCGATGTCGCACGCGGTCTGCCCGGCAGCGTCCCTGATGTCGGTTCGCGCGCCGTGCGCCATCAGCACCTGCACGACACGTTCCTTTTCACATCGCGCGGCAAGAATCAGCGCCGAGTCTCCGTCGGTAGTCACGGCGTCGGGGTCGGCGCCGTTCTCGAGCAGACAGGCCGCGCAGCGTTCGTCGCCTGCGAGCTGGAAGCGTGCGTTCACGTGCAGGGGAGTGTCGCCGGAAGCATTTCGCAGTCCCACGTTTGCTCCATGGCCGATCAGCAGCAGGACTCCCTCCCGCTCGACTTCCTGCCGGGCGACCGCATGGAGAGCCGAATTCCCCTCGGAGTTCACGGAAGCCGCATCGGCCCCGTGTTCGAGCAACAGGGCGATCCCGTCCCGGCACGGCTTGGCGGCGCAGTATCTGAGCAAGGCCGTGTTTCCGACGCTGTCACGGTCGTTGGGACGAGCCCCGTGTCCAAGCATGAGTCGCAGGTCGTCCAGACCGGCATATCCGACCTTTTCGAGCCAGACCGTCGAGACCGCCCCATCGGTGTATCGGACCGGTTCGTTGATATCAACGCCCCTATCCAGAAAGAACTTCATAATTGTATAGTCATATATATGCGTAGCCTTTTTCAACGCCGTGAATCCCAACCGGTCGCGGGCATTGATGTCGGCACCATGCTCGACCAACTCCCTGATCCGCCCGATATCGGGTTTTTCCGTTATACCGGAACACGCGTCGAGGAAACACTCGTCGATCTCAGCCGCCGTCATGTGCGCAAAATCGATCGGCTTCCCGTATTCGAGCACGAACCGCTCCAGCTCATCCCGTGCCTGTTGCAGGCTGTTCCGAACCTCTTCCGTGACGACCTCGTCCAGGGAGGCCATCCGTGAAAACACGCTCGGAATATCAGCCAGCCTGGCAGGAATGCCGTTTGCCTCGAGAATCCGGTTGTATGCCTCATATCTGACGAAATAATCCGGGTCGAGAAGCAGTTCGAAATCTTCCCGACGTCCCTTGATCCTCATTCGCTCCTCCCACGACTTTCCGCCGGCATCTTCCTGAAGGATTCATACTCTCTCCCCTCACCATTGCGCAAATGTCACCTTTTCGTTCTCCCTGCGCCCGGCACGGAAAAATGGAAAGAAGCACCTTTTGATTTCTGCATGGCAAAAGCCATTTTCGCGTTCCCGTTCGTGCTGAGCCTGCCGAAGCTCGCAAGTCTCTCGCCGTTCGACAGGGCGAGGCAGAGGATCACGAACGGAAGGCTGATCCCGGTGTTCACAACCGCGGAAACGGGAAGCCTGCTTCCGTCGAGATTGGGATGGAATGCCGAGCTCAACATGTCTTCTGCCGGTGCTTCTTGGTTCGGATTCACATGATTAATCATATCAGAGGCTTGCAGGTGATGCTCCGGAAACGCGAACCTCATGTCGATGGCTAGCAGCCAATGCGGATTGCCTGAGCACCTTGACGTACTCCCGGCCAGTCCTGATACTTGAAGTATGACACTGGGTCCCGGCGATCCGCGTGGCAGGGGAGGAATGATATGGTTTCAAATACGAATTTCCGGAGGGTAGCGATGACGCTCGGTGCGGCCATCGGCGTGCTCGCGGCGGGCATCGTGCATGCGGGGCCGTTCTCCGGCCAGCACGTCACCGTCGACCAGGAATCCCAATCGATGGAAGGAACCGAAACATCGAAAGCGGCGATCGTCACAACCGCGCCAGTAGATTCGGACTCCGCCGTCCCGGCAGCCTCTTCCGTCAGGGAATATTCCGTCAAAAGCGGCGACTACCTGAGCGGCATCGCCCGACGCCTCCTCGGTGATCCGGCGCGGTATCAGGAGATCATCCGCCTGAATGTGGATCGCTACCCATCGCTCGCCAAGAATCCAAACCTGATTCTGGTCGGCTGGAAGCTCCGCCTGCCTGGCACCGTCGACACGTCAGAACCGTCCTCGCCCCTCGTCCAACCGTCCGACTCGGTCGCCAGGGCGCCGGCGCCGGTGAGCCCCCCGGTCACCGGCAATCAGACATCCGGCGCTTTGCCATCCTCTCCAGCAGCGGCTCCTGCGGCTTCGACAGCCCCCGTTCCGCATCCTGAAGCCAACGGAACACCGCTGATCGGGCCCGGCCAGCGCGTCCTGCATATCGGCGATTCGCACACGGTCGGCATCTACGGTTCGACGATCGATGCGGCGATGCGCGAAACCGGCGCCCAGATTCGCACCTACGGCGTGGCGGGCAGTTCCCCGTCGTGGTGGTATCAGGGAACGGTGACGAAATGCGGCTATTACGGCCGCGACGAGAAGGGAACGGTCGATCGACCGGCCGACTGGCGCACCCCACGCGCAACGCCGTCCCTTCCCGATCTGATCAGGGAATACAAGCCGACCGTCCTGGTCGTTTCGCTTGGGGCAAACCTGTTCGGCGCCTCGGAAGCCACGGTGAAGCGCGAAACCCAGCGCATCATCGACACGGCGAAGGAAGCCGGCTGCACCCTCGTCTGGGTCGGCCCCCCGCGCGCCCGCGAGGACATCAAATCGATCGCGGCCCAGGACCGCCTCTGCGAAACGATCAAGGCCACGGTCGGCACCCAGGGCACGTTCGTCGATTCCCGCCCGTTCACGAAATACCCGTCCGGCGGCGGCGACGGTCTCCATTACTGGGGAACGGAAGGCACGAAAACCGCGAAGGCATGGGCCGGAAGCGTTCTCGAAACGATCCAGACCTCGGGGAAAAAATAACTTCCCCATCCCGCCCGAACAGCAGACGGCCCCGGGTTCTACAACCGGGGCCGTTTGTATATTTATCTATTTATTTCCTGTCACTCCACTTCCTCATACACGATGACGGTCTGGCCGGAACCATCCTTTTTCTCCTTCGATGGAACGTCATGAAGGCCCGCTGTTTTCACGCGCAGTGAAAAGGTTTCCTTGCCGGAAAAGCGGCTTTTGCGCGTGCACAGTATGGCCCGATCGTCGTTCGGCAACCGGATCTCATACGCATCTCCGACATCACATGCAACCGACCGGCGCACATCATCGAGTTCCCCGCCATCCAGATGCCGGAGAACGGCGGCGCTCAGCACATATGAGCCTGGCCCACCCATCGTGGTCGCAATAACGCTTTCATGGGTGTCCGCCGTCTGGTCTTCAGATCGCTCCACGGGGGCCGCTTCGACGGGTTTCAGGTTCTTTCGGTGAGCCCATCCCTTCGACCCGTCATCGAATTTCACTTCTTTCCATGCCCCCTTCTCGGAGATGACGAGGCATTGCGTCCCTGTTGCGGGCTGGAACAGGATCTTGTGCCCGATGCCCGGCCCCGCCCGCACGTTTCCCTCGCCATCGATGAATTCCACCATCCGGCTTCCCCTGCCGGCATCGACAGCCCGAACAATGCTGGCGGGATGCAGGAGAAAAGCGGCCAGGACCGCTATGACGCACAACCATCTATATGGCTTCATCTATATTATATCCTCACATGTATTATCAAGAATCCGTATCATTTTCACGGTCTTCACAAGCCAATATGCTTTCTCACCGTTTTTGCCGCATGAATTCGTCGGCCGCCTTCCCGAGGGCTTCGGCAGTTTCACGGAGTCGCGCGATATACTCAATCATGGCATCGCGCAGAAGAGCGACAGATTCCGTCCTGGTTTCCGGCAAACACATCACCTTGAACTCGACACCGTCGTCGCCGAGCGAATATTCGGTCACCTCGCCGATCCATTTTCTCTTGATGGTCCGCTCGTCGGCCTCGCCCGTGTGGTCGGCCATGGAGATCCGAACCGAGTGTTTGTCCTCTTTGAGAATATCGTATTCGGTGATTATCTCTTGACAGCCTGTCCCGAGACACAGCAATCGAATACCAAGAAGCTTGTTCATCTCTTTCCCCTTCTCCCACGCATAGGCCTAGACGGCATTATACCTTCGATCGCACGGGAATCCGAGAGCAGCTTTCATAATCTTGTATCTGGGCTGAAACCCTGCTCCACCCGTTTTTCCACAATCGCCAGCCGGAATTCCCGATATCAAAAAAAGGGTTTCAGGTGATATTCCTGAAACCCTCATGAAATCTGTGCTGGCGCGGTTAAGGCATTAAAAAAAGGCGGCAATCGGATTCGAACCGATGTATAAAGGTTTTGCAGACCTTTGCCTTACCACTTGGCTATGCCGCCTCAATTCTGGAGCGGCTTACCGCCGGTCTTGAGCTATTCATGAGTTTCTCTGAGCGGAGAACATGGCACCCCATTTGCCATTTTTCAGTCCACTCGTATATATCCCCAACTCCAACCCAAAGCAACCCCCCACAACAGGGGGCTTTTTTGTGCCCCCCGAAAACACGCCAAACAAGCTTACAGCCTTTATTACAGGGCACATCAAAACCGCCGATAGGCTTCAATGCTACATTCCTTACTTTTTTTCAACTTTTTTTCATCTTTTTTCGGGCCTGATTATGTAAGCCGTTGACAAAAAATGTCAACGGTTCCACGCCGCATCAACTGCAAATATAGTGATTTCACTGTTGTTGACAAAATACATTAGTGTGTTATTCAAACGGGCATCAACAAAGCATCTGCCAAAATAAAGTAGTTGATTTTTAGCGGCGATCAGTTATAATGGTGATAACAATAACCGGTTATCACGCTGATAGCGACAGCGTGTGAGTTGAAATGACCAAGACATGCGCCGAAAACTGCGCACGAAGGCACGGGGCATCAATGTTGCCCCGAATAACTGAAGGAGACAAATTCATGAAGAAAGAATCCATGCTAACCAAAAAAGAAGCCCAAATAATGGCATCTAGCGGAATTACTGGCCAACTGATGACCACACTACCCACCCCGGAAGCTGTTGCGAAATGGCAGTATGAAGATAAGCGTGATGGCAAATCCATCATCAATCAGATAGCCCTACTGGCAACACGCGCAGAGGGCAAGCCGGACAGCGCGATTGACAGCATTGCCCCTGATGCTATGCCCGATTACATCTTGCGCGGGTGCTCATACATGCGGATGTATATCTACGGCATCAGACAGGCAGGGCTTGCCAACGAGGCAGACCAGCTAGGGCGCATCCATGACCGCGCAGATACGCTGGCGCACAAAGACGCACCATGGGCAGCCCCTGTTGATG
>JAKQOH010000157.1 GCA_029565415.1 Candidatus Rifleibacteriota bacterium | reverse complement strand
TTTGCAGGGCGTAAGCCCGGAGGCTTCGGCGGCTCTGGCCAGCGGGAGGCTGGAGACGCAGATCGCCCAGATGAGCGTCAATCTTCTGGGCAACCGCCTGCGACATGGCGGATTCTCCGGAAAATACCTGACAATGCTGTTCGGAACAGGTGTCGAAACCTTCGCCGATGTGGCGTGTGCCGATCTTCGCAAGAATCTCCGCACGTGCGGCACAGGCCTGGGCCTGAAGTGCGCCGATGGCGGCGTTCCCGGAAATCTCGGATGGGACGACCCCGGCGAGGACGTTTTCAAGAGAGGTGTTCAGAACGGCGTCGATGGCATCCTCGGCTCCCCAGCGGATCGTCATCCGGCCTCGATATGTGCGGTCGGCGAAGCCGTGCCACGGGTACCCGACGGCATATTCGACCTTTTTCAGAAGAAGGGTCTGTTCGGGAACAAGATACAGTTCCCGGCCTTCGGCGACCATTTCCCCGTTGACGGCGAGAGTCAAGCGCCCCTGGGACCGGCTGACGACTTCCACGTAGATCCAGCTCGATTTTCCCTGGGCGGAGAGTCTGTCGACGAGAGTCTGGGCTTCTGATTGGGTAGGGAAAACCCCGACTTCCACCATGCCGAGACGCCCGTCGTGAAGAACCGATTTTCCATCCTGTGACATCAGCGGCTGGCCGATCGTGAGAATTCTGGCAGGGAAACCCAGCGCCTTCCATTCCGATTCGAAAAAGGCAAGTTTTTCGGTTTCATCGGCCCGGGCAGAAGCGGTCATCACATGATACCGCTTGACGGCTTTCTTCTCGAGAACCCCGGTGACCTTGGCCGTACTCGTTCCTCCGATACGACCGTTTTTTCCGTTCATGTCCCAGACGAGGCCAGATCCGGCCGTGAACTCGAGGGCCGTCGCATACTGGGCGACCTTGATGTTGATCAGGCGCTCCCCTGATGCCGTTTTGGCAAGAGCGAAAACACCGGAGAGGCAGAGCAGTGTGATCGAAAAATAACGAAGAATATATGATCGGAAGAGGGCTGAACGGAAGTTCATGAACGGCTCCTTCCAGAGAATGCGTACCCCTGTGATGATGATGAAATAAGTTTACTGAAAATATTCCCATCCGTAAACCCTTCTCTCCGGGGAGGACTGGAGGTGAGTGGCCAGATGATCCGGGGGTGGATTGTTTTGAGTGCTTTCGGTATAATTTAGAAAAGCATTTCTGCGAGGAGTTGAGAATGAAGTATTGGTCGCGGATCTGGTTCTGTTTCTTGGTTGTACTGCTGGTGTTGGCCGTTCCGACCGCCCGGGCCGATGAAGACCCGCCCAGCTACAGGATATCCGTTACACCGGCGTTCGAGGTTTCCGGAAAGAATTACGGCTCCTTCGAGACCCCGGTGTACGAACTCGACGAACCCCTCGATACGCTCATGGTCGCTGCCGATGTCGAAAAAGCGCCCGGCGCGACGGTGAACTCGTATGTCCGCTTCCGCTACGCGAAGACCGGTCGCTGGAGCCGCTTCGAAGCGTTCGATGCCGAAGCGCATTTTGCCGATGTGAATCCGGTTTCTGCTTGGCAGATGGTGTTCGTCGTCTACGATCCCTCGATGGGAACGACCCGCGTGAACCGCTATATCGCCCAGGGTCGCCGGATGGGCGAAGAGATGATGGAAGCCGTGATGGCCAAGACCGTGCCGCTGCCCGTCGCCAACGTGTGCCCCAAGCCGCCGGTCGTCTCGCGTGCCGAATGGAAAGCGCGCCCGGCGAAGGGAGAATACCGGATTCAGACCCCGCTGAAGATCGTCCTGCACCACAGCTGGCAGCCGGCTCAGGCCCAGTATAAGGGCGCCGCCACGATCCGCGGAATCCAGAACTACCACATGGATGATCCGAATACCGGCTGGGCCGACATCGGCTACCATTTCCTGATCGGGCCCGACGGCGTCATCTACCAGGGCCGCCCCGAAAACGCTCTCGGCGCGCACTGCCCGCCCAACACCAACATGGTCGGCATCTGCATGATCGGCAACTACGATCCGGGCGCCGACCCGGTGAACGCGAAGATGGAAGCCTCGCTCGTCAGCCTGCTGTCCTGGCTCTCATCGACCTACAAGATCGATCCCCGCACCCAGTATTTCGGCCACCGGAACTTCTCCAGCAAAACCTGCCCCGGAGACGGCGTGTACAACAGAATGTCGTATTATCGCGAGGAAGTCCTGAAAAACACCGGCATGAAAAAATAATTATTGTTATAGAAATGCAAGAAGCCGCCCCTCCCTCGAGGGGCGGCTTCCCATATAAAGCATTTTCATCGCGGCCGGCGGGGAAGGAACTCCTCTTTCCCCTCGTTGCGTTTCAGATATGCTTCTATGATGGCTGCCGATGTCGGGACGATCGAATCGACATTCGCACGTATGAATGCTTCCAGATCCATTCTGGAGACGAACAGAGGGTCGGAATACTCATCGGATCGAAACGCGTGCCTGAAGGTTTCTTTCGAAATGGCAAGAACGATTTCACAGCAGATGTCATACACATGGTGATCGGTGTCCAGCACCAGGGCGAAGCCCGAGACGCTTTGCACGCAATCTCGGGACAAGCCCGTTTCTTCGATGAATTCCGAGAGAAGTTTTGCCCGGTAATCAACGACGCCGTCGGCGGCAACGAATTCCTGATCGATGCTTCCGGAAGGGACGAGTTCGAGAAACCCAGGATACTCCGTCGTCCTATCCGTTCGCCTCGCGAACAAAACATACTCGCTGTCCTGCCATTTCAGAACGGTGATGCCGCTCACACCGACGGGTTTGATGTCGAGCTGCAGATCGGGCCGTCGTCTTTGCGCGATGAACTGCTTGTATTCGATGAACTGC
The DNA here is from genome assembly GCA_029565415.1 of Candidatus Rifleibacteriota bacterium. The sequence goes on along the minus strand of JAKQOH010000157.1, from coordinate 4,192 downwards.
CCGAATACCGTTGTTTTCTCGTCCTCCCGGCAGATGCGAACGAAGCATGGAAGGATGCCGTTGAACAACGTTCCCCCGCGTTCTTCTTGAATTTCGCACCATATATTTTCGATGAGGGCACGATGCCGGGCCAGAAGCTCATCAAGTCCCGAATCCCGGTCCAGCCGCATCTCGATGTGTCCAAGGGCCACGACTTCGTGTTTCATTCGGAAGTCACTCATGAAGGGGCTTCAGCAGGAGTAACAGCTCTCCGAGCCGGGAAATGGTGATGTCTGCTCCTGCCTGTAACAACGATTCTTTCGTCTGATTTCCCTCCAGGCCGAACACATAGAGGCCTGCGCCTTTGGCTGAAATGACGCCGTTGCATGAATCTTCGACGACGACTACGGCATCTGGTTGGGCGGCGGCTTTCTTCACGGCAAGGTTGTATATCTCTGAAGATGGTTTGGCCTCGAACGTGTCGTCACCAAAAAGAAAATTCGTGAAATACTGCGTCCAGTCCTGACTTCTGATGAATTCGGTCGCGACGTCACGATCGGCGGAGGTCACCAGGAGCAAGCGATATCCTCTGTTCGTGAGCGAGCGCAACACTTCGGCCGCATCGCGCATGGGCTTGACGATGTGCCGGTAGACATCGAGGATATGCTTCTTGTACGCGGCCATGAGAGCATCTTCCCCGTCGGTCAGGCCGTATCGGGTCTTCAGAATTGCGACGATCTCGGGAAGAGACGGTCCATTCAGTTCTTCGAACTCGTCTCTCGTACCCTGCCTTTCGTATCCTCCGAGAAAGTTCTCGTATGCACGATACATTCCGGGAAGGCTGTCGGCGAGAGTGCCGTCGAGGTCGAAAAAGACCCAGCGGCGGGTATCATTCATAATCGCCTTCCTGGATCCCGTCGCCCAACGGGATGTCCCGAGCCGCTCGTTTCCCTTCCATGGCGTCGATATGCCTGGGATGAAGTCCCTGCTTCTGTTTGCCGGGACGAAGAATATCGACAGATATACCTTCGCGCAACTCGTCACCCTTCCTGATGTTCACGATCGCTTGGATGGAACGCTGCGCAAAGGATCGCAGTTCTCGTTCCTGGGCCTGAACTTCCTTTTTCCCGGATCCGGAAGCCTCTTCGATCTGCCGGATTGCCCGGACCATCTGCTTCAGTTCATCCGGGGTGAGAGCGAAGGAATGATCCGGGCCGGGAAGCCTGTTGTGAAGCGTGAAGTGCTTCTCGATGATCGAGGCTCCCAGAGCGACCGCTCCAACGGGGCCGGTGAGGGGATCCCGGCTGTGATCGGAAAGACCGACGGGAACCTTGAAACGCGCCATGAGATCGGGAATGACCTGAAGGTTCAGGGTCGAAAGGGGGGCCGGATATTTGGCCGTGCATTGCATTAGGGATATGTCTTTGCCGCCATGCAGGTGAAAATGGTGCAGAGCCCACGCAATATCGTCACAGGTAGCTCCGCCGGTCGAGAGAATGACCGGCTTGCCAGTTTTTGCAAGGAACTCGATCAGCCTGATATGGCTGATTTCGTAGGATGCAATTTTGTGAATGCCGACGTATGGATCGACGGCCTTGGCATCGGCAACGGAAAACGGCGTGGATAAAAACTGAATGTGCTGTTTTCGGCAATATTCGGCGAGTTCCGGAATCAGTTCATACGGCATCGAAAGGTCTTGAAAAATGCTGGTGATCGACTCCTTTATTCCTGCTTCCGAGAGGTAATCCGAATCGCCTGCGTTCGGAACGTAGACCGTTTCCGCTTTGTATGTCTGAAACTTCACGGCATCCGCACCGGCTTCGGCGGCAACGTCGATGAGGGCCCTGGCCATCCGAAGGTCTCTCGCCGGAGTTCCGCAGCGCCAGTTGGAGCCTGCCTCGGCTATGATGAACACGGGTTTTCGTTCTTCCGCCGGGTGCCGTTGCGGCCTTCGGACCATGAAACGGAAAATGGGAACCGTCTCTCCCGTGTCTTCGATGCGTTTGTTCATCGAATCGACGTATGAAAAGCCGGCTTTTTCGAAGGCCCGGATGGAAGCGATGTTCATCTGTTTCACTTCGGCAATGACGGCGTCGTACCCTTTGTCGAACAGATGGGAAACGCCTCGCTTCAGAACTTCGGTTCCCAGGCCCTGGCCTCGCTTCGAAGGGCGGAGATTGATATCGATATCGACGACGTTTCCCGGGATGCCGGCATCTTCGTAGGCGTTGAACCTCAAAAAGCCGACGGTTTCGCCTTCCGCATAGGCAAAGACGGGCAGCAGGTCGGGGTTGGTGAAATATTCCGTGCAATATTCCGTATAAAAGGACTCCCAACGCTTCGGTTGGGAATGATAGAACATCTTCAGCGTTTCCGGATCATTTCTCCATGTCATGACGAGCCTTGCGTCAGACTCGCATTTTTTCGCGGATTCGAGATGAATGAACATCGTTTTCATGTGTACGGATACGTCCTCGCCCTGCGGTTCTTTTCTTCCGGCCATTCTTCCCAGGTGATTTTTCCGTAGGCCGTTCGTTTCGTCATGTCCTGAGGTATTCTTGGAGCTATATTATCGCGAAGGAGCGGAACGAAGAGGGTGAGGAGCCGTTCCTCGAGCTCCATGGCTTCATTGTACAGCGCGGTGGCCGTCGCTTTTCTCGGGTCGAGTTTCCCGACGAGCTGGCCGATGATCGGACCGGTATCCATACCGCCGTCGAGTTCGAAGAGGGTGACCCCCGTCCGGGGCCTGTCGTGAAGGATGGCGTTCGCTATCGGAACCGATCCCGCGCCCTCGGGAAGAAGCGATTCGTGGATCCCCAGGACGGGACAAATGTCTAGAATTTCGCTTTTGAACAGCTGTTGCCATCCCAGGGACCAGATGTAATCGGGATGCATCCCGGCCATGGCTTTCGCATATTCATTGATATTTCCCTGGACGATGGTCTTGGGGACCCGGGACGCGAATGGAAATCTCGATTCGTCGATCAGATCGACGCCTTCCCACCCGGGCGATCGCTCTCCCCTCGTGAAGAACATGCAGATTTCCTCACCCAGTTCGAAGAGGAGTTGAGCGTTTCTGTACGTGGATTCGATGCCGCCGATGATGATGATCCTTGACATGAAAGCGCCTCGTTATGGATTGATTTCCCGTATGAGCTGGAAGGCTTCGGCAAACTCGAGCCCGACTTCGATTCCCCGTTTCCGGGCCAGATATTCGACGGCTTCCGGAGAGCGTGGGTGTGGATAGGGTTTCGATTCGGACGTATAGCATCGCAGGGCATTTTTTTTCTGTTCTATCGTATCTCGTATGTTTTCGAAGACGTTTGGACAAAACACATTGGAACTGTTTTGAAAACTTCTCTCGCTCGACGATAAAACTTCGTATGAATAGATACGACGAGGGAAAAAATCGCCAACATTCGGGCGGCAGGCCATGAGAGATACGTCGAACGCGATTCCGTGATCCCAGTTGTAATCTCCGAAGTGATGGATGTATACCGTTTCAGGCTTGACCGTATCGATGACCTGTTTGAGTTTGAAGGTCAAATCCATTTTTGGGACCGTGTCCAACCTGTTGTCGGGAAAATCCAGGAAAAACATCTCTTTGATTTTCAGGGTTTCCGCTGCCTTTTCGGCATCTTTTTTCAGCCGGTCGATTTCACTTACGATCGTTTCGGCATGAAGTTCTGGGTTGGGATATCTCGCGGCGATTCCGGTGGCAAGAATGACGACGAATACGTCATGTCCGCTCATCGCTTTTTTGGCGATCGTTCCTCCAACTCCCAGGACTTCGTCGTCCGGATGCGAGGCTATGACCAGTATGTTCTCGGTTGATCGAATACCCATATCCTATCCTGTCGATGAAATTGTATCGAATATCCTTGTCTCGAGAGCCTTTCTGAGAAAATGGGGGGTCAGTCCCAGATAACGTCGTCGACGCCCTCGATGCCGAGGCCGGGGGCATCGGGCATGATCAGCATGGGACCGTCGAGCATCGCGCCGCCCCGAATCGGATCGGTGGCGCAAAGCGACGGGCTGTCGAGATCGCAGCGGGTGATGATCTTCCTGGCGCAGGCCAGGTGGGCGGCGGCGGTGACGGCCAGCTTGCTCTCCATCATGCACCCCATGAAACACTCGACACCGTGAAGCTCGGACATGGCACAGATTTGCTGGGCGCCGCGCAGACCGCCCGTCTTCATCAGCTTGATATTGA
>JAKQOH010000153.1 GCA_029565415.1 Candidatus Rifleibacteriota bacterium | reverse complement strand
TTTCCCATGCTCTCCGTAACATTCACCTCGGGCCTTTTGCATGAAGATTGGCGATGTGCTTACCAAAAAAGAGAAAAATGCTAGAGATGCCGAAGAAAGGTGGAATTCGGGCAGGACGAACAGGCATCGGAGAAGGGGTGTTTGATGGATGTGTGCGAAAAAACGAATATTCTTGCGAAATTGCATGATCGGTTCATGCGCCTTCGAAAGATTCGGTGTAATGCCTGTTTTAGACCGATTGGCGAGTTTTTTCAAAATGATGCTTGACATGTGAATTGTTTTTCTATAAAGTGCCTGCATCTAATGTGCCGAATCATGATTGCCCATCATGAGCGGGGGACCCAAGTTCTAGGGGTGAATCCCTGAGTTTCATCAGGGTAGGGGGCCTTCCAGACTCCGAACCCGTCAGCTAACCTCGCAGGCAACAGGAAGGAGGAACATCGTCGGTCGGCGTATGCGCCGGCAGGGCAGGGCGATGAGATAAAAAATGCGTTACGGACATGTAACAAAAGCGGGGGTTTTGGCCCTGTTGTGCCTGCTCCCCGCGACCCTGTTTGCGGCTCTCGAAGCCCCGAAACAGAAGACAGCGGCGAAGCGGCAGGCTCCTGCGACTTCCGAAATTGCTCCGTTCTTCGGCAATCTCGATCCGGTGTCGTCCTCTCGTGGTCTCGTGCAGACCTTCGCGGTCAAATCCCAGAAGGAGCCGACCTCGGTTGAGCCCAGGCGGAATGAACAGCCCGTCTCGACCGTGGCCCTCAAGCCGTTCAGCGGTTCGTTCCTGATGCCGGTGTCCGGGGAGATCAGTTCTCGCTTCGGACGCAGGGCGCATCCGTTCCGCCGGGTGACGCATTTCCACACCGGAATCGACATTCGCGCCCGTCGTGGAACGCCGATCATGACCGCCGCTGCCGGTCGCGTCGTCTACGCCGGATGGAAACGCGGATACGGCCTGATGGTCGAGGTCGAACATGGAAGTGGGTTCAGGACCGTCTACGCCCACTGTTCAAAGCTTCAGGTCCGGGTTGGAGCAATGATTCAGGCCGGTTCGACCATCGGACTCGTCGGATCGACGGGGGTTACCACCGGCTCGCACCTTCATTTCGAAATCATGCGCGGATCCATCCTGATTGATCCGCTGAGTTTCTTCCGCAGAGCGTAAGCATGTGCAAAAGCCGCACGACGTGCGGCTTTTGCAATGCTTTTTCGCACGCATCCCCTTCGGCCTTTTCCTGGGAGCGATGTGCTTCTTTGCGTAAAAAAAATGAATGCCGGCGGTTCGCCGACATTCACTTAGAGACGAATGAAAGACAGGACGAGGTTTTCAGCGTCCTTTCGGAGGCAGCTTGACCCAGACCTGAAGATTTGTCTTCGGGTCTACTCGGACTAATACGTAATCCTGATAGGTTGCAAGTACGTTGTTCGTATGCATCGCTGTACCTCGCTGATGATATCAACGCAAGATGTATGCCACGAGCATGTTCGCGCGCAGGCTCTGGTCCTGTTTCCACCGTCCGAACCATGAAACGCTGATCTGTGCTGAAGAAAGCCGCCTTCGGGGCGGCCGCGGCAGCTCAGGTTGCAACTGCTCTGAAAATGAGCATCTCCATGTGCCGAAACTGATCAGTATGATAACTCGGCAGGCGGATGCGCGAAAATTCATCAGCCCGGAGAACGGGGCTCATAGCCTATTCCGGCGAGCGGTCCTCGTCCTCTTCGAGCTCATCTTCGTCCGTCAGGAGAGCAAGGGGAAGCACATCCCTGTCTCGCGTCTTGCCGTGAATGATGACGGCGGCGCAGACGCCGATGATTCCCCAGATGAGCCATTTTATACCAAGATCGATATGTCGCTCTTCCTCGATGTAGATGAACGGAGACCAGGCTTCTTTGGAGACTCGATACAGCGGTTTTGCCTGATCGAAGACCATGGACGAGACGCCGACGCGCCTCGTCGGATGCGTGCCGCGAACCGCGTTGAGAAAAGCTTTTGAGGCTTCCTCGCCGGAAAGCCCGTCCGTGACGGCAAGGTCGAGCCAGTAAGCGGAACGGAGCCCTTCCTCTGCGTGGGTATCCGCGACGAGGCCGACGAATTCCCGGCTGAGCGACTTTCCTGCGGAAATGAACATCGAAATCGCGATCCCCAGAAGCATCGTCGCGATCAGCTGGACCCGGATCCTTCCAGAGCGCGGCGAACGGTGAACCGGCCGCAACGGCAAACCGTCGATCGGACGGAACGACGGCCGCGTTTCGGCATTCATGAACCTCTGCATGCGGCAAATCATACCACGCCGTCACGAAGGAAATGAACAAAATCACGGGAAAATCGGGTGAGATAATCTTCCTGATTCGAAGTTATTCTGGTAGAATGTGAATGTTAACCCTTCTGAAGAATGACCCGAACGGAGGAAATCTCAATGAAACGAATCTTCGTCGCTCTCGTTCTTGCCGTCCTGATTGCAGTACCGTCTTTTGCCCAGAAATGGAACGGAATCAAGGTGAATCCCACCGACCAGGTGATGGTGAGCCTGATGACGATGGTCCTATCCGACCTCGACATGTGCG
>JAKQOH010000142.1 GCA_029565415.1 Candidatus Rifleibacteriota bacterium | reverse complement strand
TCCACCAAGCACATGCGGCAATTCGCAGGAACGCTCAGGCGGTCGTGATAACAAAAACGCGGGATTTCATAGCCCAGAATTTCTGATGCCTGAAGGATGGATGTTCCTGCTGGAACTTCGATTTCTGTACCGTTGATTTTTAATTTTGGCATGATGGTCTATTTCTCTGATATATCTGCAAATGTCGTAGCATAATGGTTAAAAAGTTAAAACGATAAATCGTCCAAAAATAAGAGTTTTACTGAGCAAATCCACACTTTCTTCTGGCATCAGAGTCATAAGACATTTCCCTGATTTTGGTGTACTCGGCGGTTTCTTCAACTTGTATTTCTCGATCCCGCCCCCCTCGCCAGAATATTTGTCGGCTGCCTGCTCGAACAGCAGATTCGAATTTGCGACGAAGAGGGAATACTCAGGAGCCGGCGGTTGAATATCAGATACTTTGAATTCCCTGTCGGCGACGAGGGTGCGTTTGATCACCGGTCCACCCTGGCCTTGCGGCCGATATTCGACATCGGCCGTGAACCTGAGAACACCGCCTTTCTCCACCACCTTGGGTGTCCTCGATGGCCCGAACGCGGTCTTGTCGACCATCCCCTTCAGGACGCCGGGAACGGCATCGTACCCTTTTCGGATGCTCTCCCGCAGGAGCGAGGCTTCCCAACTTATTGCGTGGAGATCGGCATCCGATGTTTCCTCCATCATCTGGCGTCGGATGGCGGCCAGATTGAATTCAGGCTCATCGCCGATATCGATGTATGATTTCATGATTCCGTTGATGTCCACGTAACTCGCCACATCGTAATCGAGACCGATGATGGGGATTTTCACCTTGACCCGATAGGCAATGGTGTAGTCGTTCGATTTCGTGACTCGCACGTATCGGTCGGAGGCAAACGTTTCTCCGATCGAGGGGCTGAGTTTGATCTGCTCTTCGTCCTGGGTTTGAAAATTCGGAAGATTCACCTTGACGCCCAGCGAGCCGATGAGATCCTCGATACGGCCGGCGTTGTCCGGTTCGTCATCGAAATTGTCGAGAAACTTCGCGGTTTCGCCATTCGTCGGCCGCGGCTTGATCGAGACCCCTGGAACCGCGTATCCCGCCTTTTTCGAGGTGAACGCGGCCGCCGAGACGACTTCGCACTTCAGGCCGAGCGAGACATGGTCGGGACCTCCCAGTTCGTTGAGCATGCTCGTGATCGGCGCGAGAGCAGGAGTCGTCAGATCGAACGACGGCAGCGGCTTCGAATTGTACGGAGCGAGATTCAGCGGGGAATTCTGCCCCGTCGGGTCGCTCATCTTCCCGTTGGCGATCTCGGCAGGATAACGAAAATATTGATATATATTCTGGTCTGTTTTATCATTCATCAAATCTTTGACGTATCGGAGAAGCAGTTCGACGGATGATTCGGCCAGTGCCTCCGCTTTCTTTTCATTGCTCGCGAACCGGGTGAGATACTGTCTCGAGGTGTTCGACTTGAAGAAGGTGATGACGATGACGAGCAGAACGCTGACCACACCGATCACGACGAGATAGGCGGAACCGCGCTTCCAGGGCAGGAGACTCATGTCAGTTCTTCCTGTCATCGAAATACCCCTCGAATTCCCTGATCCGCTGCTTCACATCGGCGACGCACGCCTCGCGATCCGCGGAGGTGGCACCGATGTTCTTCATGTCGCGTTCGACGATCTTGTTGAAGGTCGCCTCGTCGTTCGC
>JAKQOH010000131.1 GCA_029565415.1 Candidatus Rifleibacteriota bacterium | reverse complement strand
GGGGGGGGGGGATGATGCATCAGGCATTCTGCCGTCTCCTTGTCGCGAAGGCATGATCGATCACAACGGCAGGGCAACGTCTTCTGGCTCCCGGATCGTTCTCCCGCCGCGCCTTCCCGTCGATATCAACGGTGGCTGGATGCGGCGGTCGTCCCCGGCTACAGCGACGGACTCGCAACGGCGTTCGACCGTTTTCCGTTCACCCGACCGCGCCCGTGGCACTCAGCCGCAGGCAGATTCACTTGTACCCCTTCCGGCGCGCGCTGTCAATCCGCCAGGCGCAGATCGGGAAACCGGATATGGCGACCGGGCCAGTCGACAATGAGGGGTGATTCATGTGAAACCAGCAGGAGCGTCGATCGGGTGTCGGCATGCCAGGCTCGAATGACTTCGACAACGCGGCGTTGCAGCTCCTCATCGAGGTGGGCGAACGGCTCATCGAGCAGCAGCAGATCGGGGGCGCCGGCTAGGGTGCGCAGAAGGGCGACGCGGCGGGCTTCCCCGCCGGAGAGGTCACCTGGGTATCGTTCCCAGAGCGTGCCGATTCCGAGCATCCCGGCGATCTCCCGCAGCCGCTCCTCGGGAACCGGCTGCGACGCCGTTGCGGCAACCCGGCGCACCTGCTCGCCAACCCGCAGATGCGGCCAGAGGGCATCGCCCTGGAACAGCATGCCCGTTCGACGCTGCCAGGGAGGAATCAAACGCCCCGGAGCCGAAGCGTCGCTGTCGGAAATCCGTATCGTTCCGGCCTCGGGTTCGTCCAGGCCGGCGATCAGCCGGAGGAGCGTGCTTTTCCCACATCCGGAAGGCCCGAGGAGGGCCGCAGCCTCGCCCGCATCCAGCCTCAGATCCAGCCCGGCAAAGATGGGACGGCCATTGAAGCGGCGGGCCAGGCCGGTAATCTCGAGAGAGACCCCCATCACGTACCCTCCTTTCGAATCGGCCACGCGTGCGCGGCAACGATGTGCGTGGCAAGCCAGAGCACCCCGCCGAGCACGAGGCCGATCCGGCACACATCGGCGCCGGCACCATAGTGCATGAGATTGAACAGCCGGAGAGGCAGGGTCTCGCCGCCCGGCGGGACGGTGAGCAGCGAGACATCCAGTTCGCGTATGGAAAGGACGAATGCGGCCCCGGCCACACTCAGAACGCGTGGAAGCTCGAGCCGCAGGCGAAGAAGGAAGCGGTCGAGAGAGCTCCCCGGGAGCAGGATGGCGGCGTCGAGCGCCGGCAGTCGGCCGGTCGGACCTCGTGTCAGGGCGGCGACGATCCAGGCGACCGGCAGGATTCTGGCGAGGTGGCCGCACCAGATCGCCGTTTCCCCTCCCGCGAACGGGGTCAGGATCCAGAACGTCGCGTGGGCGACCCCAGTGCAGCCGGCCGGAATCGCGAGAGCGAGAGCCGAAAGCACCAGGGGAAGGCGGCTTGGTGCAGCGGTGAGGAGATCCCCGAGCACAAGCGCCGGAATCACGGCGAGGAGGGCACAACCGGCCGCCAGGAAGACCGACATGCGCAGGGCGGGCAAAGCCGCCAGAAGGATTCCCGCGCCGCCGTTCCCCGGACGGAAAGCGCCCAGGGCAAGCCCGACGACAGGGACGGCGAGGCCGACCACCGCGACAAGGCAGCCGATCCCGGTCACCAGGCGCCACGCGCCGGGCCAGGATGCCGGCTCGAGCCAGGACAGCTTCCCCGGTTGGCTCGGCGCACGACGGGAAACGCCCTCCACGGCGGCCGCCGAACTCCAGGCCGCGATGGTGCCGGCGAGCAGGAGAGCCAGAGGCCAGGAGGCGAGCAGCACGTTTCCGGCCGGCTCCCCGCCGGTGAAGGCGGAAACGAGCTCCGTGGCAAGCACCGGTGTCTGGAGATACAGTGGCACGCCGTATTCGGCAAGCGTCTGGCCGAAGACGAACAGCCAGATGGCCCCGGCGGGACGTCGCCAGAGAGGGATGATCGCCGTTCGCAGGGCGCCGGCAGGGCCGAGACTGAGCAGGGCGGACTCGATCGGGGCCACTGGAGCCCGGCGCAGGAACGTCCCCAGGACGAGCGCCGCGGGTGGAGCCGCCGCGAGGCCCAGGATGGCTATTCCCCAGAGAATGCCGCTCAGGCCGGGCTGGAAGCCCCAGCGCAGAGCCGCCACATCCGTCGCGGCCACCCAGCCCAGCGTCAGCAGATACGGCGGCAGAACCAGCGGCAGAAGCAGAAGCACGCGAAATCGCAGCCAGAGGCCCGGCCGGGCTGCCAGAACCCAGGCCAGACCGGCCCCGGCGAAGGTCGCAAGTGTTGCCGCTCCTCCGGCGATGGCCGTCGATCGCAGTGTGAGGAGCCCCAGCCGTTCCCAGCCGGCCGCCGGTGCACCGGTCTGGCGCCATGCCGCGATGGCAGCCGGCACGAGGATCGCCGCAAGCGGAACGAGCAGAAGAATCGTGACGGCAACCACGACGAAGCGGATCACCCGCTCCGTGTGGCCCGCCATCGGTCGCCAGACGCTCATCACCGCAGCATCAGCGCATGAAGCGATCCCGCAGGAGGATGGTCGCCGACGGGATCGCGGCGGCGACAGACGCGAGACTGACCGGAAGAGGCCTGAGGCTGTCGGGGGCGGGCAGGCCGGCAGGCACGGGACCGCCCCGTCGGGCCGAGATCTGTTTCGATTCCCCGTCAGCCAGCATTTTTTCGACCTCGACCGAGGCAAGATAATCGGCCAGCATTGCCGCTTCGCGCGCATGGGGGGCCCCCGCGACGACGGCCACCGTATTCGGGATCAGGAGGGTTCCCGAACCGCCCGGCTCCTGGTCGGGAAGGATCATCTTCACGGGATCGCCCCGGGCGACCGACACGAGAGCATCGTCGGTATCCGTCAGGCCGACGAGACAGGCGCCGGCCGCCACCCGGTCACGCACGACTGCGTTTCCGTCCACGATGGCCGCACCGCGGGCTTTCAACGTCTCGAAAAAGTCGAGCATGCCCGCTTCCCCTTCCATGGCGTAGAGGGCCGCCGCATGGGTGTTCGTCGTTCCGAACAGGGGGAGCCCGATGGCCACCTCCCCCGGCTTCCATGCGGGGTCGAGGAGATCCGCGAGGCGGGTCGGCATCGAGGCCGCAGCGAGGGCTTTGGTGTTCACGAGAAGAACCCGGGCACGCAGGCCAAACCCGACCCAACGCCGGCCGGGATCGCACAGCTCGGCGGGCAGTCCCGTGGCCGTCGGCCACTCCCGCGCCTCGAAGAGACCCTCATCGGCAAGTCGCACGGTATGCGCGAACTCGGAGCTCCAGAACACGTCGCACAGGGGACGGGCGCGTTCGGCGCGAAGGCGGTTGGCCAGGCCGACGGTTTTGGCCGCCTCGGTGTCGAAGACGGGCTGGACGGTCACGCCGGTTTTGGCCGTGAAGCTGGCAAGAACGGGTTCGGCGAACGGCTGATCGACCGTGACATAGACGGTCACGACAGGGCCGCCGGTTTGGCAGGCCGTCAGGAAGAGACCCAGGGTGAGGGCGACGCAGACCAGAATCAGGACATGACGGATCATCGGTTGCCGTTTCTCCTTCACGAGGCTTTGGTCAGGTCGAAGACGGACCTGACGGACACCACCGTTCCATGCTCGCCGACCTCGCCGAACGCGAGTCTCGTTGCCCATTCCCGCTCCCCGGGGGCAGAAAGAGTCCTCGAGACGCCTTCGGTCGCGGCTTCGTCGACCTTGCCGATGGTGATATGCGGCCGGAACAACTCCAGCAGCCAGGGAAATCCATACTTCATGATATTGTCACATTCTCCAGGCGTGAACCTCCCGAGATCGTCCAGATACTTCTGGCGTATCGCCCCGCGCCGGAGGGGATTCAGGGCGACGACAACCCGCTCGTGGAGCTTTTGGAGCGGCTCATCGACCCTCACGTTCAGGAACAGGTAGCCTTCCGCTGCCCGTTCGATCCCCTGCATCGCCACCCGGACCGGCGGGGTGTCGGCGGCGATCGCCCCGAGCTCCCGCTTCACCCGGTTCAGCTCAGCGACGGGGAACAGGCCCATATAGAGCGTGATATGGGGAATGGTTCCGCGGGAAAAATCGATCGTTCCGCCAGCCGTCGAGACGATCTGCCGGTTCAGCCGCGTGGCAGCCGCACAGAGAGCCGCCGGCAGTTCCAGAAACGCGTCGAGATAGGCGAGTGACGTATCATCCATCAGCCGGCTCCCGCCGTCAGGGGTTGCCGAGGAACCGGGACTCGACCCAGCCCTGGTAGAGGTCCATGAGGGAGAACAGCGGCTGCATGCCGAAGTAGAAGATGAAGAGGAACGCGACGCACAGATACGGACCGAACGGGATCATGTGCGTCAGCGGCTTATATTGCTTTCGATATTTTATTTTCTGATAGAGGATATTCCCGATCCCGCCGACGGAGCCGAGGAAACTCGCGAGCACGACGATCGCGATGACCGGCTTCCAGCCCAGCCAGGCGCCGAATGCCGCGAGCAGTTTCACATCGCCGCCGCCCATTCCCTCTTTCTTGAGGATTTTCCAGGCAAGCCAGCCCAGGCCCCAGAGGAAGCCGCCGCCCAGGGCAAAGCCAAGCAGGCTGTCGGTGAGCGTCACATACTGCTCGGGGGGAGCTTTCCCGAGAGGTGTGGTCCAGATCCAGCAGGCAAGCGCATACACGAGCCCCGCCACGCTGCCGTTGATCGACAACTTGTCGGGAATGATCAGGAACCGCACGTCGACGACGGTGATGATCATGCAGGAGACACCGAACATCCAGGAAAAGAGAGCCTTCGTGCCAACTCCCCACAGACCGACCGACAAACCGGCCAGGACCGCCGAGAACACCAGATACGCGATATCCTGACGCCCCCCCGCATTCACGCAGCCCCGCCGCAGGCCTCCCATGCACACGGGGCATTTCGAGTAATCCTCGAGAAGATCCTCGTGGCCCGGCCAGGACCGTATAGACCACGATATACGCGGTCCGGCGGCTGCGCCGAGGAGGACGGCAAGGATGACGAGCAGGAGATCGACCGGGCTCACGGCGGATCAGGCCTCGTCCCGTGTGATCCAGCCGTTGTGCGCGAACACCTTCCCCAACAGCTTGAAGACGAGCTTGGCGGCCAAAAAGTCGCCGGCAATCTGGCCGGGGATCGGGCACAATTCCATCACGTCGAACCCGACCACGTTGCGCTTCGTGACGACCGTCTCGAGAAGCCGGAGCACCGGATACCAGTGGAGACCACCCGGCTCGGGGGTGCCGACGGCAGGCATGATCGACGGATCGAACACATCAAGATCAATCGATATATAGACATGTTTTTTCAACCTGTCCACGACGCGCGGGATCCATTCATCCGCGGAGCCCTGCAGGTCGTGCGCCCAGAAGATGCCATCGTGACGGGCTTCCCGAACAAACTCCATTTCGCCTGAAGAGATGTTGCGGATGCCCACCTGGGTCAGCTCGGCCAGGTCGAAGACCCGGCGCATGACGGAGGCATGGTTGTACGGCGTGTTCTCGAACGAGTCGCGGAGATCGGCATGGGCATCGAGCTGCAGGACGCTGAACTCCTCGCCGTATTTCTTCCGCAGGGCCCGGATCGGGCCGGTCGAGATGCTGTGCTCACCGCCAAGCACCACGGGAAACTTGTGATCCCCGCAGATGGCAGCGACGGCCGCCTCGACGTTTTTCACCGTCGCCTGCGGCCCGGACATGTCGGGCTCGAGTTCGGGCAACGTGCAGACACCGCTGTTCAGCGGCTCGCAGTCGAGATCGATATCGTAGAGCTCGACGTTCCGCGATGCCATCAGGATCGCCGCCGGCCCTTCGCGGGTTCCGGCGCGATAGGACGTCGTGCTGTCGTAAGGAACGGGAAGAATGACGGCGCGGGCGTTCTCATAGCGGGTTTCGTCAGCGGGCAGGCCAAGAAAGTTGTAGCCGCCGCGGAAATGCAGTTTATCGAGGGACATGCGACCTCCGTGGGGGAAGATTCAGGCGCCCATCATACCACACCTCCCCCCTCCGTCTCCGCGCCCCATCCGCTGGAATCTCTGATACACCACCAAAGTTCCCATCCATTTATCACCGTCATTTTTTTCCTTGGTGCCTGGTATGCAAAAAAACAACGCACCACAGAGACACCGAGGCACAGAGCTTCGAAGAGGCTTTTCCTCTGTGTCTCGGTGCCTCTGTGATGCGTATCTCTTTCTTGTCTTGGCTGTTTTGTGGTGAAGCGGCTTTCGTATCCAGAAGATGCGGTCGGGGCTGCGGGAAAGGGCAGATTGGGATATACTGCCGCCACCATGGATACCGGCACCAGCAATGCCCTGAACGCCCTGAACACCTGGCTCGCGCGCCAGCCCGGCGTGGCTGTCGCCTACTCGGGAGGCATGGACAGCGCCTTCCTGGCCATCGCGGCGAAACGCATACTCGGTGGCAACACCCGGGCCTTTCTCATCGTCTCGGAAGTTATGCCGCGCCACGAAGTCGAATCGGCGCGGGCGGCAGCGATGAAACACGGTCTCGATCTCGTCGAGGTCCCGCTCGAGGTTCTGCATCTCGAGGCATTTTCGAAGCATCCGCCCGATCGTTGCTATCTGTGCAAGAAACACGTGTTCGGCACCCTCCTCGGCCTCAAGCCCGAAGGCTGGCTTCTCGCCGACGGATCGAACGTCGACGACCGGGGAGACCACCGGCCCGGCCGCCGCGCCCTCGCCGAGCTGGGCGTCGTCAGTCCCCTCGAGATCGCCGGCTTCGGCAAGCAGGAGATCCGGAACGCGTTGGCGGCCTGGAACGCGACGGATCTCATCCGTCCCCCCGGCCCCTGCCTGGCAACCCGCATTCCCTTCTGCACGCCGGTGACGGAACCGATGCTCCGCCAGATCGAGGAAGGCGAAACGATCCTGCGGGAAGCCGGTTTCTCGGATGCACGGGTGCGCCATCACGGCAGCTACGCCCGGCTCGAAGTCCCTGCCCCAGAAGTCGCCCGCCTCGAAGCGGTTCTTCCCGGGCTTCTCCCCCGGTTCGAAGCCCTCGGCTTCACCCTTGTCGAGATCGCTCAGGAAGGATACCGCCGCGGGGTGATGAATGAAGTTCCGGGTTCATCCGGATGAACCCACTCGAATTCTATCTTCGATCGTTTTTTTTCTCGGGAGTCGTCGAAAAGTTGCTCCCGATCCTTCTCGTCGTCTTCCTTGCCCGCGTCGTTTTCCCGTTCGTTTTCGCTTCGGACGGGCCTCGTCATCGCCGGCTCGAAGGGGTTCTGGGCCTTGGCAGTGTTCTCGCCGGGCTGTTCGCCTGGCAGTTCATGCATCTTGATCACGACGAGGTCGAGCATCTGAACTGCGCCTGGCAGGTTTCCCAGGGCCTTCTTCCGTTTCGAGACTTCTGGCAGCACCATCTTCCGACCCTCTGGTTCCTTCTCGCGCCCGTCACGCGCCTCTTCGATGCCGGCTCCAGCCTTCTCGAAACGGCACGGCTGGCCAGTCTCACGATCGCTCTCGTTTCCGGGGTTCTCGCCTGGAAGCTGAGCAGCCGGCTCCACGGCGGGCAGGCTCCCTCCCGGGCGGTTTTTCTGTTTTTCTGGGCAGCCATGCTGATCCCGTTCCAGTGGAACTACATCCGGCCCGATCTGGTCGCGGCGCCCTTCGTTCTCACCGGACTGATCCTGCTGCTCTCGGCCAGTCCAGACTCTCTCGGGATACGGTTTTCGGCGGGACTGTTTCTCGGAATTGCGCTTTCCCTGACACCGAAAGTCGGCTTTCTGCTCGGCTGTGCCGCCCTTGCCGATGCCTTCTGCCGGCCTTTTCCAGGCATCGCTTCCGCCTTCCGGCGTCTCGTCGCACTATCCGCAGGAGTCGCAGCAGGCCTTCTCCCTCTGGCACTCTGGCTGGTCAGGTACGATCTCGTGGAAGCGTGTCTCTACGGAACGTTCACGTTCAACCGCAAGTTCCAGTCCTACCAGCCGCCGGGAGGATATATTCCAGTAAGTTTAATATTTTCGACGATCGTCATCTGGTGGAGATGGCCGGGGACGGACCCGGACGAACGGAGACGCCGCGGCATCCTCGCGGCAGCCAGCATCGGAAGCGTCGTTCCCATGCTCCTCAGCCCGCACAAATTCCTGTATCACCTCCAGCTGTCCACCCTTCTTCTGGCAACGGCGCTGGCCCCCTCGGGGGAAGAGGCGGCGCGGGAGCTCGTCCGGAAGGGAAAGTTCGTTTTTCTGGCCGTCACTTGCGTCGTCCTCCTGCTGCCGTCCCAGTATTACATCCGGTATGCGGCCTGGGCGCCGTTCTACGAGAAGCTGGTCCAGATCGACATTCTCCAGTCGCTTGCCGAGCGCGGGCCGGTCAGCCTCATCTATCCGGATCACCCGATCCTGTGCAAGAACGCCACGGGCTTCGATCATGCCTGGTTCTGGAACTTCCTCGAGTTTCCGGTCCTGCACGGGGATCTCCAGAAACCACTCGGCAGCTTCACCGAACAACTGATTTCGCGAAGGCCGCTCATCATCTCCTCGCAGAACCGCATCGCCAACTTTCCGTTTTCACGGTACCCGGAGCAGGAGCGGACGGTCCTGAGCAGCCATCTGTTGAAAACCGGTTTCATCGACCGCGCGACGCGCGACCGCCTCCAGGGCTTCCTCGAGAAGGAGTATCGTCTCGTGAACATCGTCGGCGTCTGGTTCTGGCTCCGCAACGACATCCCCAAATCGTTCTAACCTCGCAGGCAGAATCGATTCGCCTGAATATCGCCTCTCAGAGATGCGGGGGAACGCTTCACCACAGAGGCACAGAGACACGGAGACGCTGAGATTCAGGTACGCATCCGCAGATGGTGGGCAGATGAACGCAGATGAAAAATCGGGAGGAACGAACGACCGGGGCCACCCGACGAGTATGAAGGAGGGTTCTTCGCTTATCATGCCATCAAGGCACAGAGAAAAAGCCTCTCCGAAACTCTGTGTCTCTGCGTCTCTGTGGTGCGTTGATCTTGAACATTGAGTGCTGTCTCATATACACCAAGTAAAATATCAAGACATGGAAAAACCCCCGCGACGGCCGTAGCCGTGCGGGGGTTCTGAAACAGCGGGGATTACTTGAGGGTGATCTTGGCGCCGGCTTCTTCGAGCTTCTTCTTCATGCTCTCGGCGTCAGCCTTCGGGGCGCCTTCCTTCACGGTCTTCGGGGCGCCGTCGACGAGGTCCTTGGCTTCCTTGAGGCCCAGGCCGGTCAATTCGCGGACGACCTTGATGACGTTGATCTTGTTGGCACCGGAATTCTCGAGAACGACGTCGAACTCGGTCTTCTCGGCGGCGGCGGCGGCGGGGGCGGCGCCAACGGCGGCGACGGCGACCGGGGCGGCGGCGGTGACGCCGAACTTGTCTTCCATGGCCTTGACGAGCTCGGACAGTTCGAGAACGGACATGTTGCCGATGGCTTCCAGGATCTGGTCCTTATTCATTTTCTAACTCCTTCTTATGTGCTTGTTTCGATGAATTCGAAAGATTCGTAACAATATAGAACAGGGTCAGGCGCCGATTCAGGCGGCGGCCTTTTCCTTCTGCTCCTTGAGAGCCTGCAGGGCGTAGGCGAACTTCCGGATCGGGCCCTGAGAGACGGAGAGCATGTTCCGGATCGGGCCGACCATGGTCGAGAGCAGCATGCTGAGCAGCTGCTGCTTGCCCGGAAGCTTCGAGAGAGCCTCGAGATCCTTCACGGTGAGCACCTTGTCGCCGAGGAGACCGGCCTTGAACTGGAACTTCTTGGCCTTCTCCGCGAACTCGAACAGCGCCTTCACGGGCGCCGCCTCGTCGTGATACCCGAACGTCACGGTATTCTCGCCGGTCAGGAAGGGTTCGAGCGCCTGGTGCTGCGGATCGTGCAGCGCGCGGCGGGCGAGCTTGTTCTTGACCACCTTCATCTCGTCGCCGAGATTGCGGATGCTCTTGCGGACGGCGTTCATCTCATCGACGGTCACGCCCTCACACCCGGCCACGATGACGACCTTGGCCTTCGAGAGCTTCTCCTGGAGTTCCTTGATGTAGGATTCCTTGAGTTTCATATCTGCCATTTCGTTGAGTCACCTCCTTCGGTGGCTGTGTCTTGCATCGAAATCAAAAAGGGTTTCCGGTCCGAAACCGGAAACCCTTCGTGATCGAACGAGGTTTCATCAGTCTCGGCAGGCCGGCCGACCCTTTCGGATCGAGCCGATTAACGCATCGGACCCGCGTCTACGACTCAGAACAGCTTCAGGCCGCGTCAGCGACCGGAAGCGGGAAAACGTATCAGACGGCGATCTTCTCGACCGTGGCACGCGCGGCGTTGACATCGAGATCGATGCCAGGGCCCATCGTCGAGCTGATGGTGCAGCCCTTGATGTAGGTGCCCTTGGCGCCGGACGGCTTGGCCTTGTTGATGGCCTGGAAGAAGGTCAGGAAGTTGTCGTGCAGCTTCTTCGCACCGAACGAGGCTTTGCCAATGATCGAGTGGATGATACCGGCCTTCTCGACGCGGTACTGCACCTTACCGGACTTGAGTTCCTGAACCACTTTTCCGATGTCCATGGTCACGGTTCCGACCTTGGGGTTGGGCATCAGGTTGCGGGGGCCCAGAATGCGGCCGAGCTTTCCGACGAACTTCATCATGTCGGGAGTCGCCACGGCGGCATCGAACTCCGTCCAGCCTCCTTCGATCTTGGTAACCAGGTCCTGGGCACCAACGAAGTCTGCTCCAGCAGCTTCGGCCTCTTTGGCCTTCTCGCCAGCGGCAAATACTACGACACGGCAGGATTTGCCTACGCCATGGGGCAGCACAACGCTGCCACGCAGCTGCTGATCGGCATACTTCGGATCGAGACCGGTGCGGATGGCGATGTCGATGGTTTCATCGAACTTGGCCGACGCGCAGGCCACGACCTTCTCGAACGCTGCCTCCGGGATGGAGACCTGACCCAGGGCGACGTGCTTGTCTTTCAGAGCTGTAAAACGCTTGGAGTGTTTCGGCATACGGGTAATGTTTCCTCCTTTCTTCAGGGATCAACCGCCCAATCGGGCAGTCAATGATATCACAATCAGTCGATGACTTCCATGCCCATGCTGCGGGCGGTGCCCTTGACCATGCTGATCGCGGCTTCCATCGAGCCGGCGGTCAGGTCGGGCATCTTGCGCTTGGCGATCTCGGTGACCTGGGCGAGGGTGACCTTGCCGACCTTGGTGCGGCCGGAGGTGGCGTTGCCCTTCTCGATCTTCGCGGCTTTCTTCAGAAGGAAAGCCACGGGCGGGGTCTTGGTGATGAACGTGTAAGACCGATCGCTGTAGACCGTGATGATGACCGGGATGACGGCATCGCCTTCTTTGGACGTTCTGGCATTGAAGTTCTTGCAGAAGTCCATGATGTTGACGCCGTGCTGGCCAAGGGCCGGACCGACCGGGGGAGCCGGGTTTGCCTTGCCGGCGGGAATCTGCAGTTTGACGAAACCGGTAACTTTCTTGGCCATTTTCTCGTACTCCTTCGAACGTTAGGGGAGAGCGTCAGGACTCTTCGAGCTGGATCAGATCGACTTCGATTGCGGTGTCGCGTCCGAAGATGAAGACCAGCACCTTGGCCTTGCGCTTTTCCTGATTGATTTCCTTGATGACACCGATGAAATCCGTGAACGGACCGTCGATGATCTTGACCGTCTGACCTTCGGTGAAACCGATCGGCGTCATGGCCGCAGAACGCTGCGGGCCGATGCCGGCCGTGCGAAGGACATTCTGGACTTCCTTCTCGTGAAGCGGGGTCGGCTTGTCGCCGAGTCCGACGAACCCGGTGACGCCGGGGGTGTTCTTCACGACCGTCCAGGTATCGTCGTCCATATTCATCTGGACGAGAACGTAACCGGGATAGATCTTGCGGGTCTGGGTGACGCGCTCGCCGTCCTGGACGCGCTCGGCACTCTCGGTCGGAACGAGCACCTCGAAGATGCGTTCCTGTTTTCCGAGGAGCTGGACGCGGTGTTCCAGGTTGGCCTTCACCTTGTACTCAGACCCGGAGTTGGTATGGATGACATACCATTTTGCTCTGGAGATGTTCACTGTCAGACCTTCCCGCCACCTACGATGACTTTCAGCACTTCACCGAAGATCACATCGAGGACACCGATGAAGAGCCCGACACCGATGGACGAAATGATGACGACCTTCGTCGAGAGCTTGATGTTCTCGAACGTCGGCCAGGCCACGCGACCCTTTTCGGGGCGAACCTCGATCCAGACTTCCATCAGAAACCGGGACAATTCTTTCCAATAGGCGCGTAACTTATCCATGTGCCCCTCTATAGTTCAGTGTGCTTGTGCCATCAGGGCTGAAGGGAATCGAACCCCTAACCCCCGGTTTTGGAGACCGGTGCTCTGCCAATTGAGCTACAGCCCTAAACCTTCAGATGTACTTTGACGGTAAAACCAGCGTTTGATGCGCTGGTTTCTCTCCGTGCGGTCCGGGATGCTTACTTGCCCTCTTTGTGGGGAGTGTGCTTCCGCTCCGCCGGGCAGTATTTGCTCAGCTCGATGCGGTCCGGGTCATTGCGCTTGTTCTTCATGGACGTGTAGTTCTTGCGCTTGCAGCTCGTGCACACCAGATTGATCTGTTCTCGCATAGGACTCCCTCTTTTCGGAACATTCGACCCACGAACAGGGCCGGAAGAAAAACCCCGGGGCGGTTGCCCCGCCCCGGGGCTCCGTTACGGATTACTCGGTGATGGAGGCGACGACGCCTGCGCCGACGGTGTGGCCGCCTTCGCGGATGGCGAAGCGGAGACCCTGCTCGCAAGCGATCGGGGTGATCAGCTCGCAGATGAACTCAGCGCGGTCGCCCGGCATGACCATTTCCTTGCCTTCGCCCAGCTGGACGACGCCGGTCACGTCCGTCGTGCGGAAGTAGAACTGGGGCCGATAGCCGCTGAAGAACGGGGTATGGCGGCCGCCTTCTTCCTTCGACAGGATGTAGACCTGGGCCTTGAACTTCTTGTGCGGGGTGATGCTCTTCGGCTTGGCCAGAACCATGCCGCGCTCGACTTCTTCCTTGGTGATGCCGCGGAGCAGCAGACCAACGTTGTCGCCGGCCTGACCCTGATCCAGGGTCTTGCGGAACATCTCGACGCCGGTAACGGTCGAGGTCTTGACTTCGTCCATCAGGCCGACGATCTCGATGGCTTCGCCGATCTTGATCTGACCGCGCTCGATGCGGCCCGTCACGACGGTGCCGCGGCCGGTGATCGTGAACACGTCTTCGACGGGCATCAGGAAGGGCTTGTCGAGCTCGCGCTGCGGCTCGGGAATGTACTCGTCGAGGGTCTTGAGCAGCTTGTGGATCGGCTCGGCCGCCGGGCCTTCGCCGCCGGCTTCCATGGCCTTGAGGGCGCTGCCGCGGACGATCGGGGTCTTGTCGCCGGGGAACTCGTACTTGTTGAGCAGATCGCGAACTTCGAGCTCGACGAGGTCGAGCAGCTCGGGATCGTCAACCATGTCGCACTTGTTCAGGAAGACGATGATGTAGGGAACGCCGACCTGGCGGGCCAGGAGGACGTGCTCTTTGGTCTGGGGCATCGGACCGTCAGAAGCGGAGACGACGAGGATCGCTCCGTCCATCTGGGCGGCGCCGGTGATCATGTTCTTGATGTAATCGGCGTGACCAGGGCAATCCACATGGGCATAGTGCCGGATATCGGTCTCATACTCGACGTGGCAGGTGTTGATCGTGATGCCGCGCGCCTTTTCTTCAGGGGCGGAATCGATTTGATCATAATTCAGCGCCTTCGCCTTACCGGCCTTGGCCGAAGTCAGCGTAATGGCAGACGTGAGAGTGGTCTTGCCATGATCGATGTGACCGATCGTACCGACGTTGACGTGCGGCTTGGTCCGGACGAAATTTTCCTTAGCCATGTGGGCCCTCCTGATGAAGTATGAACGGTGTGAATAAAAGCCCGCGGCCGGGATTGAACCGGCGACCTCTTGCTTACCATGCAAGTGCTCTACCGACTGAGCTACACGGGCGAGAAATGGATGGGGATGGATTCGAACCACCGTAGGCGCGAGCCAACAGATTTACAGTCTGCCCCCTTTAGCCACTCGGGCACCCATCCAGGTATCTGCACAAGCCGACGATGGGAATCGAACCCACAACCTTCTGATTACAAATCAGATGCTCTGCCAGTTGAGCTACATCGGCATGTTTG
>JAKQOH010000125.1 GCA_029565415.1 Candidatus Rifleibacteriota bacterium | reverse complement strand
GTTCCTCTACCGCGTGGCCAGCGATCTTCTCGATGCCTCTCCGGGCGATGAAGCCGAACCGGATTTCACCGACATCCCCCGTCACCACTACATGACCATCCCAATCCGGACCCTGCGAAGCCTCGGAATCGATCTCGCCCGCGAGGAATCCGTCTTCGGAAGCGACGATCCGATCACCGTTGCCGAGCTCGGACGGGTCGCAGCCGCCTTCACCCGCACGGCAGCGCGGCGTTCCGCCAAGACTCCCGCCGCTTCTGGGGCATCCGCTCGATCCACCCGGGTCAACTGACCCTTTCCCTCCAACAGGGCCGGCAAGGCCCGCAAACCATACGTTCCGTCGCTCGGGGGCGGCCCCGCCCCACAGGATGCGGGAAGTGGGCCGCAACGCCCGGATGACACAAGAAAACGGGCCCGCCAGGAGAGTTCCTGGCGGGCCCTGGTTTTCGCAGGGTGTTCAGGTCAATCAGGCTGGATCACGACGCCGGGTTCGTGCGGCGAGGCGAAATCGCCTTCTTCTTCCGCCTCGGCATTGGCGAGGGCGTCATCCATATCCTCTTCTTCTTCCTCTTCCTCATCGTTCATCCGGGAGGGAACGGCAATCACCGAGGCTCCGGCACCGGCTGCCTGGGGCGCGGGAGCCGGCTTGCGATAATCCGCCTGGAAGAAGTCGGGATCCGGAGCGAAGTTCTGGGTGACCATGTCGGCGTTCTGGCCCGCCGCGAACTCGACGTCTTCCTCCTCGTCGATCGCGAACTGGCCGCCACCGGAATGGATGTGGCATTCATTCTTCGGCACGGCTTCGATCGGATATACCTGGCCGCAAACGACTTCCTTCGGGCAGCCGGCCGAAGCAGGTTTGCCGCTGGTGATGCAGACCCGTAGCCGGACGCCGCCGTCGGGAACGGGGAAGTCGCTCTGAGGATAATCCTTGAGCACCTTGTCCATGAAATCGTGCCAGATCGGGGCGGCGACCGTGCCGCCCGCCTTTTTCGCGCCGAGGGTCTTGGGCCGGTCGTAGCCGAACTGGACAACCGCGACCAGTTCTGGGGTGAAGCCGTTGAACCAGGCGTCGACATAATCGTTGGTCGTTCCGGTCTTGCCGGCGACGGCGTGGTTCTTCACCATGGCCCGCTTGCCGGTGCCGCGCTCGACGGCCGTGCGCAGCATGTCGACCAGCATGGCGGCATGAACCGCCTTCATCACTTCCTTCGCGTGGGGAAGCGCTTCTTCAAGAATGTTCCCGTCGCGGTCCTCGACCTTCGTGATGGCAACCGGGGTGGTATATATTCCCTGATTTGCAAAAACCGCATACGCGGAGGCCATTTCCAGCGGAGTGAACTGACCGGATCCCAGGGCAAGGGAGAGATTGGGTTCCATCGGCGAAGTGACCCCGAGCTTGCGGGTGAACCGGATGACCTTGGCAGCGGTGAGCTTGTCGAGAACGCGCACCGCTGGCACGTTGAAACTGTTCATGACGGCTTTGATCAAGGTGACGGCCCCGTGGAACTTGAGATCGTAGTTTTTCGGCGCCCACACCTTGTGGGTCCAGGGGTTGGTGTAGCTGATCGGCTCGTCGACGATGATGTCGCCGGGCAGCGCTCCGTTCTCGAGCGCACATCCGTATACGAACGGCTTGAACGAGGAGCCGGGCTGCCGCAACGCCTGGGTGACGCGGTTGAACTGGGACCGCTCGAAGCTGCGACCACCGTACATCGCCTTGATATGCCCCGTTTTGACGTCGAGACAGACCAGCGAACCGTTCATGTCGGGGTCCTTCTCGACCGGCCGGCTCTTCATGATGTCGGCGTTGTCCATCGCCTCTTCGGCATACTTCTGGTAATCGATATCGACGGTGGTGTATACCTTCAGACCACCGTTGTAGACCAGGTTCGCGCCGTATTTTTCCAGGAGCTGGTCGCGCACGTAGGTGACGAAATAGGGCGCCAGCATCGTCTCGGACTTCTCTTTTGAAAGGACGGGCTGCTGCTTGCGGGCTTCCTCATACTCCAGCGGAGAGATGAATCCCAGCTCGACCATCTTCGACAGCACGAGCTCACGGCGCTGGCGGTTGTTTTCGGGGTATTTGAACGGGGAAAATGCCACCGGACTTTTCGGGATGCCGGCCAGCGTGGCGCACTCGATCAACGTGAGATCTTTCGGATCTTTTCCGAAGTAGATCCGGGCAGCCGCATCGAGACCGTAGGCTCCATGGCCGAAGTAGATCTCGTTCAGATACAGGGTCAGGATCTCTTCCTTCGAGTATTTGCGCTCGAGCTGGAAGGCCATCATCGCCTCGATCAGCTTGCGCCGGAACGTTTTCTCACTGGTCAGAAAGGCGTTCTTCACGAGCTGCTGCGTGAGCGTCGAAGCCCCCTGAACCACGCGCCCCGCCTGGATATTCTTGACCATGGCACGGGTGATGCCCACGATGTCGATGCCGTAATGCTGATAGAACCGCTCGTCCTCGATCGCGACGACAGCCTGACGCATGATCACGGGAATCTCGTTTGCAGCCAGAATCCGTGTCCGGTTTTCCTCGGCATGCAGCTTGGCGAGAGGCCGGCCCTTGCAGTCGAACAGTTGTGTCGTCAGGTTCGGCCGATAGGAACGATCCGAGACGATCGGAATCTGTTCGGAAAAGCCTTTGACAATCCCGATCACGGCGCCCGTGACGACGACGATCGCGATGACTGTCAAGGCAAATCCGCATTTGAACAGGAACCAGAGCCAGCCGATCAGCCACTGGGTGACGGAAAGGGACTCTTCTTCCTCTTCTTCGCTCTCGAGAGGGCTCTCGTCGGGCTCCCGCGGTTCGAGAGGGTTCAGTTCTTCAGGTTTCATCATGACCTACTCCCGCAAATGAGAAAAACGCATCGTACCATAGATGCATCGGCAGATTCAAGGTTCCGGATAACCCCCGGGGCGAACCTCATCGCCTGAAACAGCAGATCCACGGATTTTAGAATCGGATCAGATTCCATGAAAGAAACACATCGAAGGAGAGCTGCGAAATCTGCGGCATCTGTGGTTCGGGGCTCTCGTATTTCCCGGCGATCCCCATTTGGCCGTTCAGGACGTGAGCGGAACCGGAATCTTTTCGGATATCCGCGTTTCTGATATAGTAGCCACGCTTCTGATGAGGCATATTTTCGGGCCAGGGACCGCAGCAATGGACTTTTCAGCCGCACGCGAATGGATCGGCAGACGCGACTTCATCACGGGGCCGTTCGGCCTCCACCGCATGGAATACCTCACCGACAAGCTCGACAACCCGCAGCATGACGTGCCCTGCGTGGTCATCGGAGGCACCAACGGCAAAGGCTCGGTCACGGCCATTCTCGAATCGATCATTGTCGCGGGCGGCCTCTACCAGACCGGCTCGACCGTTTCCCCGCACCTCGTCGAGCTCTCCGAGCGCATCCGCATCCAGGGAGAACCGCTCGACGAGTCGTTCTGGATCAGGGGCGTCGAAACGCTCCAGGAGATCGTGACGACGATGGATCGCGAGCCCTCGATCGGGGCCCCGAGCTTCTTCGAGATCGTGACCGCTCTCGCCCTGTGGGCGTTTCGCGAAACAGAACGCGATCTGGCCTTCGTCGAAGTCGGACTCGGCGGCCGCCTCGATGCGACGAACATCGTCCATCCCGAGGTGTCGGTCATCACCAACATCGGAACGGATCACCAGGAGTTGCTCGGCCCCGACAAGCCCTCGATCGCGCGCGAGAAGCTGGGGATCATCCGGCCGAAAGTGCCCCTTGTCACGGGCGAGCAGGATCCGGCCATCCTCGCCCTGTTCGAGTCCGCGATCGCGGGGAAGAAAATCCCCCTTCACCGGGTCGCTCCCGGAAAGGGCTTCCGCCTCGTCAAAAGCACGGCACGGGGTCATCGTCTCGAGCTCGAAGGCGCCGATGGGGAAATCTTCTTCCCGCTGCCCGGGGCGCACCAGGTAACAAACCTCTCGATCGCCCTCGAAGTCGTGAACTGCCTGCGCAGCCGCGGCTTCGACATCCCGGCGGAAAGCGTCGCCGAAGGGATCCAAAACGTCCGATGGCCGGGCCGGCTCGAGTGGCACGAGGGCTCTCCGCCGGTGCTTCTCGACGGGGCTCACAATGACGAGGGTCTCGAAAGCCTTCTGGCCTATCTCGATGCCTTTCCGCCACCCCGCCCGCTGCATCTGATCTTCGGGGCGCTCCAGAAGAAGCCCTACCCGCGCATGGCCGCCGAACTGGCCCGCCGGGCCGATACCTTGGCCTACGTCTCCCCACCCACCCCACGGGCGATTCCGGCCGCCGAAGTGGGCCGCATTCTCGCGTCCGACAGCCGTTGGAACGCGCATGATTCGCTCGATGCGGCCCTCGTGGCAGGCTCCCGCGCCGGCTCGATCCTGGTGACCGGTTCGCTGTATCTCGTCGCCGAGTATCTGCGCCGGCACAAGGCCCGCCATGTTTGACTACGGTCTCGAAGCCTTTCTCGAGTCGCCCCACGCCACCGGCAGAATCGGCCTCGTCACCAATGCGACGGGCCGCGACCGGCACGGCGTCCATCTGACAGACCGGATTTCCGCCCATCCCCACGCCACCCTTGCCGCGATCTTCACTCCCGAGCATGGATTCGGCTCCGACGCCCCCGACGGGGAAGCCGTCGACAGCTCGGTCCATCCCCGGCTCGGGGTGCCGATCTTCAGCCTGTATGGCCCGAAGAAGAAGCCGGCGCCTGCCGATCTGCACGGCCTCGACGCCCTCGTATTCGATATCCAGGATGTCGGCGTGCGTTTCTACACCTACATCTCGACGTTGCGCAACACTCTTGAGGCCGCAGCCGAAGCGGGTTTGCCATTCCATGTGCTCGATCGGCCCGATCTGCTCGGCGGCCTCGAGATCGAGGGGCCGATGCTTTCCCCGGGCTTCGGCTCCTTCGTCGGCCATCTCCCGGTGCCCCTGCGCTACGGTCTGACCCCGGGCGAACTGGCCCGCTGGTGGAACGCGCGTCTGCCGAAGCCGGCCGGGCTCACGGTCTGGGCCTGCCGGGAGTATGTCCGGGGGGTTCCGTTCGAACGGCTCGGCGTCCCCTGGGTCCAGCCCTCGCCGAGCATGAAATCGCCCGATACGGCCCGCTTCTACCCCGGAACCTGCCTCTACGAGGGAACGAACGTCTCGGAAGGCCGCGGCACGGACGCTCCCTTCCAGATTCTCGGCGCCCCCTGGGCCCGCCCGGAACTCTGGATCGAAGCCCTTTCGCCGCTGCTCCCGCCGGGAGTCTCCGTTTCGGCCGCGACATTCCGGCCCACCTTCTCGAAATTCGAAGGGATCGAATGCCGGGGAATCCGCCTCGACACCTCCCTTCCGATCCTTCCAAACGCCGTCGGCATCGGCATCCGGTCGCTCCATGCCCTGCTCCGGACCCATCCGGGCCTGGTCGAGTTCCCCGGCCGCGCCACCCTGCCCCACCCCTTTTTCGACCATCTCGCCGGAAACGCCTGGCTCCGCGAGCATCTGCTGAGCGGCAAGCCCCCTGCCGAGATCGAAGCCCGCGCAACGGCCGAATGCGCCCCGTTCATCGCCGAACGCGCCTCTTTCCTGATTTACAATACTTTATAATATACATCACAAGCGATACCGCCCCGCACCTTCCGGTGCGGGGCGGTATCGGTTCGGTCGGGGTTCAGCCCTGGGGGACGGCGAACGTGATCCGGTTCAGGACGAGCCCGTCCCCGTCCCGTTCGAGGACGAGCAGGTTGCCTTCCTGGTCCCATCCCAGGTCGCGAGGAACGACGGCGTTCTGCATCGGAAGTTTCCAAAGCATCCGGCCGTTCTGGCCAAGAAGCGAGACTTCACGGGCGGTGCCGCCGAAACAGGAGATCAGCAGCTCGCCCTCGGGGCCGTTGGGACCGAAGGTGAGTCCCGTGGGATCGAACTCGGTGGTGAACTTTGACACCCGCTTCATCAGGTTGCCGTAGCCATCCGTCAGAAGGGCTTCCCAGGCGCGCAGGCCGGGCCGCTTCAGGTTCCAGAGGAACCCTTCACGGATGGGCATGGCCAGGCAGGTCGCAGGGAGTTCGACGGCCGAGGTGGCAGTGCCGGCGAGGAAGAAACTCCGGGTTCCGCCGGTGAGAAGGGCCTCGCCCTGGGACGCGTCGATCCGGCAGGCGGCGAAGGGGCCGGCTGGCCAGTTCGCCGGCTTCGCACCGATCAGGGCGCCGGACGCATCGAGGGCGACCGGTTTTCCGACAACCAGGGCGAAGTCGAGAAGTCTGGTGCCGGCTCCGGCGAGCGGCTGAACGGGGGTGGTCTTCCCCGATGCGAGATCGAACGTCGTGAGAGCGCCGTCGCGGGCCAGCAGGAAGCCGTTCGGGCCTTCGGTCCGGATACCGATCAGCGTCGAGGGATCGACGCCTGGGAACTTCACTACGGCTTCGCGGGTGATCTTCAGGGCAGCCCAGGGGTCAGCCGCCTGCTTTTTCGCGGCCGGGCGGGCCTCCCCGTCCGTCTTCAGCGACTCGATGCGGAACGCTCCGGCCGGAGCGGCATCCACATCGGCGGCGGCCGTCCAGAAGGCGGAGCCGTCGCGGTCGACGTATCGGTTCATGCCGGCTGCCGGCCGGATGGGGTATTTCCGGAGAACCGCCCCGTCGGCGGAGAAGACATGCATCGTCACGGAGCCGCGGAAGCCGCCCGCGGGAATGAACGAGACACTCAGGCCGCCGTCGGCTTCGTTCCACCAGACACGCGGATTCTGCAGGGCCTGGAGCCCGAGATGCACCGACCGTTCGAGCCGTCCTTCGGCATCGTACCGCTGCCAGACATACCCGGCCCCGTCGATGAACGCCACGGTCGAGAGCCGGTCACGATCATCGATTGCGAAGCCGGAACGCTCCCACGGGTGTTCGCGAAGGAGCTTTCCCTCGGGGGAGAAAACGGCGATCACGGACCTGCCATAGTCACCGACATACAATTTCCCGGTCGGACCGGTTTCCACCTGGTGGATCTGGGCGAACTGGCCGGGATTCTCTCCACGACCGCCGACCCGCATCATCTCCGTTCCGGCGGGAACGGCGAGTTTGCGGACGAAGAGATCGGCGCCGTCAGCAACCCAGACGGCATCGGTTTTCCCCGGGGTCGAGCCGGTCAGGGCGAGGTCTTCGAGCAGGGTGTCGGTTCCGACGCCCGGAACGCTCATCGCGGCCTTCACCGCCCCGGTGGGGCCGAGCTGGAGCACCCGGCCGCCGATCGAGTCAGCGATCCAGAGGTCGCCGCCTACGACACGGAAGGCAAGCGGGCCGAGCGGGCTCGCTTCCTCGATCTTCGGATTGACCTTGGCGTTGTAGTAGCCGACATCGGACGGGCCGGTGCCGTATTTCAGCGCCCACCCGGCCGGAGCCGCCAGAGCCGCGGATGCGATGAAGCCGGGAACAATCAGGGCGAGAACCGCTTGTTTCCATGGAGAGGCGAGACGCATAGGTTCCTCGATTGTTGGATTTCGGAGGGCGGTCGATCAGCTCTTCCGCATGACGCGGGTGACGGGGCCGATCGCGGAGGGTTCGGTGATGCGGGGCGTGCGGAGGCGGGAGGAGTTGTTCATCGCCATGTAGCTGTTGCCTTCCTTGACGATGATGCCGATGTGCGTGTCGGGATCCTTCACGCCGTCGCCGGTGTAGTCGTAGGTCTTCCAGAGAATGACGTCGCCTTCCTTGTAGGGGGGCGCCGAGACGTCCTTCCAGCCCTTGGCGTGGAGCATGTTCACGGTTTCACGGCAGTTGAGGGAGACCCGGTCGAGGGCGCCGGCATTCTTCAGTGCCGTCGTGACGACCTTGGCGCAGGCGAGCGTGCCGTAATTCACGTCGGCCGTGCGGAACTTGGTGCTGCCGACGAGCTTTCGCGCTTCCTGCACGATCCGCTGCTGGAGCGATCCCGATGCCGCCGAGCTGCTCGAAGAAGAAGAGGACGACGAGGAACTCGAGCTCGAAGGCTTGTTCTTCGTGATGTAGTCGGCGTGGACATACCGCGTCTTGCCCTGATAGGAAATCAGGTACCAGTCGTCTTTTTTCCCGATGACCCGCACCGATGCCCCGTCAGGAAGCGAGCCGACGATGGAGCCCCAGGGAGCACTGCGGACGTTCAGACCGATGTCGGCATTGACGTAGCCGGTGAACTCGACCTTGGTCGCCTCCGCCGGCTTGGCCTTGGGCTGATCGGTGTCGATGTATTTGCGGGAAACGAAGGCCTCGTTGTCACCGTATTTGATCTTGTACCAGTCTTTCGTGGCGCCAAGAATCTCGACGGCCTGCTGGTCTTTCAGAGTGCCGATGATGTCCCCGTTGGGAACGCGGCGCACGTTGAGGCCGAGAGGTGTGTTCACCCAACCGCTGGTCGGGAGGGTCTTGGGAGCTTCGCCGGCACGCTTGACGTAGGTGGAATGCACGAACGCCGTCTTTCCGTTGTACTCGATCTTGTACCAGTCGCCGAGCTGGCCGACGATCGTGATCTTCGAGCCGGGCCCGAGCGAGCCGATGACTTCGCCCCAGGGGCCGGAACGCACGTTCAGGGAAGACTCGACATCGACCGTTCCCTGGACTTTCTGGCCATCCTTCACGGGCGGCAACGCCGGTGCGGCGGCGGTCTTCCCGTCGTCGGTGACCTCGACACCCTGGCCGGAGAACGGGTTTTCACCCGCGATGGCCGTCGGAGCGAAGGGGATGAGCAAAGCAAGCAGGGCAACGAACAGACGTCTGACGTTCATACGCGATTCTCCCCATGACGAATTGTGCTTATTCTACCCCATTTCCGGGGAAAAGTTTCAAGCACCTTCGTTCGCGTCCGGCTCCGTTCATTGTGCCCTGGTTGCCTGCGCGATGCCATTCACGGCGGGAAACGCATCCACAGATGGCACGGATGTCGCGGATGAACAGCATGAAAAGCGAAGGAACCGTGGAGGATATTCGTCGTGATCGATTTCCCGGGCGGGTTTGAAACCCGCCCCTACAGGCTATTTGCGAGGTGGAAGGAAAAATCTCTGTGTCTCTGTGTCTGGTATGTGGGTTTCGTCAAAAGAACCGATCCACAGATGACACAGATGACGCAGATGAAATCCTGAGCGTCTTCAACCATGGAGTTTGCGGCGCATACTGGATACAAGGGGGGGCCAGGCGTTCGTTCCTCTCTGGTTTT
>JAKQOH010000111.1 GCA_029565415.1 Candidatus Rifleibacteriota bacterium | reverse complement strand
TATCTCCTACATCGTGAAACTCGCCCTGGAAGCACAGAAAAAATAATTCGTCTACGATACTCAATGAAAAGAGGCTCAACATACAGATCGATCGAATCGAGGCTCCTTGTCAGGTCTTGTATCTTTTTCGGATTGGCCTGTCTCGTGTTCTGCATCCCCTCGATTGTCTTTTTCTGGATGCATGTTCATGAAAGGGAGACCGGGATCATCGAGTCGATCAGGGACGACAGGACCCGGGAAATCATCGCCATCGTAGACCGCATCGAGGGCGACCTGAAGACCATGTCGAGATTGAACGACCTCTATGCCCCGGCGCGGGAACTGTGCGTCGGCGCACGGCCTGCCGGGACCGACCCGGGCGCGCTCTCGTGGGTCCTGAACTCCTACCTTGAAAACAACTCGGTTTACCGCGAGATATTCATTGTCAGCGCCCGGACCGGAAGAACCGTATATTCGACCGACAGCAAGGGCGTGGGCATAGATTTTCTGCACCGGGAATATCTCGTCGATTCGGGAGCCGGCGGCGATATCGCGATCCGCGGCATATATTTTTCCAGCAGGCTGAACATCCCCACAATGACGATTGCACTGCCTCTCGGGCCATCCGGGCTGGGCGCGAAAAAACCATTCGGCCTGCTCGTGGCCCGCATCAATCTCGAACGCTCGATCTACGGGCTCCTTCTCGAGCACGATGATCTGGACAAGTCGGGCGAAATCCAGCTGGTAAACAGGGATCTCTCGGCGATGAGCCCGCTCCGGGGGCAGAACGGCTACCTGATATCGAAAAAACTTCGCGATGAGGCATCACTTGCCTCAGTACGGGGCGGGTCGGGGGTGGCCATGTGCAGGGACTACCGCGGGAAAATGGTACTGGCCGCATACCGGCACATCCCTCGTCTCGGATGGGGCATCGTGGTTAAAAAGGACGCAGATGAGGCATACGGTCCGGTTTACACGCTGCTCTCGCTGATGGCGGGCCTTTCGATCGCCTTGGCCGCCGCAGTATTTTTCGCGGCAAGAGGTGTTGCTGTATGGATTTCCGCACCGATGAAATCCGTCGCCCGCGCAGCGGAACGGATTTCGGACGGCGACTACACCGCCAGATCTCTGCCCTTCGGGAACGATGAAATCGGCGCGATGGCCGCATCGTTCAACAGGATGACCGAAATCATAGTCTCGCAGCTCAATGTCCAGAAAATCAGCTCCGACATCATACAGGTCATGGTCTCGACCCTGAGCCTGGATGAATTCAGCAGGAGCGTGCTCAGAAAATTCGTCGAGGTGACCGAATCGAGCGTCGGCGCCTTTTACATGCTGTCTCCCGACGGCCGCGAATTCAACCATGTCACTTCGATCGGCCTCGACATCGGCTCGCTCGAGACATTCCATGCCGGAAGGCTTGAGGGCGAATTCGGGAGGGTGCTGGCGACCCGTGAGATAGCCGTTACAAGGAACATCTCCGAGAAATCCATGGTGCGCATGCGCACAATCATCGGCGACATCGTGCCCAAGGAGATCATGACCATCCCGGTCATCGTCAGCAACAGGACCGTGGCCATCATTTCCCTGGCGACACTCACCGAGTACCCGGTCGAGGTAGCGACGATACTGAACCAGGTCCGGCCGGTAATGAACACTGCCTTCTCGAACATACTCTCAGACGAGGAGTCAAGAAGGCTCGCAAAGGAGCTTTCTGAAAAAAACCAGCTCCTCGAAAACCAGAAGGAGGAGCTGATAACCCAGGCCCGGGAGCTCAAGCACCAGAGCGAGAGGGTCCAGAAGCAGAACACGGAGCTGGAGAACCAGAGGCTCAAGGTCGAGGAGGCCAACAAGCTCAAGACCGAATTCCTTTCAAATATGAGCCATGAGCTTCGGACGCCGCTGAATTCGATCGTGGCCCTGTCACACGTGCTCATCCTGCAGGGGAAGGACCGCCTGACGGATGAAGAAATGGAATATCTCGAAATAATCGACCGCAACGGCGGCAAATTGCTGTCCCTGATAAACGACATACTGGACCTTTCGAAGATCGAGGCCGGAAGGATCGACCTCAAGATCAAGCCGCTTTCGCTCGTCGGCATCGTCCGCGTGATCGTCGACAACCTGGAGCAGATTGCCGAGGACAAAGGCATAGGCCTCAAGCTCGTCATCGAGGGAGACATCCCCCATATCGAGAGCGACGAGTCGAGGGTGTACCAGATTCTGCAGAACATCATCGGAAACGCGGTGAAGTTCACCGAACGGGGCGGCGTGACGATAACCGTTTCCTCGGAGGAATCGGGCGCGGCTGTATCGGTGGACGATACCGGTATCGGCATTGATCCGAGGGAGCTTCCGCATATTTTCGAGGAGTTCAGGCAGATCGACGGAACGCTGACGCGCAGGTACGAGGGCACGGGCCTCGGTCTTGCG
>JAKQOH010000139.1 GCA_029565415.1 Candidatus Rifleibacteriota bacterium | reverse complement strand
ACTTTGGAGTCGATGTTGAAGAGAACGACATCGGCACCGGCTTGAGCAGAGCGGGTGACATCGGCAAGAAACATGGGGTCTGATCCCAACTTCGTCTTGAAGAACGCGATTGCCGGTCGTTCTTCCTGCTTGTCTGGGCTGTGCGCCTTTCGGTTGGCGAGAATGTAGGAGAGGATTTTCAGGAAGTGGGATTTGCCCGACCCGAAAAAGCCGGAGATCCAGACCCCCATGCGACCGCTCAGGGTCGGATCAGCGCGGTTCCCGATGGACTTCCCGTAAGAGTCGAAGAAAAGCCGGAAATGCTTGTCCAGTTCGCGTGTAACGACATATTCATCGAGTTCCTGCCAGACGATGGCTTCGTCCTGCTGGTCGGCCTTGACCACGCCGTTGATGGGGCGGAACAGATCCTTGCTGAAGATGTCTTTGATATTCATTGATGCTCTCTCTCTTCGTGTGTGTGACGCCTACGGCACCAAACGGAACGCGCGATAGTAGTTGTTGTCGGAAAGCCTGCCGAACAGCCTCAGGGACTGCATATCATATTTGCCGGGATAAAATACGACGAGCGGAACCCTTCCCATGATGCGAGGGAGGTTGTTGAGCAGCCCATGACTGCGGATAAGGGGATACGCACTGCCCACGCCGCTGATGAGAACAAGGTCGCAGGATTGCGGCTGTACACTCTGACCGAACCAGTCCGCGAGTTTTTCGACGTGGAGCGGTGACTGGAGGGCTTTCAGCAACTCGGCGTCTCCCTTCTCGCGCTCGATCTTCAGGGCTTTATCGAGGAGGTTCCGTGACTTGAGGTAGTCGATGACCAGCTCGAACAGGTTGACGTGCTTCACCTTGATGTCTGAATGCTTCTTTTCAAGCTGTTTCAGGAGGTGGGTTATATGCTCCCTGACATCGAGTTCATTCTCGGCGGGGTAATCGAATATATAGAATCCGATTTCATTGCCGAGGCCGGTATTGGTAAGCAGTTCCGGGGAGGTCAGGCGAGGGAGGATCTGATTCAGCCGCTTTTCCAACTCAGTTTTCATGTCAGTTCCAGGCACTTCAAGATATAGGTTTCATCGCGGTTCTCAAGGTATGAGCCCACCTCGGGGGAGAGAAAAAAGGGAATGAACTTCCGGCTTCTGGAATTGTCGATGATCCCAGCCTCGGCGAGAATTTTGTGTGTCACCTGCCCCAGCTTCCGTTTCGTCGAAGGAGACCACGTCGCCACCACCGAAGCGCGATGCGCGAGCTCTTCGATATAGGTGCTCCATGCGCGAGGGTTCAACGTCTTCTCGAACAACCGGATGTGTTCTCTGACGACGGTGAGCAGATAGTCTCCCAGCAGCCTGTTGTGCTTGATACAGGCGGCAAGAAGCAGTTGCCTGACGGTATCAGAGGCCCCGCGCACGATCAGCCGCCAGCCTGCCGCATCGAGAAGGTCGAGGCGGTTCCGAACGAGCCCAGCTTGTCGCAAGATCGTCTTCAGGCTCCGTTTCTGGAGGGGGTTATCCTGCAAAAGCCGTTCGCGCCAAGAATCTTGCCCTACCCCGTCGAGGAGGAGCTTGGCGATAATCCGGCTTTCCCGCTCCAAGAGAGCACCGGCAACCATGTCGGCATTATAAGGAGGCTTTGATGGTTCCCGCGCAGCTTTCCGCTCATCCACACGCGATTTTGTCATTTCAGAATGTTGCGATCCTGACGTGTTCGTTGGGTGAAGGGTAGCATACATCGAAAAATAATTCGAGCATTCGACGTATCGTAGTACCCATTCTCAAAATCTCGTAGAAACCGTTGAGCGGATTTGGCCCCGTGCATTCAAACCATCGCTTCGGTTTGAGCGTGAAGGTGTTGAGGCTTGCCTGCCTTCCAAACCCGTCGAATTCGACGGGTTTGAAAGACAGGTTGCCGTTGCCCCTCTGCTGGTTCTGACTTCTGCAGCGAAGGGCGACGACAATTTTGAGAGGGTGCTGTCAGCCGAGGTGGGTGGAGGCGAGGTAGCGTTCGGCGTCGAGGGCGGCGGCGCAGCCGGAGCCGGCGGCGACGATGGCCTGGCGGTAGTGGGGGTCGATGACGTCGCCGCAGGCGAAGACGCCTTCGACGGAGGTGAGGCTCGAGGGGTGTTTCACGGCGAGGTAGCCCGTTTCATCCGCCGCGAGCTGGCCGCCCAGAAAGGCGGTGTTGGGAGTGTGGCCGATCGCCATGAACAGGCCCTTGGCAGGCATCTCGGTTACGGCACCCGTCTTCACGTTCTTCACGCGCAGCGCGGTCATCGCGCGGTCCCCCACGACCTCCTCCACCACGGAGTCGAGCACCAGCTCGATCTTCGGATGGGAGCGGGCGCGGTCCCGCATCGCTTTGCTCGCCCGGAACTCGTTGCGGCGGTGGATGAGCAGCACCTTCGAAGCGAACCGGGTCAAAAACGTCGCCTCCTCGATCGCGGTGTCGCCGCCGCCGACGACGGCGAGCACCTGGTTGCGGAACATCGGCAGCGCGCCGTCGCAGGTGGCGCAGGCCGAAACGCCCCTGCCCCAGAACGTCTGCACGGACGGGATGTCGAGCTTCTTCGCGCTTGCCCCGGTCGCGACGATCAGCGCATGGGCTTCGAGCGTCTTCGAAGATGTCTTGACCGTGAACGGCTTGCGGGTGAGGTTCACTTCGCTCACATCCTCGGTGACGAATTCGGCCCCGAAATGCGCCGCCTGCTGGCGAATCTTCGCCATCAGCTCCGGCCCCAGGATGCCGGTCGGAAAGCCCGGGAAGTTCTCGACTTCCGAGGTGGTCATCAACTGACCGCCCGGCATGCCGCCCGCCATGAAGCCCTCGATCACGAGAGGGGCCAGGCCCGCCCGTGCCGCGTAGATCGCGGCGGTCAACCCGGCCGGCCCCGATCCGATGATGATGAGTTTGTTCGCCATGACGGCCTCCCCTTGCCTTGTCAACGCCCCGTCAGATCGACAGGAGCTTGAGTGCTATAACAAACAATATAATAGCGCCGACGGTTTCGACGCGTTTCCCGAATTGCAGGGAAAGGGTTCGCCCCAGTCGGAGGCCGGCCCAGGTCATGGCGGCGGCGACAAAACCGATGCAGACGCTTTCCCAGAGCAGCGAACGGACCGTCATGCTGAGACTGAACCCGACGCCGAGGGCATCGAAGCTCGTGGCGAAGGACAACGCCACCAGAGACCAGCCCCG
Source organism: Candidatus Rifleibacteriota bacterium (assembly GCA_029565415.1). The sequence goes on along the minus strand of JAKQOH010000139.1, from coordinate 100,350 downwards.
CGTCAGGTCCTTGCGGACCGTCTCGCCGCTTTCCGACTCCTGTTCCGTGGAGAAGCTCTCGTTGAGCATCCGCAAGGCGATGAACGCGAGCAGGCCGAAAGCGATCCAGTGGTCCCATGCTTCGACATACGGGATGATGACCCGCCCGGCAAGCCAGCCGCCCATCGTCATGAGGAACTGGAACAGCCCGAAGTGGAACCAGAGCCGGAACCGCGCCCGGCGCTCGGGCATGCGCGTTCCCACCGCAAGCCCGACGGCGAACGCGTCGCACCCCAGCGCAAAGGAGATGCCCAGAACGACGATCCACGAAGACATATCCATATCGGAGCGTGCATGATACCAGCTTTCCCCGATCCCGTCCAGACTTCCGGCCAGCCGGGCCAGGCGCACGGGAGGGAAGCGGCGGTGGGAATCCGGCAGGTGGGCATGCTAAAATGACACGACGGCGCCGGAGCGCCGCGATGAGAGGAGAGCCGCATGAAACGCAGAGATTTTCTGAAGCTGACCGCTCTGGGAACGGCCGCCCTGGCCACGGGATTGAGCCGTCTCGACGGTGCCGCGCCGGCATCCGGAACGGCGGCCGACGCATTTCCCCCGGTTCCCGTGTACCGCACCCTGGGCCGCACCAAGCTCCAGGTGACGATCGTCGGGTTCGGCGCCATGCTCACGCCCGAGCCCGAGGTGATCGGGGCGGGGATCGACATGGGAATCAACTACCTCGACACGGCGCGTGTCTACATGAACGGCCGCAACGAGGAGATCGTCGGCAAGGCCCTCACGGGCCGGCGCGACAAGGTGATCCTCGCGACCAAGACGAAAGGGAAATCCGTCACCCCCGAGGCGATCATCGACGATGTCGAGACGAGCCTCGCCAGCCTGAAGACGGACCACATCGACATCATCCAGCTCCACAACGTCACGAACGCGAACCGGGACCGCCTTCTCGACCGGAACGTGCGCGCGGCGCTCGCCGGCCTGCGCAAGGAAGGCAAGGTGCGGTTCTTCGGGGTGACGACCCACACCGACCAGGCCGACGTCATCAATGCCGTGGTCGACGATCCCGACAAGTTCTTCGACACGGTTCTCGTCGCCTACAATTTCCAGAGCCCGCCCGAGCTGAAGACGGCCATCGCCCGGGCCGCTTCTGCCGGCATCGGGATCATCGCGATGAAGACGCAGATGGGGGGCTACCAGGTCCCGGCAGGAGACACCACGACCCAGCACCAGGCGGCCCTCCGGTGGGTGCTCGCGGATACGAACGTCGCAACCACGATTCCCGGTATGCGGGACATGGCGATGCTCAAAGAGGACCTGTCGGTCATGGGGATGAAACTCTCATCGGCAGACATCGAGCGGCTCGAACGGTATTCCAAGGCCGTGAGCGGCTACTACTGCCGGCTCTGCGCCCGCTGCGAACCAACCTGCCCGAACCGCGTCGCGATCAGCGTCGTCAACCGCAGCCTGATGTATGCCGAAGGCTATGGAAGCCTTGAACTGGCTCGCGCCACCTATGACGGACTCGATCCGGAAGCCACGGCCCGCACCTGTGCCGGCTGTCCGGGCTGCGTGGCGACCTGCGCCCACGGCCTCGATATCGCCTCTCGGATGAGCGCGGCCCGTGCGCTCCTGGGATGACGGCATCATGAAGCAATTCCGGCATTTCCCGCTTCTCCGCACAACCGCGACGGTGGCCCTTCTTTTTCTCCTCCTGGCCGGCGGCGCGCCCTGTATCGCCCAGGCAACGGAGACGGCCCTCGCCGCCTGTCTCCCGGACGAGGGGTTCCACCCCGGCTGGAAGGTCGATGGCACGCCCGAAACATTCGGTCGTGACACGCTGTATGAGCATATCAACGGGGAAGCGGAGCTGTATCTTCCTTACGGATTCGAAGAAGCCGTCGCCGGATATTATATCGACATGAATACACCAAAATCCGGAGTCGCGGTCGATATCTACCGGATGGGTTCACCGCTGGATGCATTCGGCATCTACTCGAGGTACCGCAATCCCGAGGCCCTGCCGACGGGCCCCGGGGTCGAGGGCGAGAGCTCGGACACCCAGGTGTCATTCTTCCAGGACCGGTATTTCGTCCGCATCACCTCATCCGGCAGGGTCCATCCGACGAGAGACGTCCTGCAGAGCTGCGCGAACGCGGCCGCGGCGAAGCTCCCGTCACCGGCTTCCTGGCCGTCTGAGCTCGCCATCATCCGCGCAGGGGAATCGGTCCCCCGCACCGAGCAGTTCGTGACGCAAAGCCTGCTGGGCTATCGATTTTTTCCCCGCGGACTCACGGCGGATGCAACCCTGGACGGGAAGCCGGTCAAGCTGTTTGTGGTTTTCACCGACTCCCCCGCCTCGGCTGCGGCCTGCCTCGACGCCTACGCGGCTTCGGGGCTTCAGCCGGGTGGCAAGCCCGCCGCACCTTCCGCCTCAGGCACCCATGACGCGTTGTCCGTGCAGGACCCCCTTTACAAAAACGTGATCATCCGGCAATCCGGCAGCCGACTCTTCGGCATCGCGAAAGCGGATGACCCGGCAAAAGCCGCCGAGCTGCTCGAACGCTGGATCTCCCGCGTGGAAAGCCCCGCCCCGTGACGCGCCCGATGAAAACCCTCCCGCTGCTGTTCCTTGCGCTGGCCCTGGGGGTGTTTCCCGCCGCGGCAGAGGACTCACCGGCCACCGCGCGGATCTGGCACGAGATCGACTCGCTCAATCGGGTCTTCAGAAGCCGCGTGGCATCGATGCCGGAACCTCTCCTGGAAGGGTGCTTCGTGAAGGCCGTGGAGATCCTGCGGGATCCCGCGCTCGGGCAATCCCTCGAAAGCGCCCGGGAAGCCGCAATCATCTACGGGAATTACCGGGAGATGGATGCCTTCACCGAGCGATGCAGGCCGGCCATAGACCTGTTCGTTCTCGGAGAATCCGACAATATCGGCATAAATATACCAGCTTTTATTGAACGGTGTCATCCCGACAGCCGGCTCCTGGAGTTTTTCCTCCTCGCCCGGGACGGGTTCTTCATCACCGAGCGCATCCCCGGCACGGCACACTTCCCGAAATGGATCGAACGGACCGAGTCCAGCTTCCAGGGCCGCATCCTTCCCGAACGGGCGAGACGCTCTCTCGCCCTCTGGAAAGCAGTTCGCCCGAACGCTTCCGGGATATTCGCCGACATCGCGAGGGAAACGATCGCCACCCTCGAGCCGGGTCCTTGACTCGCACGGCGAGGGTATCTATGCTGTCCCCAGACCTCGCCCCAACCGCCGAAACCGGAGGTTCCCCCATGCGCGCCCTGAAGCTCCCCCTGCTGATCGCGGCTCTGTCGCTCGCATCGCTTCTTCCCGTCCAGGCCGAACGGGAGAGGGCGAACCGGGCAGATCTCGACGAGCTGGAGATGAATGAGTCCGGACCGGTCGCCAGATTTCGCGACACCGTCCTTCAGCAGATGGTCGAACAAATCCAGAAAGGGCTGGAAGCCGAGGCAAAGGCAGGAATCATCAGCCTGAAGGATGACGAAGCCTACCGGCTCGAACTGGGCCGTCGCCTCGAGCCCGTCAAGAAGAAATGCGAAGAATTCCGCCTGACCCTCGAGAAGCCGGAACATCGGCTGTTCCTCGACTTCACCCAGCTCGGCCTGTTCGCCTCCACCGGCCAGCTTGCCTGGGTGGAAGCCCTCACCGAAAACTGGGAGGGGGATGTCGGGGACGACATGGTCGTGTCCGTCGCCCAGGCGCTCGTCCAGAATGGCACCGCGCCCTCCCCCCTCACGATGGAGCGCCTCCGGGGAATCGCCGCCAGCGGCCCGGCAGATCTGATGGCCGGAGCGAAACGACTGCTCAACCCCTTCTTCCTCAACCCGGTCGGCCTCGCCTTCCCTCCGTTCCCGGCTGGCAAGACGACTCTCGACGGAAAGCCGCTTTCCCTCGAGCGCTTCCGCGGGAAACTCCTCCTCGTCGATTTCTGGGCGACCTGGTGCGGTCCCTGTAAGGCCGAGCTGCCGCATCTCACGGCCGCATACGACACCTACCGGGATAAGGGCTTTGCGATCGTCGGCATCTCCCTCGACCAGGAGCGGGCCGAGCTGAACAAATATATTGGCGAACATCACATCGCCTGGCCCCAGTATTTCGATGGGAAAGGCTGGGAAAGCGATGTCGGAGCGGCCTATGCCATCCAGTCGATTCCCGCCATGTATCTTCTCGACGGCGCCGGGCAGGTCATCGCCTTCGGTGAATCCCTCCGTGACGGCGGACTCGCGAAGATTCTGAAGGAGCGGCTCGGCACCGGGTCTGGCGATGGCAGATAGCCGGGGCACCAAGTCCCCGGCGTTCGTTGTCAGGGCCGTCGTGATCCCGGCGCTCCTGCTGTTCGCTCTGAATCATTTCTGGTTCGGGTTCACCCTGATCCGCCCGTTTCCCAGATCGATCCTGGTCCTTGCCGGGATCTTCGGTCTCCTGCTCACCGCGTATGAGGCCCTCACCGGCACCACCAAGTTCGGCCGGCCGGTCCGGCTTGCGGACCTCTCCCCGGGCGATTTCTCGAGGCTGAAGACGGTTTCCCTCGGCGATGTGCTCGCCAACGTCGTGTTCAGCCTTCTGGTCGCCTATGTCTCGATCCTCACCCTCAACGGCCTGATACCGCTCAAAAGCGTCGGCCGCGACACGACGGTGATCGATATCACCCGGCATGTTTCCCGGACGAAAAGCGGCGGCTCATCCGAAACGCACCAGCTCGTCGTCGACTCCTGGGACGAGAAGGGGAAAATTATCGTCCTCGATATAGATAGAACGACGGGGCTGAAGCTGAACAAGGGGGCTCCGATCCATATCGACACGCGCATCGGCCTGCTGGGCCTGGAGTTCTACCGTTCCCGGCACCAGAGTTTCACCTTCCGGAACGGGTATCGGCCCCCTTTCGCCCAGCCCGCCCCGTGAGGCCGGCCGGGTCCGGCTGGACTGCGCCATCCGGGCGCCGCCGGCCCACTTCCCGCATCCTGCGGGTCGGGTTTTCTTCTCCGAAAGCAGCGGGGGTGGTAGAATGCCCCGGGAGCAAGCCATGAACGATATCGGAACCATCAGCAGGGCGCGGGAAATCTTCGACAAGCTCGTCACGGACGGCCTGGCCGGCATTCAGGAGTTCATCGACAACCGCAAATCCGAAGAGCTGTTTTTGGATTTCAAGCGGTCCAGCGACAACGGCCGGGGCCGCAAACTGTCGGACCACGACCGCGACAATTTCGGCAAAGCGCTCTCGGGCTTCGCCAACGCCGAAGGCGGCGTGATCGTCTGGGGCATCGACTGCCGCGCCTCCTCTTTCGGGGATGTCGCCTCGCGCGTCGTCCCCATCAGCGATCCGCTCAAATTCCTCAGCCTGCTCCAGGGGGCCGTTTCAGGGCTCACCATCCCCCCCGTGCCGAACGTGAGCCTGCACGCGATCGTCGACCCCGTCACCGGGGAGGGCTTCGTCGTGTCGCTCATTCCGCAGAGCGACCTCGCCCCGCACCAGGTCGTGCGCAAGGTGCAGTATTACATGCGGGCCGGGTCGGATTTCATGCCCGTCCCGCACGCCGTTCTCGCCGGCATGTTCGGCAAACGGCCGCAGCCCCGCATCACGTATCGCAAACTCTATGGAAAAACCCTCGTCAAAGGGGAGTTCCTCGAGTGCAATCTTTCGGTCCTGCTCAAAAACACGGGGCGCGGCATCGGAAGGGATATTTTTATTTCCGGCAGTATGGAAACCCCCGGACCAAACTGCTCCGCCCAACTGATGCCGGGCGAATCGGCGGAATGGACGGGCAAGGTTTCGTTCGGCACGCACGTTTCCCTGATCTCGCAGAGCGAGCTGCGGATCCCGCCCGGAGCCTATTCGATCCCCCTCTCGATCAGCCTGGCCCTCAAGCCCCCCTTCGAGTCCGGCTTCGCTTTCCGCGGCAGCTTCGGCTGCGACGGGGATTCGGTGCACGAACTCCTGATCGAGGCGGCACCCGACCAGATTCACCGGGCCTACATGCAGTGCCAGGCGTCCCGGCCCTCCGCCGATCTGACCGAAATCGCCCCGATCCTTTTCGGAGAGGAATGAACCGATGAACCGGCTCCGCCACCTGATGCTCCTCGTTGCCATCCTGCTCTGCGTCGCCACGTCGGCCTCTTCCGCCGAAGCCCCGGGAACACGGGAATCCGCCGTCCTGAAAATGTTTTTTGCCGGCGACGTGAAGGACCACGACGCCGTGTTCGCCGAAAGCCTGCTGAAGCTGGCACCGGCAGCGAAGCTGGACGAGATCCGCGATCTGTACCGCGGGAAACTGGGTGAGCTGCGGGAAGCGGCTGTCCGGGACGGGTCCTGCGACCTTCTCTTCTCGCGAGGCAAAGCGCCATGCAAGATCCATATCGATGCAAATGGAAAAGTCGATATGATCTGGTTCGGCGCCTGGAGCCTCTTCAACGATGATCCCGCGACGCTCGCCGCCGAGTTCGGGAACCTCCCGGGCACGGTTTCGGTGACCGTTCGCCGCGACGATGCGGAGCGCCTGTTCGCCCTCGAGCCCGACCGGCCCCTGGCCGTCGGTTCGGCCTTCAAGCTGTACGTCCTGAAAGCGCTGGAGACGGCATCGACGGCCGGCCGCCTGTTTCCCGAAACGGTGGCCCGGCTGGACCCTGCCCTGAAAACGCTCCCGACGGGCATCTGCCAGGATTGGCCCGCAAGCACCCCCGTCACCCTCGCCACCCTGGCCAACCTGATGATCTCGATGAGCGACAACACGGCGACCGACCACCTCATCGCGATTCTCGGACGCGAAGCCGTCGAAGCCGTCGCCCCCGGGCGGATGCGGCCGTTCCTGACCACGATGGAGATGTTCCGGCTCAAATTCACGCCGGACAAGGCCCGTGCCGAGACGTTCGCGAAGGCCGGCCCCGAAAAGCGCCGTGAGATGCTGGCCACCCTCGGCACGGCAAGCGTCTCCTTCTCGGATATTCCGAAAGATCCGGCGTTCATCGACAGCATCGAATGGTTCGTCACGACGGACGAGCTGTGCCGGGTGATCCACGAGCTGCGCGCGCACCCCGCCACGGGCATCAATCCGGGGCTCGTCGAGAAGAGCCGGTGGCACCGCGTGGCGTTCAAGGGCGGCTCCGAGCCCGGCGTGCTGAACTACACCCTGGCCCTGCAGAAAGCCCCCGCCTCGCCGACCTACGCCCTTTCCGCAACCATCAACGACCCCGCGCGCGAGGTCGACACGAAGGGCTTCACGGAACTCGTCCTCCGGCTCATCAGCCTGATCGAGGAAGGCCGGCTGTCCGCTCCGGCTACCCGCTAGCCCTCCGTCAGGCACCTCGGAAAGCCCGATCGAGCCAGTCTCTCCTAATAGGGGGGAATACCCGGGTATACTTGTCAGATAAGGCTGATCCATCGTCTTCACGAGGAGTTGTGTATGAAGCATCGCACCTCGATTTCCGGGACGTTCCTCATCGTGCTGCTGCTCATCGCGACATCGGCTGCCGTTTTCGCGGCCGGCGAGGATCTGCGTATCTGCGCCCCGGGGGAAGATTTTCTCATCATCGGCCATATGGGTGCGCCCCTGCACGCGGTCGAAAACACCCTCGACGGATTCAAGAAGGCCCTCGATCTCGGCGCGAACGCCATCGAAACGGATCTTTCCCTGACGAAGGACGGCGAGGTCGTTATCTGGCACGACTGGAGCCCCAACTCCACCGTGGCACTCGTCAGACAGGCCGGCAAGCAGGGGCTTCTCGCGAGGCCGTTCAACCCGAACATCGGCAACTCCATGCGGCGTCCCGTTCCCGAGCTGACCCTCGCCCAGCTCCGCGAGCATTTCGGCTACACGTGGCGAACGGAACGGTCGGGAACCAGCCTCAAGCTTTCCGCACGCATCCCCACCATCGAGGAGTTCTGCTCCTGGATGGCGGGAGAAGATCGACTGAAGCGGGTTTTCTTCGACATCAAGATTCCCGACGGGAAGACCGAGTTCGTGAAGCCGCTGATCACCCGCGTTGCAAAAGCCATCCGCGAACGTGGCCTGGAACAGCGTGTCATCCTCATGTCGCCCTATCACACGATTCTCTCGGAAATCGCCCCGCTGGCGGCAGAATCGAATCTGCCCCTTCTGCACGATCAGGAGCTCCCCGGGGTCGTCATCGTCAACTGGAAAAAATTCTCGACCGTCGCCGGGGCAATCGAACTGAAACTCGGCTGGGGCGCCGTCGGCCGACCGGTCGCGACGCTGAACGGGTACTCGATCTACAAGAAGATCCTGCAGTATGACATGAAGCTCGCCCGCATCCACAATTTCAACAAGGGCGAGCCGCCGATCGAGGGCGTCATCGCGTGGACCCTCGACAAGCCCGGCGAGATGCGCGAAGTCATCAGGCTCGGGGTCAAGGGCATCATGACGAACCGCCCCGATCTCCTCCAGGAGATCGTATCCTCCTGGAAAGAGTGACGTCCACCAGGATCGAAATCAGCTTCTTCTCCCGCATTTGAGCGTCCGGGCGGATACCACGAGATCACGGACAGCGTCGGGAAGCCGCTGCTCCTGCCACGCACGCTCCTTCCCGACATCGCCTCCCCCGAGCTCGACCGCCCTGAGCGCATACTCTGCCGCCGCCAGACAATGGTCGGCCATGTGAGCCGTTCCGGCGGCGTGACCGGCCGCCCGCGCTCCAGCGGCGGAAGCGGCATCCCCCGCTTCCCGAGCGGCTGCATGCGCTGCAACGGCCAGCTTCCGTGCCATACCGACGGAATTCTCTCCACGAGCCCAAGCTTCCGCGCCGGCCACGGCCTCGGAGGGCCGCCGGTCATTGTCATCCCTCCAGAACCGTCGGATGACCCGGCCGGCACACTCTGCGGCCCAGAGGGCCAGCAGCCGGTGATCTTCGATGAACAGCGGCCCCCCTCGATGCGAGGCGACGAATCTCCGGTCGCGCATGTTCCCCCCTTTTCCGAACGTTCCAGGGTTTTTCCATCCCCCTGAACAATTTTGTCCGGCATGGCAGGCGGTCTCACCGCCAGGAAAAAACCCGGCCTGACGGCCGGGTCGATGGAAGCGCAATGGATTGAAATCAGCGAATCAGAGATCGAACAGCTTCTTCAGGAGCTTGCAGGTTTTCTCGTAGAGTTGATCGAGCTTGTCGAACAGGGCATCGATCCGGTCCTGGAGGGATTTGAGCCCGTCATCCGTTTTCGGCGGTACGGAGCCGCCGGGCGTGGTGCCGGAGCTCGCCTTGTGCTTGAACGTGCGCTCAAACGCCGGAATGAACTTCTTCGTCTCGACGTTGTAGGTGCGCACGACGGCAGCCTCGGGAGTGAGCTTCAGGAGGCGGATCCAGGGCGTATCCCCCGTGACGGCCGAGACATGGATCCCCGTGACCTTGCCGACCTTGTTGGCATCGGAATGGAAATCTTTCTGGCCAGCCCGAATGTGGAGATGGCCGGCAACCCAGAGAAACACCTGGGGATTGTCTTTCAGGAGTTCCCGGATCTTGTTTTCGGGCTGGAGCACGCCGAGATTGGTTTCACGCTCGTAACTTTTCGCGAGCGGGGCATGGCAGAACACGATGGTCGGCATTTTCGGGTTCGCGGCGAGGGTCTCGCGGAAAAACTTCATCGTCGCATCGGAGAGCTCGGTCAGCGGCTTGCTGTCGAGCTCGTCGGTGGGCAGGAAGACCAGCAGATGTCCGCCCATTTTCCGGGCATAACGGATCGACTTCAGCTTCACCGCTTTGCGAAACCGTTCGAGCTTCGCCCGTTTGCCTTCGGGGGTGCCGCGGATCTTGTCGCCGTTTTTGTTGAAATAGTCGCGGTACATGAAGTCGTGGTTGCCGGGAACGGCCAGGATGGGATCCTCGAAGCCGGCGAGCAGCTTTTCCAGTCGCTGGTATTCTTCTTCGGTTCCGATTTTGTCACAGAGGTCGCCGGTGATCGCGACGAACGAAACATGGGGCAGCCGGTTGACGGCCTCCACCATCCGGCGGTTGGCCTTGATGTTCGCGTCGCGCACGTGCAGATCGCTCGTCACCGCGATCGTGACGTCGGAGGAGAGCTCCGCGCCCGTCGTTCCCTGAGCCTGGATACTCTTCTGGATGCTGAAGGTCTCAACACCCCCCTCCCCCATCGCCGGCTGCTCGACCAGGTCGATTCCTTCGTCCTGGGCGGTCGCAGGCCAGGGGGACGCCACGAAGCACGTCAACAGGAGCGGGAGGGCAAGTATCGATCGGGGCACTCGGAATTTCATGGGGAGGCCTCCATTGATAGGTGATTTCCTTCATAATACCCGACTCTGCCGGGAAAGTTTGCAGCAGGGGGGAAGATTTCTTCGTTCCCGCTCCACTGGACGTACCCCCGGATCATTCTTATAATTCATGTATATCTGCGACAGCGGGGAGAATCTATGCACCATCGGCCCACCCTTCGAAGGCCGTTTCTGCCGTATCTTCTGACACTGGCGGTTCTGTTCTGGCTCGCCGGGCCGGTCCTCGCCGGTGTGACGTTCCAATACGAGCGTGCCGTCACCGACGCCTGGGGCAACGAGGTCGGCTACCAGTCGGTGCTCGTCACCAGCCCCGACCAGCTCCCGACGGGAAGCCCCTGGCGGGCGTATTTCACCAACAAGGTCGGCACGTATACCCTGTGGGAATACACACAATTGATCGGGAAGAGCCTGGCCCAGCCCCTCACCCTGAAGTTCAGCGACCGCAACGCGGTTTCGTCTTCGTATCGCTCGACCACCGGATATAATATCAGTCTCTATAAGCATGTCACCCAGTATAGCTCCGACGACAGCAAGAAGTTCGTTTTCCTGCACGAGATGGGGCATGTCGCGATGCTGAACGCATATCCGGGCGGCTACTCGTTTTCGGGGCTGAACTACGGATCGGACAACGTCCACACGCTGGACGAGATTCTTCCGAACACGAACACGGCCTGGATCGAAGGTTGGGCGAATGCGTTCGCGGCGCTGAAGAACAACGGCAAGGTGTTTTCCCTGGCATTCGGCAGCGACACCCTGACCGCGTTCCTCGTCAACAACACGTTCGACGAGATGAACCGGAACGAGCTGTTCATCGGCAAGACCCTGTATGACATCATGCTGACCTTCCCGGGCGGCAAGGACAAGGTGTTCAACGTGATTTCCGCCACCGGGCCGCACACCTCGATGCGCGACTTCTGCCGGGCCTACATCCGGTTGTATCCGGCAGACCAGGTGGCGTTCGCGAAGCTGCTCGACAAGAACGGTTACAGTAAGGCGTCGTTGTCGCAGATGCTCGATTACCTGAACAACGGCTCGAACACGGTGAGCCGCGAGTTCTACTCCTACCTGCAGCAGCGCGGTTCGATCCCGGGCGGCACTTCGACGACCTCGACCGCCTCGACCCAGACCACCCCGAAGAAGTCGTTCTGGTCACGCATTTCCGACTTCTTCTCGAACCTGTTCGGGAACCGCACGCCCGCCGTTGCCGCCTCGCCCGTGGCCCCGACCATCCAGGCTTCGGTGTCGGTCAGCCCGGAAGTCGTTCCCAGCAGCGAGGTTCCGACATCGCAGACCTCCCTGTCGCCGATCGCCCCCGACGAGGCGACATCCCCCGCGGCAACGGGCTCCACGATGGATCTGGCCGCCGCGCAGGAAGAATACTTCGCCGCCTTTGCCGCCTACAATGCGGCGCTCAGCCGCCGCCCGGCCGATCCGGCCGCCGTGAAGGAGGCGCTCGCCCGGTTCAAGGCTGCCAAAACCCGCCTGAACACGCTGAAGGATGTTCTCGGCCGCTGAGGCTTCCGATCCATTTCCGATCCGACATCAAACTGGCCCCGTCATCTCGACGGGGCCGGTTTTGTTTTATTCGTATCCGGATTTATCCGCGCAGGGGGCCTGCCTCCTCCGGCCGGTCGGGATTCGACAGGCCACCGAAGCGGATCAGCAGACCCGCCACCAGGCCGACGATCGCGAGACCGCCGAGCCACTCGAGCCAGCGAAGGCCGAGGGTGCGCCGGAACAGCGCCATGATCGCGGAGAGGGCGACACCGACCGTGCTGAACGCGAAAAACCAGATCATTTTTTCGCCTCCAGGCCGTCCCGCCAGCCGCGGACGAGGGGCCACGCGGGAATGAGCTCGAGAGCCTTCGTGAACGAATCCCGGGCCCGCGGCCCGAGGCCGGCCTCGGCCTGGAGCACCGCGAGGTTCGCCCAGCCGAAGGGGGTCGCAAACCCGGGCGGCGACTGACGGACGAGCCGTTCGAGCCGCCCGAGGGCGATCGCGCTTCCCCGCTCGTTCGCGGCGGCCAGGACGGCCCGGTTCAGGCTCATCGCCTCACGGAACACGTTCAGGGGCACGAGGAACGGGGGCTTTTCACCGCCGCAGGCCACCTCGACCGCGTCCCCGGCGGCCGCCATCGCCTCGTCGACGGCCTTCACCGCATCGCCGAGAACCGGCGCCGCACCGGCGGTTCCGAGGCTCGCCCGGAGTTTTCCGATCGGCCCGGCAAGGGCGGCCGGGGAGGTGATTTCGGGTATCCAGAGATGCAGCGCGCGTTCCCCCATGCCTGCCACGGGCGTGAACAGCAGCGCCCTTGGCATAAATACAGCTATATTTTTATCAGCATAGAATGGCAGGCTGCGCCCGACCGGGATAGGGGCAGAGATCGCGGCGACCTCGGCGTTCATCACCTGGCGCATCGCCGGGGTGTAGGTGGCGATGGCGTCCAGTTTTTTCCGGAGAGTTCCGGCGTCGGGCCGGGCCGCCACCTCGAGTTCCAGCCAGCCGTCGAAGGGCACGGTCACGCCGGCCGCCGCGTGCCGGACGGACCAGGTCTTGCCGGCCTCGAGAGCAGGAGCGCCCTGCCGGCCACCGTTCCGCGACCGGGCCGGCTCCGGCCAGTGGAGTTCGGCCGAAAGATCCGTGAGCGGGACTCCGCAACTGCGCAGCTCCGACTCGATGGCGACCTCACCCTTCGCGGGATTCCATTCGGTGACGTGCACGGTCAGCGCATGCCACTCGGGCAGCCGCACGTCTGGCGTGACGGCGAAGGCGGGGGAGCCGAGTCCCCCCGCGATTCCGAGGAGCAGGGCGGCGGTCGTTCCGAGGCGTTTCAGGGCGGTGGTCAGCATGGCGGCCCTCCCTTGTTCAGGCGGTTCAGGCGTTTTCCGGGGTTCCGGCGTCCGGCGTCTTGGGCTTGTTGTCGGTGCGGCGCAGGGTCGGGAAGAGGATGACGTCGCGGATCGAGGCGGAGTCGGTCAGCACCATCACGAGCCGGTCGATGCCGATTCCGAGGCCGCCGGCCGGGGGCATGCCGTACCGCAGGGCGGTCACGTAGTCCTCGTCCATCTGGTGGGCCTCATCGTCGCCACCGGCCCGCTGCCGGAGCTGATCCTCGAAGCGCATGCGCTGCTCTTCGGGGTCGTTCAGCTCGGAGAAGGCATTGGCGTTCTCGCGGCCGGCGATGAACATCTCGAACCGGTCGACCTTCGTCGGATCCTGGGCGTTGGCCTTGGCCAGCGGCGAGGTTTCCTTCGGATACTCGATCACGAAGGTCGGATTCAGCAGGGTGGACTCGATCTTCTCCTCGAAGATCTTCACGATGAGCTTGGCGCTGGTGTCGTTCTGCTCGATGTAGATGCCCTGCTCTTTCGCCTTCGCCGCGGCCAGTTCGCGCGGGCAGTTGAAATCGAGCTCGGGGCAGTTCGTGACCTCGCGCACCGCGTCGACCATCTTCAGCCGCTTCCAGGGGCGGCTGAAATCGAGCGTCTTGCCCTGGTAGGGCACCTTCAGGTCGGGGAAGAACTGCTTCGTGACCTCGACCACGAGCGACTCGGTCAGCTCGATCATGGTTTCCATGTCGCCGAACGCGTGGTAGGTCTCCATCATGGTGAATTCGGGATTGTGCTTGATCGAGATGCCTTCGTTGCGGAAGCTGCGATTGATCTCGTACACCCGCTCGAAGCCGCCGACCAGCAGCCGCTTGAGATACAGCTCGGGGGCGATGCGCAGGAAGAGGTCCATGTCGAGGGCGTTGTGGTGGGTGACGAACGGCCGGGCCGCGGCGCCGCCCGCGATCGGGTGCATCATCGGGGTCTCGACTTCGAGGTAGCCGCGGGCGTTCATGAACTCGCGGATGCTCTGCACGATGCGGCTGCGGCGGATGAAGGTGTCGCGCACTTCGGGGTTGGCGATCAGGTCGACGTACCGCTGACGGTACCGCTGCTCGACGTCGGTGAGGCCGTGGAACTTCTCGGGCGGAGGGTTCACCGACTTCGACAGCACCGTGACGGCCGTCGCGCGGAGCGTGATTTCGCCGGTGCGGGTGCGGAACATCATGCCTTCGATACCCACGATGTCGCCGGCATAGAGGCGCTTGAGCAGGGCGAACTCCTTCTCGTTCAGGACGTCCTTACGGAAGTAGATCTGGAGGCGGCCCTTCATGTCGGCGAGGTGGCCGAAGGCGGTCTTGCCCTGTTCGCGCTTGGCGACCAGGCGGCCGGCGACCTTGACCGGGCCCCACTCGAAATGTTCCGACGGGCCGTTGGCCTTTTCGGCGGCGTCGAACGCCGCTTTCGCCGCCTCGGTGTCGTGGGTACGGTCGTACCGGTGGCCGAACGGCTCGACGCCTTCGCTCCGGAGATTGTTGATCACGTCGAGCCGCTGCTGCTGCACGGAGTTCAGGTCAAGGCTGGTGCTGGTGGGTGCGTCCATGTCGTTCCTTCCTCATCGAATGAAACGGGGGCGAAGCGGCAGATGCCGTCGCCCCCGAAGCTTGCCGAGTTCCTTGCTCAGATCTTGCGGACGTTCACGGCCTGGGGGCCCTTGGGGCCTTCCTCGACCTCGAACTCGACCGTCTGCCCCTCTTCGAGGGAGCGGTAGCCGTCACCGGTGATCTGTTTGTAGTGCACGAAGATGTCCTTCCCGCCGCTGTTGTTCTCGATGAAACCGAAGCCCTTGGCGTTGTTGAACCATTTTACCCGACTCTGCATGACTCTACTCCTTGGTGATACTGTGATACTGATACGATGAATGCCGGATGAAGGCGGGATCGGATCGCCCCGTGGCTCGCCGGGTTTCCAGTGAGATGGGAGATCCCATCCCGGCGCGCGAAGGATATCACAGGAGGCCGGGGAATGCAACTCAGGATCGGGTCGAGAGGTCGATTTCGCCGCCTTCCTGACAGGCGAAGCATGACAGGTCGGCTGAGGCCGCGGTGATCATGGCCCGGCATGCGTC
This sequence comes from Candidatus Rifleibacteriota bacterium, assembly GCA_029565415.1. Next base: position 85,128 of record JAKQOH010000139.1, on the reverse strand, counting down.
GACCCGCCGGTCGAGCTCGTCATCGGACCGGTCGGGATCGTGATGGAACAGGCCCAGTCGCCTGACCCCCGCATCGATCGCCAGCTGCGTCGCGTCGGTGAAGGTCGAGTGGCCCCAGCCCCGGGTGACCCGGTATTCCTCGTCGGTGTACTGCGCGTCATGCACCAGCAGGTCGGCCCCGCGGCAGAACTCGACGTATTTCTCGCGGGAAAGACCGCCCGCATGGGGAAACGCGGGCTCGTTGTCGGTGAGAAAGACAAAGCTCGCCCCCCCGCACGACAATTTGAACCCGTACCCCCCGTTGGGGTGGCTCAGCTCGATCGCATCGAAATCCATCCCTGCGATGCAGCCGGTATGCGAACCGTTCTGGCCGAGCCGGAAGTTCGCCTTCATCACCGTGAACTCGACGGGGAAGAAGGGCGGGGTCATCTGGTGGGTGAGGTAGTTCCGCAGCGAGTTCTTCGCATTGGGACCGCCAAAGACATTGATATTATATTTTTCAAAATAAGCTGGCGTGAAAAAGGGGAACCCCATCAGGTGGTCCCAGTGGGAGTGCGTGAGCAGCAGATGGATCTCGGTGGTGTTCTTTTCCTTCAGGAGCTGCTTTCCCAGGGCCCGGATGCCGGAGCCGGCATCGATGATCATGACGCCGCCGCCCGGCGGCCGCAGCTCGACACAGGTGGTGTTCCCGCCGTAGCGGAGCGTATGCGGGCCTGGCGCGGGAATCGAGCCCCGGCAGCCCCAGAATTTGATCTTCACCTCTCGTCCTCCGATCAGTACCAGCCGATCGCGTTTCTCTCGTCCGAGATTACCAGAGTTCCTGACGCGAGGCAAGGGTTGTGTGGATGTCTTCACCGGAGAGGTTTCGGATAGAGGTGGTTATAGTTTTCTCCGTAGATGGCGGACAGGGCGGGGCGCGTTGCAATTTTCGGGCATGTTGGGTATCGTGCACAGGTCTGCAATCGAAACGGAAACGGCGCCCTTGACTACACCAGCAGCATCCGACACACGCTCCGGGCCGGGATCTCCGGCGATGTCGCCGCGCCGTCTCGCCGCCGATCTTCTCTGGCAGTTCAAACGCCCGTTCCTGCTGGCGATCCTTTCGCTTGCCGTGGTGGATGCGTTCGACATCGTGCCGCCCCTCCTGATCAAGGCTGCCATCGACGGCCTGGAAAAGGGCGCCGGCATGCCGCTCCTCTGGAACCTGGGGGGCCTGTATCTGCTTGCGGCGGTCGGCCAGGCGGTCGGCCGGTATGCCTGGCGCCAGTATTTCATCGGAACCAGCCACGCGGTCGCCTTCGAGCTGCGGGCGCGACTGTATCGGCACGTGCAGACGCTTCCATACGGCTATTTCACCCGGATGAAGACCGGCGAGCTGATGTCGCGCCTGACGAACGACATCGACGAGGTGCGCCAGATGTTCGGCCTTGGTCTTCTGCTGATCATGGATACGCTGTTCTATTTCCTCTGGATCCCCGGCATCATGTTCTGGCTGTCCCCGAAGCTGACGCTGTATGTGCTCGCCCCCACCCCGCTGATTCCGCTGTTCGTCGTGCTCATCGGCCGGCGCATTCACACCCGCTCGGTTCGGGTGCAGAAGCGGCTTGCGGATCTCTCAGCCCATGCCCAGGAGGCGATCGGAGGCATCCGGGTCATCAAGGGATTCCGCCGTGAAGAAGCCCAGGAGAAGATTTTCACGGATGTCAGCCGGTCGCTGATGGACGACCAGCTCCGGCTGGCGAAACTGGAAGCCCTATTCCACCCGGCCCTCGAGCTGGCGATGGGCCTCGGAATCTTTCTGCTGATCTGGGCCGGCGGCAGCCAGGTGCTGGCCGGGGCGATCTCGCTCGGCGCCTTCGTGGCGTTCCAGTCGTACATCCTCAAGCTGGTCTGGCCGATGACGGCCCTCGGCATGGCCATCAACATCGCCCAGCGCGGCATGGCCTCGCTCGTCCGGAGCATCGAAGTCCTTTCCGAACCCTCCGAGGAGGCCGGGCCGGAAGCGGTTGCATCGCCGCCCGTCACGGGCGCGATCGAGATCCGGCAGTTGAAATATACCTATCCGGATGGAACACGCCCGGCGCTCGAAGGCATCGACCTGTCGGTCGCGGCCGGCCAGACGCTCGGCATCGTCGGGCCGGTCGGAAGCGGCAAGACGACCCTGCTCAACCTCGTCATGCGACTCCTCGACACGCCCCCGGGCTCGATCTTCATCGACGGGAAGGACGTGTGCGATCTGCCGGTGGCGGCGGTTCGCAGCATGTTCGGCGTCGTTCCGCAGGACGCGTTCCTGTTTTCCGAAACGGTCCTGGAAAATATCGCGTTCGGTATGAAAGACCGGAACGACCTCGCCCGGGCGCGGGAGTGCGCCCGCATCGCGCGGCTTCTTCCCGAGATCGAGGCGCTTCCACGGAGCTTCGAAACCCAGCTCGGCGAGCGGGGCGTCAACCTGTCGGGCGGCCAGAAGCAGCGTCTGACCCTCGCCCGGGCCCTGGCCGCCGACCGGCCGGTGCTGGTGCTCGACGACACGACGAGCGCTGTCGACGCCGACACCGAGGAGCAGATCCGGCGTGAGCTGGCCCGCGTCCGGGCCGGCCGCACCACCCTGATCGTCTCGCACCGGCTCGCCTCGGTGCAGGATGCGGCGCTCATCGTCTACCTCGACGAAGGCCGCATCGTCGAGCGCGGCACCCACGCCGATCTGCTGGCGGCCGGCGGCCGGTACGCCCGGCTCTGGAAGAAACAGCAGCTCATGGACTCGTGGAGGAGCACCCCATGAGCGATCGCTACGTCCAGGACGACGAGATCGTCGGAACGGTGTACGACGCGCGGCTGATGCGCCGCCTCATCCCCTTCATCCGGCCGCATCTGAAGGCGGCAATCGCAGCCGTGATGCTGGTTTTCCTGGGCATGGGGATGTTTCTCGTGAATCCCTGGGTGCTCGGGCGGGTCGTCGATCTCGGGATCCGGGCCGGCGACGCCGCGGCCGTCACCCGGCTGGGCCTCATGTATGGGGTCCTCGAGCTGCTGATCTTCCTCGCGGCCTGCGGGCAGAATTATCTGCTGCAGTATGTCGGCCAGCAGGTGATGCTCGAACTGCGCACCCGCCTGTTCCGGCATCTGCAGCGGCTGCCGGTGCGGTTCTTCGACCGAAACCCCGTGGGCCGTCTCGTCACGCGTGTCACGAACGACGTCGCGGCGCTCGGGGAGCTGTTTTCCTCGGGACTGGTCGTGGTCCTGGGAGACGCCGTCGTCCTCGTGGGAATCGCGGCCGCCATGCTCCTGCTCGATCCCCTGCTGGGCCTTGCGACGCTCGCGACCCTTCCGCTGCTGGTCGTCGCGGCAGTGTATTTCCAGTCCCGCATTCGCACGGCGTACCGTCTCGTGCGACAGCGGCTGGCCCGCCTGAACGCGACGCTGGCAGAAAACCTCTCGGGCATGAAGATCATCCGGATGTACCAGCGGGAGGCCGATCGCGAGAAGGGGTTTGCCGAGCTCAACGCCGGGCATCGGGACGCCCAGCTCCAGTCGCTGTTTCACCATGCGATTTTTTCCCCGACGGTGACGGTGATCAACGCCGTGACGATCGTGATCGTGATGCTGCTCGGCGGCTGGATGGTGCAAAACGGCCAAATCAGCATCGGCGTGCTGGTCAGCTTTCTCGCTTATGCCCAGTTTTTCTTCTTTCCGATCCGGAACATCAGCGAAAAGGTGACGCTGTTCCAGAGCGCCATGGCGGCCGCCGAGCGGGTGTTCGCCCTTCTCGACGAGCGGGAGGAGGAGGGGCTCGAGGAAGGTGCGGCTCCGCTCCGGTGGCGGGGCGAGATCGCGTTCGATCGCGTCGTGTTCGGGTATGACCCGGCGAGGCCGGTGCTGCGCGACATCAGTTTTCGGATCGAGGCCGGCGAATCGGTGGCCATCGTCGGCCACACGGGTGCCGGGAAAACGACGCTTGCATCTCTGCTCCAGCGGTTTTACGAGATCGACGCGGGAACGATCACGATCGACGGGAACCGCCTCGACGGTTATTCGAAAGACGCGCTGCGCCGCGGGATCGGCGTCATCCAGCAGGATGTCTTCATCTTTTCCGGCAGTGCGATCGAGAATGTCCGGCTCTGGAACGATGCTCTCGATGAGCGAAGCGTGCTCGCCCACGCCGAGAAGGCCCGCGCGGCAGGCTTCCTGCGGGCGCTTCCGGGCGGATGTTCCGGCGAACTGTACGAGCGCGGGGCGAACCTGTCGACGGGCCAGCGGCAACTACTCGCTTTCGCCCGGGCGCTGTGCGCCGACCCGCCGATCCTGATCCTCGACGAGGCAACCTCGGCCGTCGACACCGAGACCGAAAAGGCCATCCAGGAAGCCATCGAGACGATGTCGCACGGCAGAACCTGCCTGATCATCGCGCACCGGCTCTCGACGATCCGTCACTGCAACCGCATCCTCGTCCTGCACGACGGCCGCCTGGTCGAGCAGGGAACCCACGACGAACTCCTCGCCCGGGGCGGTCACTACGCCCGCCTCCACGAGATCCAGTTCGCCTCATCCTCCTGACGTCCGGCAGCCCGTCACCGATCCCATCGATTTTCGATTTCGCGGATGGTCCCTGCCAATTGGTGAATGATACTATTTGCACATATATCGAGGATGAGATACTATCTCGCGGAGAAATTTCGTACAACCCTTTTCTATAACATCGGGGCATTTTCCTGAAATGTCCGGCAGCACCGGCAGGTTTCCAAATCGCGCAAAGGTGTCATAGGTGATCCCCTTTCAGTCTTCCGAATCAGAAATCAAGCATCTGTCATGGCTTCCCGTCATAACAGCTTTTTTTCTCCTCTGGGGTTTGGCCTTCATCTTCCGAACGACATTTCTGATCGGGGATGTCCGTTACACCTGCCTGTTTGATGATGCGATGATCTCGATGACCTATGCACGCAATCTCGTCGATGGATACGGGCTGAACTGGGCTCGCTGGGGAGACCCCGTCGAGGGGTTCACACATCCTCTTTGGCTCGGATTCATGCTCATTCCCAACGCGCTCGGCATCCCCATCCCCTTGCGAAGTTTGTTTATCCAGCTCTTGAGCCTGGGAATCCTTGCGGCAAACCTGTGGGCCCTCGAGTCGTTCATGCGCCGGCACTGGCCAGACCTTCGCCTTGCGTCATTCGTGGCCGTAACGGCGACTGCCGCCTACTACCCCCTCAACCATTGGGCGCTTCAGGGAATGGAAACGGGCTTCCAAAGCCTCCTCCTCCTCCTTGGCCTGCGATACGCCCTCGACGGCGGCTCCAAAAGCTTTCTCAAACTCGCCCTGGTCGGAACAACGGCAACTCTTCTGCGCATGGATATGTGGATACCCACGATCATTCTGCTCGGTGCATTCTGGTCAACCTCGGGACTCTCTGACAGACGCACGCTCCTCGTGGGTATTGGCATTCTGGTGCTTCCCAACCTTGCCTATTTGGTATTCCGGTGGGGATATTTTCACGATATTCTCCCAAACACCTATTATCTCAAGATGACGGGTGGAAATCTCGAAATACGCATTCTTCGAGGGCTCGATGTATTCATCGAGTTTGCCCGACCGCTCTGGCTCCTGTTATTTAGTGCAGCTTTCACGGCCGCTGCATTCTGGAACTCGCTTCCTCAGGTCCGTTGGCTTTCTCTTCTCCTTTTCGCCCAATTTGAATATGCCGTGTGGGTTGGTGGAGATGCCTGGGAACAATCGTCGATCGGTGCCAATCGATTTACATCATTTGTGATGCCCCTCGTGTTTCTGCTGGCATCCCTGGGCCTGGACCGAACCGGCATCGTTCCACACAGGAAACGATTCGCCATCCTTTGTTCTCTGCTTCTGATCTGCATCAGTAACGGTTTTCTCGAAACTGGCTGGAAAGATCATTTTGAAAATTTCACCCTCCGCACGTGCCCGCACAACGTCGGCGCCCACCAAACCATTCTCAGGGACACGCTCGTCCTCAATGCTGCGATTTCCAAAACAACCCGCGTTGCCGTCACCTGGGCGGGCATTCCGGCATTCTTTTCAGACTATCAGCTTATCGATATTTTCGGATATAATGACCGGTTCCTTGCAAAATCCCGTGAGGCTCGGGAAACACGGTTTGAAAATCCGAGCATGTTCCAGCCCGGTCATATGAAGTTCAGTCTGCATCACACCTTCGATGATCTCGCTCCGGATGTTATATATTTTTCCGGATATCTATCATCAGAATTCGAGGCGCAAGAACTCATCTCTCGAGGCTTTCGCAAAGATGGAATCTACTGGCTCCGTTCAGGGTTCATCCCCCAACGCCCCCTCTCCCCGACCTCTCCCTGACACTCCAGCGATTCTTCCGCCGATCTGCTCATAATCCCAAGCACCAAGGCATTGCCAATGACTTCAACGTGATGCCGACGGCGCCGATCAGGGCTCTGTTTTCGTGCCACTGAGGGAAGCCGTCGGGGGGATCGAGGACAAAAAGGGGGCGGCTGATCAGGGTTTGCGAATGTGATAGACTGATCGGACAGAGCTGGAAATCGAGAGGATTCATCGGCCATGGCCAGGCTTATCGTGTTGATGCCGCGCGGAAAGCGGCTCGTATACGAGATCGAACGGGAAGCGACGATCGGCCGCAACGCGGATAACACGATCAGCATTCCCGAGCTCCACATCTCGAAGTCCCACTGCCGTATCACGGCGGTTCCGGACGGGTACCAGATCGAGGATCTCGGCTCGACGAACGGCACACACGTCGACGGGGTGCGGATCTCCACGCCAAATCCCCTCCAGAACGGGGCGCGCATTTCTCTGGGCGGGACGTCGTGTGTCTTTCTGATCGAAGACCGCCGTGTTTTGCCAGCCGAGGAGGCAGAATGCCCACCCATGCCGTTTCAGCCGGCGGTGCCGCCGCCTGCGGCAGGTCTCCAGAAGCCCGACAGCCTGCATGTGATGCAGGCCGTGTTCACCCCGAAACAGCCAGGCATGGTGCAAGGCCGGATCGCGTTTGAATCCGGCACGTTCCAGCCCGAGAAAGCCATCAGGGACGTCGAGTTCCTGCGCCGGGATTACGAGAAGCTCCGCATCGCCCACGAACTGATGCAGGCCGTCGGCCACGAGATCGACCTCGATCGGGTTCTCGGGCGGATTCTCGAATGCGTTTTCGCGATGCTGCCGGCGAATCGAGGTGTCGTATTGCTGTATGAGCCGGGCGGCAGCCTCGTTCCACGGGCGACCCGCATGCGCAAGGAGCGGCCGGACGAGGAATTCATGATTTCGACCTCGATGGTGAAGCGTATCGAGGAAGAGCACATCGGTATCCTGCTGCTCGACGCGGCCGGTGATCCGCGGTTCCAGTTCGCCCGGTCGGTGATTGCCCAGGGCATCCGGAGCGCAATGGCGGTGCCGCTTCTGTATGCGGACACCCTGCTGGGCATCGTCATCATCGACTCGCAGATCGCGACGCACGCTTTTTCCGAGAAAGATCTCCAGCTTCTCACGACCCTGGCCAGTCAGGCCGCGTTGCTGGTGGCAAATGCAGGCCTGGCGCGCAAGAATGAGGAAGCCGCCGAGTCCCGCGCTCGTCTGCAGAGGCTGTTTTCCCCCTCGATTGCCGAGTATGTCGCAAGTGGCAAGCTCGAGGTGAAGCAGGGCGGCGTACCGATGCGGGCTACGATGCTGTTTTCGGACATCCGCAACTTCACTTCGATGTCGGAAGCGATGAATGCCGAGGAAATCGTTCAGATGCTGAACGCCTACTTCGAACTGATGGTGGACGTCGTCTTTTCCTTCGACGGCACCCTGGACAAGTTCGTCGGAGACGGCATGATCGCCCTGTTCGGGGCCCCGGCGAAACGTCCCGACGATGCCATTCGCGCCGTCCGCACGGCGCTTCGGATGCAGGAGGCGCTGAACGGCTTCAATGCCAGCCGGGAAGCGGCAGGCAAACTCCCGATCAAGACCGGCATCGGCATCAACACCGGGGACGTGGTCGCCGGGTATATCGGCAGTTCGAAGGCGCTCCAGTACACCGTGATCGGGGCGCCGGTCAATCTCGCCAGCCGTCTTTGTTCGCTCGCCCGTGACGCGCACCGGATCATCATCAGCGAATCCACCTGGAGCGAGGTGCGCGACCGGTTCGACACCCAGGAACTCGACCCCGTACCGATCAAGGGCATCTCGGTCCCTGTCAAGACGTTCGCCGTTCTCGGAGAGCGGCACTGACGTCTGCCGGTTCGCGAACGGGCCGTGCGCCGGCCGCGAGGAGCAGGCGGTTGCCATGCCATTCCGGGGCATCGTCGGGCGGCACGAGCGTGAAGACGGGCCGTCCCAGTTTCCGCGCCCAGTCGGCCGTGATGAGCGAGCCGCTGCCTTCGGCGGCCTGAACGACCAGAACGAGATCGGCGAGAGCCGCCAGAAGTCTGTTGCGCGTCGGGAAGAAGCCGCGCCGGGGGGGCGTGCCGGGCAGCAGTTCGCTCATCAGTCCCCCGCTCTTCGCGACGCGATCGATCAGTGCGGCGTTGCAGGCGGGATACCTGACGTCGATGCCGCAGGCGAGCACCGCCGAGGTCCGCAGGCCCAGCTCCAGCGCAGCCCGGTGGGCAGCTCCGTCGATGCCCGCCGCGGCGCCGCTGAGAATCTCGCATGGCCACGACTCGCCGGCCGGCATGGCCTCGAGCGTCTCGAGGATGGCGCGAAGCCGACGTTCGGCATAGGGGGTGGCGCGCCGCGCCCCCACGATGCAGACGCGCAGGACGCCGGCCGTTTCCCATGCGCCGCGCAGGAACACGACGGGCGGGGGTTCGGTCAGGTCGAGAAGCCGCTCCGGGTACCCCGGTCCGCCGGCCCAACGGGCCGTCGCCCGGGCTCGGCGTGCCGCCGCGGCCCAACCATCGACCGGTCCCGGCCGTTTCCGGGACCGGGGAGAATTGAATATTTCTCGATATTCTTCTGTCGTCTGCCAGGCGGTGAGAGCGACGGCCGGGTGACGAAACTGCCGGATCAGGTCGATGAAACGCCGGGCACCGACGCCGGGCAGCCTGCTCAGCGCGACGGCAGCATCCAGCTCCGGAGACCGGCCGGTGGTTCGGCTCATGGGCGGCTCCTTTCGCGATGTAATCCGGGGGCGTCAGGGAGGAGGGGTGCGCCTCACCCGACGCGGGCGACGACGACGGTGATGTCATCAGCCTGGGGGGCGGGTTTCACGAGCAGGCGGTGCCAGTCGCGGATCGCCTGCTCCGTCCCGGCGGCCGATTCCCGCATCAGGGTGGGCAGCGTTTCGATGAACCGGGCGTATCCGACGGCCTGGCCGTCGACGGCCTCGGCCTCGATCAATCCGTCGGTGTACAGCACCAACTGGTCACCGGCCTCGAAGGCGAACGCGCTCGAGGTAAACGTGTTGCGTTTCGACGAGCCGAGCGGGAACGAGCGCTCGCCCTCGATCTGGATCGCCCGGCCGCCACGCACCACGAAGGGGTCGTTGTGGCCGGCATTCGCGTAGACCATCTGCATCCTCTTCCCGTCGAGAAAGGCGATGAAGCAGGACATCATGCGCTTTCGGTTGAGCACCTTCAGGAGCGTCGCATTGAGACTGGCAAGCAGCACCGCGGGATCGACCGACTGGGTCACCATGTGAGCCACCAGCGCCTTCGCCATGGCCATCACCATCGCGGCCCCGACCCCATGCCCCGAAACATCCCCCACCAGGAGCATCACCTGGCCGTCGGGCATGGGGAAAAAATCGTAATAATCACCGCCGGCCTGGGTCGCCGAGACACAGCTTCCGTGAATGCCGAACGGCCCCGCCTCGACCGCCTTCGTCGGGAACAGGCTTTCCTGGACGATCCGGGCGACTTCGAGATCGGCCATCCCCTCCATCATCTCGTTGAATGTCTGGGACAGGTCGCCCAGCTCGTCGTGATCGAGAATCGGCAGCCGCTTCTCGAACTCGCGCATGCGCAGCGAAGCCACGCCTGCCGCGAGGTTGCCGATCGGCTCGAGGAACTTCCGGGCCAGGAGGGTGCCGACGGTGGCTCCGGTGAGCAGAATCGCAAGACTGACGATGCCGACCATCCACTGCAGCCGGCCCAGCTCGGTCCGGATGAACCGGTCGGAGGTGACGGCGATCAGATTGATGCTCGACAGCTCCTGGCCGGGCACCCCCGTGAGCAGATACCGGCTGCCCTGCAGCTCCATACTGTCGCGAACCGTCTGGCCCTGGCTGGTGACCCGCGCCGCGAAGGCTTCGATCGCCGGAACCCGGGAAAAGCCCGTCGGGATGACGATCCGCTTATCTTCGCGATCGAACACGCCCCATCGGGTGTCGTCGAGCTGACGGCAGGTCGGTAGGAGATATTTCATCATATATTTTTTCTCGATCCGACTTCGCTGCCAGCCGGTCGAGAGCAGATACCGGACACGGCCCGTCGCATCCATGACCGGCAGCATGATCTGGATCGATCGGCGGCCGGTGAAGTTGTATTGGATCATCCGGCCCAGCGAGGAAGCGATATCAGCATACAACGACTCGACATCGATCCCGCCGGCGGTGGCAATCTGGAACGCCGGCGACTCCCGCACGTTTTCCATATCGTCGCTGCGATTGCCCTGATCGTCGGTGGGGTTGTACTGGCGGAACAGGTTCTTGTAGATCGGCTTCAGGAGTTTCCGGTTGCGCTCGTCGACGATGCCGACCGAACCATTGATATACTCGACATCGGCCTCTTCGTTCACCAGGAAACCGGCATCCAGACCGGTATGGGCCTGGAACCGCTCCATGCGGTCGACCATCGTGCCGCGCAGGGGGGCGCCGGCGGGAATGACGGGGCCGAGCATCCGCGTGATCAGTCGTTCGAGCTCGCCGATCATCATCGGCATGCGCCGATCGAAGAGCAGAAGCGATTTTTCCATCTCGTCATGCACCTGCTTCTCGAGAACCACCCGTTTTTCCCCCAGGTAGTCGCCCGCGACGAGGCTCATGAAGGCCAGCGGCAGCCCGACCATATACAGGAACAGGCCGACGAGTTTCTGCCGGATCGAGATATACGGCAGCCATTTCCCGCTCATCACCATCCATGTCGGGAAGGAGAGCAGAAGGAACAGGGTGATCAGCACGCCATTCAGCAGGACCCGCTTCTCGGTCACCTCTTTCAACCGGGTGACCGGGGAACGGACGAACACCTTCACCGCGGGAGAGAGCAGCACATGCGCCCAGGAGACATTGCCATCCGTAATGACGGCTTTCGGGGCGGCCGCGAAAACGGCGTTCACCCGCGCCAGGACCGCCGGATCAGCATCGTCGCCCACGATCCGGGCCCGGGTTCCGCCCGTTTCGTCGATGACGAATGCCTTCAGGCGCTTGGAATGCGCATTGAAATAGTTCACCCGGTCGATGGCGGCCAGAGCATCCCAGTTCGGTGGATAATTCACATGCGCAATGAGCATCCCACGCGGCGTCCAGGAGGAGACGACGACGAAGTGCCGCTCATTCTTGTGGGAAGCCATGCGAAGGGTGCCCAGCTTGAACTGGCCTGGCTGCAGAAGCTGTCCCAGATATGTCTGAAACAGCCCCCACTTTTGCTTGAGCAGGCCGTCATCGTCATTCCGAGTTTTCGCTCGCACAGCAGCGGCAAACCACCGCATCGTCGTCTTATACTCAAAACGGCCGCTGGGCAGAGTCCGATCGCACAGCTCCGATCGCGCCTCGCCGTTCCGGTCGATGTAGGTGAATTCGAACAGCCCCGGAAACCTGCGGTGCAGGTGAGCCCGATATCGCGCAAACGTTTTCTCCGGAGTCCGGCTGTTCACGAAGACGCGCTGGACGAGAATCCGGAAGATGCGATCCACGAAATCGTCGGTCCGACGGAACTGGTCGAAGCCGCTCACGACGCGTTCGAGACGCTCGTCGAGCCGGCGCTGCTCCTTCGCCTCGAGATCCCGCCAGATGTTGTGAAAGCCCAGCCAGACGAGCAGCAGCGGGATGCCGAAAAACACCAGGCAGAAGATCGCCCACCTGAATCTCGGGAAACGCAGACCTGTCGGTTCGTCTGATGCGTCTGCCATCATGACACGTTCCAGGATTTGAGCTTCATCTGGAGGCTCCGAACGGAAATTCCCAGGGCCCGCGCCGTTCCCGCCTTCTGGTGCCCGAGGGCGTCATAGACGGCAAGAATGTGCTCCCGTTCGACGTCGGCCAGGGGGCGGATCGTCGCTTCCTGAGAGGCAGAGTTCGGGGCTGGTTCTTTCTTCCCTGTGCGGGCGAAGGGAGGGGTGCAGGTGCGCACGGTTCCAGGCAGGTCGACCGGCTGGATGATCTCCCCGTCACACATGGTGACGGCGTAATGCATGGCATTCTCGAGCTCACGAATGTTGCCGGGCCACGCGTATTCGAGGAGCAGCTCCCGGGTCTCTCCGGCAAGATGCATGGCCGGCCGCTGCTGCTCTTCGGCAAATCTCTCCAGGAAGGATTCGGCGAGGGCCGGGATATCCTCGTGGCGCTCCCGCAGCGGCGGAATCGTGATGACGAACAGGCTGAGCCGGTAGTAGAGATCCTCGCGGAACCGCCCTTCCCGTACCAGGGCCTCGAGATCGCGGTTCGTCGCGGCCACGACGCGCACATCGACGCGGTGCGAACGGGTCGAGCCGATGGGGCGGACCTCGCCGCTCTGCAGAATGCGCAGCAGTTTGACCTGCTGCTCGACCGGCATGTCCCCGATTTCGTCCAGGAACAGGGTACCCCCGTCGGCCTCGTCGAAGCGGCCGATCCGGTCACGGTCGGCGCCCGTATAGGCACCTTTCACATGGCCAAACAGCTCGCTTTCGACCAGCTCGCGCGGCAGCGAGCCGGCGTTCACCGGTACAAACGGCTTATCCGAGCGGGGACTCTGCAGGTGCAGAGCCCGGGCGAGGACTTCCTTGCCGGTGCCGGATTCCCCCCGGAGCAGCACCGGTCCGCGGCTTCTCGCGACTTTCCGGACGATGTCACAGATCCGGCGGATCTGGGAGTTGTCGCCGAACAGGCAATGGCTCGTTCCGGTGACGGCGAGCATGTCAGCCGGTGCAGCCGCGGAGGTCTTGTCGATCGGGCGCATCACCATACGAAAAAATGATATCACAGAAGCCGGATGGGCGGTACCCGGGCCGGAGGCGCCGGGAAACCATGCGGATTGACCAAACGCCTCGTTGGTGCTATACTGAAACTTCTTCAATCACCCCAATTTGTTACAGGAGGTTCTATGGCAGGGTTAACGTTGAACGCTGAAGTAAGAACGCAAACAGGGCAGGGTCCGTCCCGCCGAGCTCGTGTCGCCGGGCAGGTTCCGGCCGTCATCTACGGACGCGGTGTCGAGCAGCCCGTCCACTGCACGCTGAACCGCCGCGAGATCGAGATGATCATCGCCAAGGCGCAGCGCAACACGATCTACAAGATCGCGTTCGGTGGCAAGGAGAAAGAGCGCGAGGTCATCGTGCGCGAGATCCAGCGCCATCCGATCAATCAGACGTTCGCCCACATCGATTTTCAGGCGATCGACATGACGCACCCGATCAAGATCGACGTCGACCTCAAGTTCGTCGGCGATCCGGTCGGCAAGAAGTCCGGCGCGATCTTCACGACGCAGCTCAAGACCGTCCGCATCGAGTGTCTGCCCACCAAGATCCCGACCGAGCTCACGCTCGATATCTCTCCCCTCGATGTTGGCGACTCGTTCCACGTCGCCGACCTGCCGAAGGGCGATTACAAGATTCTCACCAGCCCGAAGTTCACGGTGTGCCAGATGTCCATCGTGAAGGAAGAAGTGGAAGCCACTCCGACCGCCGCCGCTACCGCCGAAGGTGCCGCCGCTCCGGCCGCTGGTGCCGCTCCCGCCGCCGGCGCAGCCCCCGCTGCCGGTGCCGCCGCCCCCGCTGCTGCCGCTCCGGCCGCCGCGAAGAAGGAAGGCAAGTGAGATTGTCGAGGAGCCACCAGCCCTCGAACATCCAACGGTTGAACGACCGCTCCCGCCGCGTGGCGGGGGCGGTCTGTCCTTCATTTTGCCCTGTTCCGTCCTGACCTGTCCGCGCTCTGTCCTCCTGCTAGAATACGACCGCACAGGAGTAAGCGTGTAATGAACTTTGAAATCGGTTCTCCGATCGTCCACCCCATCCACGGTGCCGGTGTCCTCAAACAGATCGAAAAGCGCCAGGTGCGCGGCCGACTGACCTGTTACTATATCATCGACTTTCCTTACAGCGATCTGGGCCAGGTCATGGTGCCGATCGACATGGCGGACAAGGTCGGGCTGCGCTCGATCAACGGCCATTCGAACATCGACACGATCTTCCAGACCCTGAGCGAAGGCTTCTCCGATGCCGAGGAAGAGGAAAGCAAGAGCTTCCACCAGCGGTATCGCGAACATCTCGAAAAGATCCAGAGCGGCGATCTGCGCCTGGTGGCCCACGTCTACCGCCTGCTGTACCGCCGCAGCATGATCAAACCCCTCGGGACGAAGGACAAGGCGCTGTTCGAAACCGCCCGCCAGCTCCTCATCTCGGAAGTCGTCTACGCCAAGAAAGTCGGCGATGAGGAAGCCCGCAGCCTCATCGACGAGGCGATGGAGGACATGATCTTCTGAGCCCCCGCCGCATCCCGCACCGGCATCTTCACAAGCCGTGCGGGATGCGACCGGTCGAGCTCACCGCCCCGGATGCCGGCTGCGCCAGATCGGCGTTTCAAACACGGCCGGATTCACCGTCAGGGCAGGCCGTTTCCCGTCGAGCGCCTCGATCAGCGCACGCGCAGCCGTCGCGGCCATCGCCGAGCGCGTTTCCACCGTCTGCGAGCCGATATGCGGCAGCAACACGGCATTGGGAAGCGGCAGCAGGTCGGGATGCACTTCCGGCTCCTTCTCGAACACGTCGAGGCCCGCCCCCCAGATCGTTCCGTTGCGCAGAGCCGCTGCCAGAGCAGATTCGTCGATGATGGGGCCACGCGCCGTGTTGATGACGACCGCGGTTTTCTTCATCTTCGCCAGCTCGGCGGCGCCGATCAGATGGCGCGTCGTGTCCGTCAGGGGCAGATGCAGACTCAGCACGTCGCTTTCCGCGAGTAGCGCCTCGAAGGAGACGTGCGGATACGACAGATTGGCCTTGGGCCCCGACCGCGTGTGATACAGCACCTTCATGCCGAAGGCCCGGGCACGGTGTGCGACGGCCTGGCCGATGCGCCCCATTCCGAGAATGCCCAGATTCTTGCCGGCCAGATCCTGGCCAAGCAGCACATCGGGCTTCCAGCCGGTGAATTTCCCCTCCCGCAGGAGCTCTTCGGACTGACGGGTCCGGCGCATCGTCATCAGCATCAGCACCATCGCGGTGTCGGCGGTCGCGTCGGTCAGCACGTCGGGGGTGTTCGTCACGACGATGCCGGCGGCGGTGGCCGCCACGAGATCGATGTTGTTGAAACCGACCGCATAATTCGCGATCGCGCGCAGCTTGCCCGCCTGGCGCACGACACGCGCATCGAGCTGATCCGACAGCAGCGGGATCACCCCATCGGCATCGGCGAGAGCCGCCTGGAACGCCTCGGTCGTCCGGTCGGCGGGCAGCATCCGAACCTCGTGACCGGCCTGTTTCAACAGTTCGACCGCCGCTCCCGGCAGCGGACGCGAGATGATCACCTGCATGCGGAGTACTCCTTCCAGCCGTTTCCGGCTTCGAAATCGTCAGCGGCAAGGGTATCATGATTGCGGGCTCATGTATAATGGCGAAGAAGAAACGCGTCCCAAGGAGAGGAATCATGACCACGACTCTCTCGCGCACCACCCTTGCCGTTCTCCTGCTGGCCGGACTGCTTCTGCTCTTTTCGCAGACTCCCCTGCCGGCCTGCAATCCGGAACCCGGCCCCCAGCATTTCCCTCCGCCCGCGGCCCCGGACCCCGTCTTCCGCACCGGGTATTTCGAGCTCCACTCGAGCCTCAGCGGTCTCCCCTGCAACCGGATCCGGTCGGTGCTGGCCCTGGAGGAGGCCGTCCTTGCCGGCACCGAGGGGGGCGGGCTGATGATCCTCCGGGACGGCCTCTGGCGTGCCTGGCTGCCCGACTCGAAGCCGCCGTTTCCCTCCCGGACCGTCACGAGCCTCTCGCGCGGGGAAGACGGCATCGTGCTGGCCGCGACACCCGACGGCCTCGTCGCCGTCTCGGGGCTTTCCTCGGAGCTTCGCTTCGAGCGGATCACCCTCCCCACCCCCGACGGGACGAATATATTGTCATCTATACAATCAGGCCGAACCATCTGGGCAGGTACGGACGGCACCGCCGGGGCGGTGACGGGAAGCCGGCTCGTCCCCTGCCGGATCGACGGAGACCGCCAGCCGACCGGGTTCGGCGCCGTCGCCCGCCACGACGGGGGTGTCTGGTTCGGGTCGAGTCTGGGCCTGTATGAGGCCCGGGAAGGGCTTCTCGTCGCTCCCCTGCTCGGCGGCTTCGATCAGGGATGGGTCCAGGGCCTCGCCCCCGTCGGGGAGTGGCTGGTCGCGGCAGGCTCGAAAGGTCTGTTCGCGAAGAAGGGCGACACGGCCGTCGAGCTGATTCCCGGCGTCTGGACGACCTGCGTCGCCGCCCCTTCCGATGGCGATCGGGCGTTGACCGCAGCCCTCGGCCCCCAGGAGGAGCTCCCGGGGGAACGGAACGAGCTCGACTCCCTGACGGAACAGACGCGGGAAACCACGGCCCTGCTTTCGCAGATGAACACCGAGTATCAGCGCGTCAGCCGCCTGTATGCGATGGGCAGCGCCCCGACCTGGGACGATATGATCACGTATATGGAAAATCTCAACCGCCTCCAGGGCCAGGTGGTTCTGAACACCAACCCGCTCCAGCGCGGCATCTGGGTCGGCACCCAGGATCAGGGGGCGATCCTCCTCGGCATGGACGGCAAGCGCAGCCGTCTCACCGCCGACAACTCGAAACTGCCCGAAAACCGCATCACCTGCGTCTCAACGCGCGAGGACGGGGAGGCCTGGATCGGCACATTCGAATCCGGCCTGCTCCATTACACGAAATATACCTCGAGCCAGAAGCCCGTTCCGGTTCCGGTCTGGAAGGGCGAGGCCCTCGCGATCGCCCCCGTCGGCGAGAACCTGTACGTCGGCACCAAGAACCAGGGGCTTCTTGCCTTCGATATCAAATCGTTGCAGCAAACGGGCGCCTGGAGCCCCAACCAGCCGTCCGGGTTCCACCGCAGGGTCAATGCCGTCGCCCTCGACTCCCGGCTGCGCCTCTGGACCGGCGGGGATGCCGGCGTCTGGATGCTGGACGAGGCTGGCTGGCACCGGTTCACCCGGAACGAAGGCGTGCCGGCCGAGGAGATCGCCGGCATCGAAACCGACGCCGACGGCCGCGTCTATATTGCCGGCGCCGGGGACGGCCCCCTGTCGGAGAGGCTCGCGATCTTCACCGAATCGGGTTTCACCGGCTACGACGCCGCCTTCCTGAAATCCGCCCTGAACCGGAAGGGCGCGACCGCCACCGACACCCTCAAGGCGCTGCAGATGGGCGGGGCCTACCAGCGCAGCTTCGATGCCGCGAACGCCTCGCAGGCGCTTTCCCTGTATGATGTGAACCCGGTCGAGGCCGCGGTCTCCGCGATGCTCGGCACCCCCCATTACCTGATGATGGGACTGGAGAACGGGCACCTGTATCTCTTCGACGGCGAGGCGTTCAAACCGGTTTCGACGCAGGGCACCGGCGACCTGCGGCGCGTGCCGGGCCTTGCCCGCCGGCCGGGCGGCGACCTGGTGATTCTCGGCAAATCGAGCTGCCTGATGTTCGACGGGCAGACGTTCAAGCCCGCCCTGCCGCTGCCAGAGGCGCTCGACGAGTACACCAGCCTCGCCCTGGACCAGAAAAATCCCGAGCTGTTCTGGGTCTCGTTCAGCTCGGGAACGGGCGGCGGCTGGGCCCTGTATCAGCACCCGGCCTGGAAGGTGTTCTCTCACCCCCAGCCCGTTCGCCAGCTCGCGATCTCGGATCCGTTCGGCTTCATCCTCACCCCCGAAGGGGTGTTCCGGATCAACCTTTGACGAACTCCGCGAACGCGTCGCGGAACAGGGGGATGTCGAACAGGCACGACAGGTGCCCATTCCGGCTGTTGTAATAGAACGTCTTTCCGTCCGGCAGCTGCGGCGTGGCAAGCTCGGCCTGGTCGCGGGTGAACAGCAGATCCGACTCGTCGATGATCATGCGCACCGGCATCTTCAGGCGGCCAAGGGCCTGGGCGAGCGTCTGGCCGGGCTCGCACAGGTCGAACAGGGTGTTGGCTTTCGCGATGTAGATATACGAGTTGGCATCGAAGAACTGCATGCGCTGGATGACGGTTTTTTCGATCTCCTGCTCGACGAGGAACCGGCCCGCAAAGCTCTTCGCCGGATCCTTGCCCGCGGCGCTGCCCTCGGTGGCCAGCCTGCGGCCGAAGTTCGCATCGGCCCAGTGGTCGGTGCGCGTCGAGGTGACCAGGATCTTGAAGGCGAGCAGCAGCCCGTTGCGGGGCGGTTCACCCCCGTAATACGCGCCGTTGTTCCAGCGCGGATCGAGCATGATGGCATCGATGCCGAGCTGGTTCGGCACCATCAGCGTGGCCGGCCGCACCATCGGCGTGGCAACGACGGAGACGATGCGCTCCACCATCTCGGGATACAGCTTTCCCCAGAGGAACGCCTGAAGCCCGCCCATCGATGGCCCCGTCACGAGCCGCAGCCGCTTCACGCCCAGGTGGTCGAGCAGCAGCCGCTGGCATCGCACCACGTCGTCGAGCGTGAAGATCGGAAAGTTCATCCCGTAGGGCTTTCCCGTGTCGGGATCGATCGTCGCGGGGCCGGTCGTGATCACGTTCGGATTGTGCGCATTGATGTTGCTGAAGGCGTCGCAGCAGACGACGAACAGCTTTTTCGTGTCGATCGGCTTGCCGGGCCCGATCAGCTCGTCCCACCAGCCTGGCAGCGGGTCGGTTTCGGCATACCGGCCGGCGGCGTGGCCGGTTCCGGTGAAAAAGTGGCAGACGAGCACGGCATTGTCACCGGCGGCGTTCAGTTTTCCGTAGGTCTCATACCCCATCCGCACGGGGATCGTGCGGCCGGCTTTTTCGAAGGTGAACCGGGGAACGGCAAACTCCTGTTTGGTGACGATCATCTTTCCTCTCCTCGTTCTGCGCAGCCTTCATCGGCCCGCGTCGTGTCGTGCATTGCCCAAATTGTATACCGTCCACCGGCCGGCGTCAAAATTCCGCTCAGGTAAGGGGCGCGGATGGCCGATGTGCATTGAAGAGAAGATGCACATGAACTATCGACGCCTGATTCTTGGAACGCTGCTCGTCGGCCTCTATCTGTGGCCGACGGCACGCGCCACCATGACCGACCGGAGCGCCCCGTTCCTCACGCTCCCGCAGCCGCCCGCGGCCGGACGGGCCGCCGAGCGCAGGGCACAGGCGTATCTCACCCGCCCCGACACGACGTATGCGACCTGGATGAAGAACGGGCGCGGGTATCTGGCGCGGAAAGAGTTCGAGCAGGCGATCTGGGCTTTCCGCAAAGCCCTGCGTCTCAAGCCTCTTTCATCGGAAGCCCATTTCCTGCTCGGATATGCCTTCGAACGACGCGGCCTGGAAGGGCTTCCCGGCGATGTGACGGCCTGGGACGTGCTGGCCGAGGCGGAGTATCGCTCGGCCATCGCGCTCGACGACCATCTGCCTGCCAGGCACAACCTCGGACGGCTTCTCGAGCGGCTCGAGCGGTATGAGGAAGCGCGTCACGAGTTCGAACACATCCTCACGATTGCCCCGCGCGGCCGTCTCGCGGCCCGCGCCTCGGCCGGCCTCGACCGGACGATCGATGCCGACCTGGAGCCGGCCCGCCGCTCCGCCCATCTGCCCGCCCCGACATCGGGCGGCGGAAAGTGAGACGGGACGAACCATGAGAAATCCCCTGCCCTTCGTCTTCGTCGCCCTTCTCGGCATCGCGGCCGTCTCGCCGCTGAATCCCGACCGACCTGTCGTGCGCGCGCGGGAGCTGACCGTCGAGGAGCGCCTGTTCCGCAAAGCCGAGCCTCTCTGCCGCGCCGGCAGGATCGAAGCGGCGATCGAGGATCTGAAGCGCGTTTTGAAGCTGAACCCGACCCATGCGGGGGCCCTGTACTACGCCGGCGTCCACCGTGCCGGGAAGTCGGACACAAAAGGCGCCGAAGCCCTGTTCCGGAAGATTCTCGACGATGCCGAGTATGGGCCCCTCGCCCGGGAACGGCTCGCCGAGCTCTCGGTGGGTGCGAAGCAGACGGATCTGCGGCATGCGATTCGAAGCTACCTCGACGGCGAAGCCTGGAACGAGGCCCTCGAAACCTGCAAGAAAGCGCTCCAGCATGCGCCGAACGATCCGGCCTTGATGTATTTGACCGTCTATTCATCCGTCATGGCGGGGGACAAGCGGTATGCCGAGGCGGCCTGGAACGCGCTCGGCCAGACCTCGGCACCCGAAACCGAAAAGGGCGATCTGCGCGATCTGATCGACGGCTGGTTCAGCCGCGACCAGGCCCCGCGCGAGGCTCTCCAGCGGCTCATGGGCATCACGGACGCACGGATCCGGACCACGGCCGTTCGCCGGGAGATCCGCCGCCTGATGCTGGACCAGAAGCTGTATGACGAGTACGAAAAGATGCTGGTCGCCGAGCTCGCGATGCCCGGGGCGAACCAGGGTGCGATCGAGCGCGATCTGATCCGGTTCTATGTCGACACCGGCCGGTATGACAAGGGGATGCAGCTTCTCTCCCGGCGCCCCGTCGATTCGATGGAGGACAACCTGCTGTATATCCGGCTGCTGTCGGCCACCGGACAGCATGCCAAGGCGATGACCGTCGCCCAGCAGCTGATCGGCATGCACGGCGACCAGCCCGAGCCGCACGAGGCGTTCCTCGATGCCTATGTCGCCCTGACATCCCAGAAGGGCGGCCTCGCGGGCCAGGCTCCAGCCGACAAGATGAAGTGGGAAAAGCTGGTGAAGGACGAGATCGCCCGGTTCCGCGCGTCGCTCGATCCGGCCGAAACGCCAGCGGCGGGCATGACCCTGGCAGTGCTGCGCGCCTCCGCCACGCTCAACGATTTCGAACTGACCCGCGCCCTGCTCGAGCCGGCCATGCGCCTTCGCATCGACGCATCGAATATCGCCGTCATCCGGAAAGCGGCCGAGGAGATGGCCGAAAATGGCTGCCGGCCTGAAAGCACGACGCTGATCGAAACGGCTCTGGGCCAGCTTCCCGACGACACGGGCCTGGCGGCCTGCTGGCCGAGAACTATTATCTCGACGGCCGGGCCGAGGAAGCCGTCGCGCTGCTCCAGGGGGCGCTCCAGGCCGAACCCCGCGACCAGCGGAACCTGGTGCTTCTCGTCGACTGCCTCGTGACCGTCGGCCGCCGCGACGAAGCGCGCGACAAGCTGATCGAAGCCATTTCCTGGCCGGATCTGCCGGACATGGTCCGCAACCAGTTCAAGGCCAAGCTCAACCTGATCGATATCGGCGCCGCTCCCATCAGGCCCGGGGAAACCGGCACCGCCTCGCCCCCGACCGGGGAACCGGCCACGCCGCCCGAAGACGGAACGGCCACGGAAGGGACGGAGATGCCGCCAGAAACCGCCTCGGGTGGCGCCTATACCGGATTCGACGGACTGTCGGCGCCGTGAACGAACGCGAACGATCCCCCGGCGACATGCCGACGGGCTCATATAATATCACCAACTATAAGGAGGTCGAATGCTGATCGAAATCTTCACCGATGGACGGGTCCTGCTCGACGGGCAGGACATGGGGCCGGCGTACCGGGCGGAGCATGCCTTGTACGAGTATCTGACCAATCCGCAGAAGCTGAACGGTCACGCGCCGGTCGCGGCCCGCAAAAAGGCGGCCTGAAGCCGCACGAACGAAGCCCCCCGTTCCATGCCGGAGCGGGGGGCTCGGTTTTTGTCGGAAACGCGCGAACCCTCAGGCGTGGCCCTGCATTTTTTCCTGGACGTATTTGAGCAGGAGCTCCCAGTTTTCCTTGTTGGTGGTGAGCTCGACGACCTTCTGGAACAGGACCTTCGCCTCTTCGGGCCGGGAGAGCTTTTCGAGAATCTCGGCCTTGGTGCACAGCGCCGGCGGATACTCGGGGTCCTCGCCGAGGACGATGTCGATCTCGCGCAGCGCCTCGTCATATTTGTTCAGCTGGAGAAGCGCGTCGCAGTAGTTGTTGCGGGCCTTCGAATCCTTCGGCCGGTATTTGAGGGTGAGGGCCCACTCGTCGGCGGCCGTCTGATACTCGCCCAGATCGTAGCTGGTATTGGCCAGATTGTAGTGGTAATCCGGGTCTTCGGGTGACAGGGCGATCGCCTTCCGGAACTCCTCGACGGCATTGGTGAACTGGTTCGTCTGGTGGTAGGACAGGCCCAGGTAATGATGCGTGTCGGGGGCGTTGGGGTTGATGCGCGCCGCTTCCATCAGGGCACGGATGGCCTCGCGCAGGAAGCCCTTCTGGTAGTAGTAGTAGCCGAGATTGAAGTAGGCGTGATCGAAGTCAGGCTTGATCTCGATCGCCATGTGCCAGTAGTGCACGGCTTTCTCGTGCTGTTCCATTTTGTAGTAGGTGTTGCCGATGTTATAGAGAGCCTTGTAATACTTCGCATCGACTTCGAGGGCTTTCTGGTAGGACTCGATGGCCTCATCGTACTTTTCGTGGTGGAAGTAGATATTGCCGAGTTCCTTGTACAACTCAGGGTTTTTGGGGTCTGCCTTGATCGCTTCGTTCAATCTGACGAGTTCGTCTTCCATCACCTGTTCCTGTGTGTAGGATAAAAAACACTTGAATCGCATTTTATCTGAAATGAACGCTATTGACAATACTCCCGCCGACAGGAATGTGATTTTTTTCACGCCAAAGTCCGCGGGGGGAACCGGCTGCCGGCTGACGCGGGGAATCGCGCTGCTCGTGCTGCTCCTGATGCTCGTTTGCGCCGGGCGTGCCTCGGCGGTCGAGATCGAGATCTGGGACTACCCGCGCTGGCTCGAGCCGGGCGAGACGATCGACCGGTTCGCCTGGATGAAAAAGCAGATCCGGGCCTTCGAGGCGGAGAATCCCGGAATCCGCGTGCGCCTGACCGAGCTGACCTGGAACCGGGGCGACGAGAAGCTGAAGATCGCGGCGCTCGGCGGTCGGTTCCCCGACATCGCGCCCGGAACGGTGCCCCTGCTGTTCATCCGGGAAGGGCTGATCGAGCCGATGGACGCCTATCTCGAACCGGGCGACCGGGAGGATTACCTGCCCGGTGCCCTCGACGCGTATACGGTGGACGGCAAGCTGTACGGCTGGCCGTGGTACATGGGCGGCCAGCTGCTGTTCGTGAACCGGTCGACGTTCGCTTCGGCGGGAGTCGATCTGCCGCCGAACGGGCGCTGGACCCCCGAGACCTTCGTCGAGAAGCTGACCCGGGTCAAGGCGTGGCAGCAGGGCCGGGACGGCCAGTTTCCGCTCGGCATCTATTTCCAGAAGAATGAAACCGCGAACTTCCCGTTCATCCTCCAGTTCGGCGGCACCTGGCCGGGCATGGAAGCGGCCGGCGGAGCCGAGGCGGTTGATATAACCAGCGGCATAGAATGGTTGAGGGGATTGATCGATCGGGGTCTGATTCCCGCCGATTCGGGCGGGCGGCAGTCGAACGATATCTGGACCGCGTTCGCGCGGGAACGCCGGATCGCGGCAGGGGCCTTCGGCCTGTGGGGCATCAAGGCCCTGACCGACAAATACCCGATGGATTTCGAGCTGATGCACTTCCCCGCCCCGGCAGGCCGGCCGTCGGGGTCGTTTCTCGGTATTTCGGGCCTGTATCTCTTCCATCGGGACGATCCCGTCCGCATGAAGGCGGCGGTAAAATTCGCCCGCTATATCACGGGCGCGGCGCGTCAGCGGGATCTCGTGCGGTACACCCAGTTCCCCACCCGTCGTTCCGCGGGAAACATCTATGCCGGCAACCGCCACATGACCCGGGCCTGGGAGATCCTGCAGGAGGGGCGGACCGTGCCCACCGACGCCCGCTGGCCGCAGATGGACGAGGAGATCGAGCAGGCGGTCCAGAATGCGCTGCTCGGGCGGGTGTCGGCCCCGACGGCCGTCCGGGAGGCCGGACACCGCATTTCCGCCCTGATGGACCGGCACCAGGGCTCGGTCACCGGCGATATCCGGTCCGGCTCGCTGTTCGGCAAGGCGTTTCTCTGGCTGTTCCCGATCGTGCTGGCCGCGGCCCTGTGCGCGCGCCAGGCACATCTATTGATGCTGCTTCCGGCCGTCACCGTGCTGGGATTGTTCCTCGTCTACCCGCTGCTCGACGCGTTCCTACTCGCGTTCCGGGACTACCGGCTCGGCGAGGTCGGCGGCTTCACCCTCGGCAACTTCCGGCGGGTGTTTTCCGACACGAAGTTCGTCCAGGCCTGCTGGAACACCGGCCTCTACACCCTGGTCGTCGTGAGCGTCAACACGGCGACGGCCCTGATTGCCGCCAGCCTCATCCATGCCCTGTCCGGCCGTCTGAAATCGATATACCGGGCTCTTTATTATCTGCCCGGCGTCGCCTCGGTCGTCGTCATCTCGATGGTGTGGCGATGGCTGTTCAACACCGAGGTCGGTCTGTTCAACACGGTGCTTCGGGCGGTCGGTCTGCCCGCCGTCGGCTGGCTCACGAATCCGGACGTCGCGTTCGTTTCGGTTCTTCTGACGGGCATCCTGCGCTCGCCGGGCGGGGCAATCCTGATCTACCTCGCCGCGCTGGGCAACATCCCGAAATCGCTGTATGAAGCCGCCGATCTCGAGGGGGCCTCGCCCCTCCAGCGGTGGTGGCACATCACCGTGCCGCTGCTGAAGCAGACCACGATGTTCCTGCTGATCACGGGGGCGATCGACGGGATGCAGGTGTTCGCCCAGGTGCTGATGCTGACCGACGGCGGCCCGGGCTCGGCCACCGAGGTCATCGTCCACCGGGTCTACACGGCCGCGTTCCGGGATTTCGACTTCGGCCTCTCCTCGGCGATGGCTCTGCTCCTCTTCGCCGGCATCCTGACCGTGACGCTTCTCCAGCGCCGCTTCGGCGGCCAGACCGAGATGGAACTGGCCTGAGGAGGCATCGATGACGACCACGCGCCGCGCCGCCCCTTCCCTGGCCACCCTCGCCGTGCTTTCGGCCGGTCTCGCCCTGACGCTCGGCCCCCTGGCCTGGATGCTCGTCACGGCATTCACCGATCCCGCCGCCCTCGAACAGAGTCCGCCGCGGTACGGCTCGTGGTCGCTGGAGAACTTCCGGCTGCTGTTCGGGGGAGGCCGGATTCTGGGCTGGACCCTCAACTCGCTCGTCACCTCGGCCGCCATCACGGCGGGCCAGCTGCTGTTCAACGCGCTCGCGGCGTTCAGCTTCTCGGTAGGCCGGTTCCGGGGCCGGGAAGCGCTGTTCTGGATCGTGCTGGCCTCGATGATGGTGCCGGGCCAGATCGTCATGTTGCCGCTGTTCCTCTTCCTGTCGCGTTGGGGGCTGATCGACAGCCTGTGGGCGGTGATCCTTCCATCCCTGGCGGCGCCCTTCGGCATCTACATGGTCCGCCAGTACATGGACTCGATCCCCCGGCAGCTGCAGGAAGCGGCGCGCATGGACGGCGCCGGCGAGTTCGATATCTTTCGTCATATATATTTTCCATTATCCATGCCGATCCTCGCCACGTCGGGCATTTTCATCTTCATCGCCCAGTGGAACGCCTTCCTCTGGCCGCTGGTGACGCTGAACACCGAGGCGAGCTACACGCTGCCGGTCGGTCTGGCGACGATGCAGGACCAGCAGATCATGGATTACGGGCTCCTGATGGCGGGGGCGACCTTCGCGGCCCTGCCGATGGTGCTGATCTTCATGGCGTTCTCGAGGCATCTCCTCGAGGGAATGAGAAGCGGAGCGGTTCAATGATGATGGCGACGAACTGGATGATCTCGCTCGACGTCGGGGGCACCCATGCCTCCGGCATCGCGCTGCGCTTGCTGGACGAGGCTCTCGTGCCCGTTTCCTGTCCCTCGCGCAACCTCCGAGGCATGGGCCGCGACGAGCTGACCGAGCTGGTACGGAACATCGCCGACCAGATCCGCTCCTGCGGAGCCGATCCCCAGGGGGCCGCCTGGCTCGTCGGGTGTGCCGGAGCCCGCCCGGAGCTGGACCGGGAACGCTGGAAAGAGGCGATCGAGACGGCCGGGCTGGTTCCCGGCGAGATCGCCGTTTCCCGGGATTACGAAGCAAACCATGCCGCGGCGTTTGCGGGCAGCGACGGCATCCTGAGCGTCAACGGAACCGGCTCGGTGCTGTTCGGACGACGCACGGGCATGGAGCGGCGGCGCGGCGGCTGGGGCTTTTTGCTCGACACGACCCCTTCGGGGGCCGAATTCGGCAGGCTCGCTCTCCAGCAGATTCTGGGGGCCATCGAAGGGGATTTCTCGGGAAAAAGCCTCCTGGCCCAGTTCAGGAGCCAGTTCAAACAGATGCAGATCGACCGGGCCGCGATCCTCGACTGGCTGTATGCCGACCCCGCCGCCCAGCGCCGGCTGGGAGAAGTGGCGCCGGTTCTCACGATCTCCGCCGACGAGGGGGACCAGACGGCCGATGCCCTCGTCTCGGCTTCGCTGCGCCGCTGGGCGGCGGATATCCGTGCTCTTGCCGGGGATCTCGGCTTCGGCAACCGGATTGCCCTGATCGGAACGGGCGGACTCTGGTCGCGATGGCCATCCTTCCCTGACCGCGCCCTTCGCACCCTGGAAGAACGGGAGCCGGGCCGGTTCCATCTGCGCGAACCGGCGTTCCCGCCGATCTGGGGCCCCCTGATCAGGCATTTGTCCCCGAGCGGGAGCAGTCTCGACGATGAGACGCTCCACAGGCTCCGCCGCCTGGCCGCCCACTGAGTCCACACCCATCGGAGGCATCATGACGACATCCCAGCCGCAGGCAACGACGCATCTTCCCCTCACGGAAAGCCGCAATCCGCGCACGGTCTATATCGACCGGCAGTCCACCCGCGAGATCGTGAAAACCTTCCTGCACGAGGACCGGTCCGTCTTCACGGCCATCGAAGCCGTTTCCGAACACATCGCCCAGGCCGTCGACCGTATCGTGGCGGCGTTCCGGCAGAACGGGCGGCTGATCTACATCGGCGCCGGCACATCCGGCCGTCTCGCCGTCCTGGATGCCTCCGAGTGCCCGCCCACCTTCGGCGTCTCTCCGGATCTCGTCGTCGCGCTGATCGCCGGCGGCACCGAGGCGATCTTCCGGGCACGGGAAGGGGCCGAGGATGACCGGGAGGCCGCCGTGACGGATCTGCAGGGCATCGGGCTCCGACCGGTCGACGTCGTCGTGGGCATCACCGCCTCCGGCACGACCCCCTATGTCGTCTCGGGCCTGGCCCATGCGAAGGCGAACGGGAGCCCGACCGTGATGATCTCCTGCAATCCCTACGGGCAGCGCCCCGACGTGGACGTGCATATCAACCCGATCGTCGGCCCCGAGGTGATCGCCGGATCGACCCGGCTCAAGAGCGGCACGGCATGTAAAATAGTATTAAATATGCTATCATCGATCTCGATGATCCGGATCGGCAAGGTGTATCAGAACCTGATGGTCGACGTGCGCGCCACGAACGACAAGCTGCGGGCGCGAGCCCGGCGGATCGTGATGGAAGGAGCACGGACCACCCCGGAACATGCGGAATCCTGCCTGGAACGCGCCGAAGGCGAAGTGAAGCTGGCCATCTTCCTGGCGAGGAACGGCGGGACGCCGGACGAGGCGCGCAAAGCCCTCGAAACGGCACAGGGACGGCTTGCCGTGGCCCTCGGGGAGGTCGATGCCGATGAATGAGTTCACCCGGGCAGCCCTTCTCGGAATGGCCCTGCTGGCTTTCGCCCCCGCGGAAACCACCGCAGCCGACACCCCCACGCTCGCCATGAAAATCGCCGAGTATCCGAGGGCGCTTTCCTGCCGGCTTCCCGGTGGGGGCGCCTGGCGTCTCGGCAGCCGATCGGGCGGTATCGGCGGAACCGACCGGGTCTCGGTCACCGGCACCCTCGTCACTCCCGCCGTGAAGCGGTTCCATGTGATGGTCGAGTCGGCCCCCCGGCGGGAGCCCGCCCGTGTCGAGGCGGCGCTGGCAACGTGGCGGGCGAGCGGCCGGCCGATTCACACCTTCGAAGCCGGCCACATCTCGTATCAGGAAGACGGGAAAACCGTTTCCTGGGACGGCCGGGTCGTGTATATCGGCGTCGGCCTCTTCGATACGAAGGATGCCGCGACCCGGCTCGTCGACGAACTGGCTGCCGGGGGGAACTCGAGCTGGATTCTGGAAGAGGTCGTCAGCCGCGCCCGCGGCGCGATCGCCCTCGCGATCAATGGAAACCCCGTAGCCGCCGGCGAGGAAAACCTCGAGCTGATTCCCGCAACCGTTGCAGAGCTGAAGCAGGTCGAGTTCGCAAAGGGCTATGCCTGGCACGGGTTTGCCGATCGCACCTACAAAGGTCCCGTTTCTATTCGCTGGGGAGCTCAGGATGCCCTGGACGCCATCCTGACGAGCGATCTCGAACACTTTCTCGCCGGTGTCGTCCCCTCCGAGATCTCGTCAAACGCTGCTGCGGGGGCAATCCAGGCTCAGGCCGTCGCGGCCCGGGGGGAAATTCTCTCGAAAATGGGGCTTCGCCATCTCGGGGAAGGCTTCGACTTCTGTGCCGAACAGCACTGCCAGGTCTACGCCGGGGAAACGGCGGCTTCGCGGAAACTCGCGCCCGTGATCTCCCCCACGCGCGGCCTCGTTCTCCGCAACACCGAAGGCGGGATCGTGGATGCCGTATATTCCGCGAACTGCGGCGGTCACAGCGAATCCAACCATCTCGTCTGGACCTCCCCGCCGGATGCCCAGCTCGCCGGCACCTGGGATACGGGAGGGAAACCGCCCCGACTCGACCTGACGAAGGAACGCGACGTGGAAACCTTCATTCGAAATCCCCCGAAATCCTGGTGTGGAGACGCTTCCGTCGAAGGGGGCGACAAGTTCCGCTGGCGGAAAAAGCTGTCCAGAGCCGACTGGACCAAGGTCGAAGAATCAGCCGGCATCGGCCGGATCACTTCCATCACCGATATTGCCCGTGGCCCATCGGGACGGATCTATCGGATTACACTGAACGGGGAGCAGGGATCGAAAACCGTCATGAAGGAGCTGGCTATCAGAAAATTGTTCGGTGGTCTGAGAAGCGCCTGCTTCGTCTCTGACTGGAAAACTGATACATCCGGGTTCATCATCGGGGCCGATATCATCGGTTCAGGCTGGGGCCACGGGGTCGGAATGTGCCAGACCGGAGCCCAGGCGATGGGAAAAGCCGGGGTTCCCTTCCAGAGAATTCTCGAACACTACTTCCCCGGGGGAAAACTTGAACACACGTACTGAAGGTCCCTTCGAAAACCTGCACATTCTGCCGAAAACCTCCGCAGGTACGATTTGCAGAAGGGGGAACCACCCATGAATTATCAGAATTTCGTTTGGTTATTCGTAGCCCTGGCCCTGGTCCTGCTGCCCGCAGTGATCACCGGATGCGGAGCAGACGACGAAAGCACGGGACAAAGAATCAGGTATAACACCATCGGTGCAGGAAACGCGGAAGACTTCGCTTCCTGCACCGGAAGCATCCGCTGACGAAGACCCGGCAGGCTTCCCGAACGCCCCGACGACGAAACGCCGTCGGGGCGTCGTGCATGATGGAGAAGTTATTTATTCTCGGCTGGCGCAGGGGTGCCGGCAAGAGCTCCAGACTCAGCGACGGTATCGAAAGAAAACTTCGTGCCTCTCCGCTCGATCAACTCCGAGACGGTAGCATTGAGCTTCTTGAGGCTTGCAGGCACCTTGTCCGCAGCGCCCCCCTGGCTCGGCAGAATGATGTTCAGGCGTTTGGCATCAGCCTCACGCTGAGCCCGTCGGGCAGTCATCTTTGCAAGAGCGGCTGAAAACAACGGCAGATCCGACGCTTGTTCCATGGCCTGTCCGTCAGCGGGCGGAGCGATATCATCCTTGCTCACGACGACATCCTTGTGCTCCCGGGCGGCGCCCTGAACGACAACCGGAGCCTCGGAATGGGGAATCGGCTTTTCGATGCCGAGATTGTTCGTCTCGACGGCAGCTGGAGCCGGAGCAACCGCGGCTTTTTCTTCCACAGGCTTCGTCTCGGAAACGCTCACAACCGGCTCAACCGGCGCCGGCGCGACGTTGACACCGGGCTCGACGGGCATTTCTTCGCGCTTCGCGATACCCGCCATTTCATCGGCATGAATCTTCAGCCAGTATTCCCGAATCTTCCGGGAACTCTTCGGCGTCGAACTCATTTCTTTGTTGGCTGCCGGTTCTGCAGCCGTGGAGTCAACGGGGGCAAAATCCATGGGCGGAAGCTGACTTGCCGAACCATCCGGTGAAGCAACCGGGGCATCGGAAACAGGTTCATCGGAAGACAACCGTGCAGCAGAGGCAGAATCGGCAAAAACTGCCGGCAGAGCGGTCAGGGCAAAACAGAAGCCGATGATGGCAGTTATGATCAAGCGGGTAGTTTTCATCATTCCTCCAGCAGTTCATGCTGTGTTGAAATTTTTGTCGATCCTGTGGGTTCGATTCGGTCTGAAAGCCGCTATGATGGACACATCTCCCTCTAGAATAGAGGAACTATGCAATAAGCCTCACCATTCGTCAACAGAAAATCCCCTCTCTACTCTGTAATAGGGAAAGAAATCCAAACATATTCACTTTTCAATCGATAACGTTATCGGTAATTATCAAAGCCATATCATAATACTGATAACACAAGCTTCGACACTCCTTCCTGTATTTATGGTAAAATCACGCTCTTATGAAATCCAGCGGAACTCAGCATTTTTTCCTGACCACCTTCGGGTGTCAGATGAACCAGGCGGATGCCCAACGGATCCGCGGCATGCTGACCGGCCTCGGGTATTCGGAAACCACCACTGAAGCCGATGCCGATCTCATCCTCTACAACACCTGCTGCGTGCGGGAACATGCCGAGCAGCGGCTCGTGAGCCGCATCCAGTCGCTCCAGAGCCTCAAGAAACGCCGTCCACACCTGCTGATCGGAATTGCCGGCTGCGTTGCCCAGGCCAAGCAGGATCGCCTGTTCGAGCTTCTCCCCCATGTCGATCTCGTGTTCGGACCGAACGATATCCCCACCCTGCCCCTCCTTCTCCAGCAGGCTCATCAGCAGCAGGCCACCGGAGCCTTCGCCGCGATCGGCAGCTTCGACGGGGAACATGTCGACGGCATTCTTCTCGAGCGTCCTTTTTCCGCGCTCGTCAACATCATCCGGGGCTGCACCAATTTCTGTTCCTACTGCATCGTTCCCCATGTCCGAGGCCCCGAGGTTTCCCGCCCCCTCACGGAACTCCTTGCGTTCATCCGCGACCTGGCGGCAAAGGGCGTCGTCGAGATCACCCTTCTCGGACAGAACGTCAACGCCTATGGAAAAGATCTGGGCATGGCGGAAGGATTCGCAACACTTCTCGAAGAGGTCGAGCAGATTCCGGGAATCCGCTGGGTGCGGTTCCTCACTTCGCACCCCCGGGATTTCACCCGCGACGCCCTTCTGCGCATGTCCCGCCTCTCGAAGTTGTGCGAGCAGTTCCATCTGCCCGCCCAGGCCGGATCGGACCGCATTCTTTCCCTGATGAACCGGGGGTACACGCGGCAGCGGTATCTCGATCTCGTCCGAAACGTCCGCGAACTCATTCCTGGGGCCTGCATCACCACGGACCTGATCTGCGGCTTCCCGACCGAAACCGAGAGCGAGTTCGAAGCGACCCTTTCCCTCGTTCGAGAGGTGCGATACGAGTCGGCATATACCTACTACTATTCCCCCCGCGAAGGAACGCCGGCGGCGACGATGCCGGGCCTGCTTCCCGAAGAGGAGCGCAAGGCCCGCCTCGCCCGGCTGATCGAGGTTCAGAATGCGATCGCCGAGGAGGAAAGCAGCCGCCAGGTTGGGCGCACGTTCGAGCTGCTGGTCGAGAGCGAATCCGGCCGCACCCCCGGCCATCTTCTCGGAAAGACGCGCACCGGCAGGGTCGTCGATTTCGCCGGCACTCCCGACCTGATCGGCCGGTTCATCACGGTGAAGATCGACCGGGCCCGCCTCTGGACGATGTCCGGCACCCGCGTCTGACGGGAGGCCGCACGTGAGCCTCCTCCTCCATACCTGTTGCGGCCCCTGCCTGAGCGGCGCCTGGCCGCACCTGAAATCCGCCGGGGCCAGGGAGATGGTGCTGTTCTGGGAGAATCCGAACATCCATCCGCTCACCGAGTATCACGCCCGGTTCGAATCGTTCCGGAAGATGGCCGGCCTCCTGCATGCCGAGATTCGCTGGGGAGATGTTTCCTATGGCCTGGACCGGTTTCTCACGGCTCTCCAGGGGGATTTCGGCCCGGCACGATGCGCCGCCTGTTTCCGGATGCGGCTTGGGGCGACGGCGGCCCGGGCCCGCCGGGACGGCATTCCGGCATTCTCCACGACCCTGCTGATCAGCCCCTACCAGGACCACGACCTGCTCGTCTCGATCGGCCACGAGGCCGGCCGGACCCACGGCGTCTCGTTCGTCGACACGGATCTGCGCCCCGCTTTTTCCACGACCCACGCCGAGGCGCGAGCGCACGAATTATATCGACAGAAATATTGCGGCTGCATGTTCAGCGAACGCGACCGGTTCGCCCCGAAACTGCGGTTCGAGACTGACCCGGTCGTTTGACGGTTCCCGGGTCAGAAAAACCACCGGGAGAGAAACCCGATGCCGTCTGCGACGGAGCCGAACTCCGACCCCGGAACGGGGCCGCGGGGCCCGATCCCGGCATCAGCACCGGCTCCCACCCACGCGAACAGCGTCAGATCGGAATCATCCCCGGTGTTGAAAACGAGTTTCGGCTGCCACAGCGTCGAGCCGTCGCACGCATTCGCGACCATCGCCAGATCGAGACGCACGAGGGGGTCCAGCTCCTGGTCGAACGTGGCCAGAACATACCGCCGCCCGGCCAGATACCGCCATCCCTCGCGGAACGGGGCATCGCTCACCACCTCCGGCAGCGCCGCCGGGTCGACGACGCCGAAATCCTGATGGAACCAGGCGATCCCGGCACGCGTGCCCGAACGGATCTGCCGTTCCGCGCCTGCGATCAGTGACCGGGCACACCCGGCCGGGCCGGCTCGACGGGCTTCGGCACCGGGCCTCCGCGTGAACAGGGCCGCCTCCCCCCACAGATTCCACCCCCGCTTTTCCCCCTCCCACCCGATGCCGGCCATCTCCCGGCTCCGGAACCGGCCCGCCACGATCTCCGCGTCGATCCCGCCGAGGGTGCGGCGCAGACGGCCCAGGACCGCCCGTTCCCGCATCGACCGGGCGGGAACGAGGATCAGTTCTCCTTCGCCAGTCTCCCCGGATCTGGTCCGGAACCGCACCGCATCGATGCCTGGCTTGAACGTGGCGTCGAGATAGCCGGGGGAAAACGGGGCCAGAACGTCCAGAACCCCGATGAAATGACTGGTTCCCAGGCTCACCGGCTGCCGGCCGAGATCGATGTCGATCACCCCCGACCGCCACGAGGCCTGCATCCGCTCGATGGTTCCGCTCACCAGGCTCCGCTCCGTCCGCCGGAACACACCGCGGGTCTCGACGAGATTCGGCAGTCCGGCATCGTCAGGCCGGCCGACGAGACGGACGCCCGCGTCCCGGAACGGCGCCTCCTGACCGCGCCAGACGCCGGATATCTCGTATCCGAGCTGGAATCTGACCGCACCCGCCTCCCCGCTCACTCCGTATCTCAGCAGCTCCTGCGTCACGAGGTGAGCGCGTGGCAGTCCGGGAACCAGCCGGGTGGTTCCTTCGGTATACGCCAGGCCCTGGCAGATCGTGCGCCAGGCCCATGTCTGGGTGATCGGTCCGGCTTCGAGCCCGCACGATCGCATCAAATGAAAAAGAGTTACAAGGATTATCCCTGTGTTCCGTCGGGGCCGCCTGTTCCATCTCATCCCTGCGCCGTCTCCGATCCGGACCGGCACTCATCCGACTCGATCCGGCCGTCGCGCAGCCGCACGACCCGTCGGGCCGTCTCGATGACCCTCTGGTCGTGGGAACTGAACAGGAACGTGACCCCCTGTTCGGCATTGAGCCGCTTCATCAGATGCAGTAACGCCATGGCGTTTTCCGAGTCGAGGTTGGCGGTGGGCTCGTCGGCGAGGACCACCCGCGGCCGGCCGATCATCGCCCGCGCGACGGCGACACGCTGCTGCTGGCCACCGCTCAGCTGCGGCGGGAAGCGGTTTTCCAGACCTTCGAGGCCAAGCTCCTTCAGCAGGGGCAGGATTCGGCCGGCGTGGTCGGACTCGGCAACCCCCTGGATCTGAAGGATGAACTGGATGTTTTCGAACACGGACAGCACGGGCAGGAGATTGAATGCCTGGAACACGAATCCGATCCGCCGCAGCCGCAGTTCCGTAAGCTCGGCATCGGACATCGTCTGCAGGGCATACTCGTCGAGAAACACCTCCCCGGTGTCGGGCCGGTCGAGGCCGCCGACAAGATTCAGCAGCGTCGTCTTGCCGCTGCCGGACGGCCCGGCGATAACCGTGAACTCCCCGGCACCGACCGTCAGATCGAGGGCGTCGATCGCCCGCACCTCGCCGCCGGCTTCCCGATAGCTTTTCGAAACCTTCCCGATCCGGATTCCCCTCATCCTTCTTCTCCCGTGTCAGAACGTGCGCATGGCCTGCGCAGGCCCAATCTGCAGCGCCTTGTGCGCCGGATACAGCGAGGCGGCCGCCACCACCGCAAGCATGCCGAGATTGAACCAGAAGGTCGTCACATGATCCCAGCCGCTGAAGATGACCGGGTCGATGAGCATGCCGGCGAGTTCGGCCTCGCCCATCAGGGACGAGAAATCGATCCCGTGAACCGAGGCATGCCAGGTGGCGAGCAGCCCCAGGACCGTACCGAGCGCCATGCCGAGCAGGCCGAGCATCACCCCTTCGGCCATCACCAGGGCCCTGACCGCCGCGGGCCCGAAGCCGAGGGCGCGCACCAGGCCGAACTCCCGCGTCCGCTCGACGACGCTCATCAACAGGGTGTTCGCCGCGCCCAGCCCGACGATCATGGCGAGAATCAGAATCATGAACCGGAACTGGACCCGGTCCATCCGGATCGCCCCATCCAGCTGCGGCATCGCTTTCTCCCACGGGAAGGCCGCCGTCGAGGCGGGAAGTCCGCACCCAGCCTCGATCGCCGCGCGCACCTCCCCTCCCCGCACGGGGTCGTCGAGCAGGATCGCCAGCTCGTGAGCCGCATCGGGAGCGCCGAATGCCTCGCCCAGCTCCTTCCGGTCGGCCACGATCATCCCGGCATCCATCTGTTTCACCCCGGAGTGCACGATCCCCGACACCCGGAACAGGGTGCTGCGGATCTCGCCGTCCGCGCCCTGGAACATGACCACCAGCTTCCGGCCGGGCTCCAGGCGCAGCATGGCAGCCAGCCGGTCCCCGACCAGAACCTGCCGGGCCCCGGCGGGGAGGGTTCCGGACACCAGGCGGCGGGGTTCCAGGAGCGGGTGGCTGGCGGCCTCGGCCGCGACGTCGAGGCCCAGGATCGCCGCCCCGCAGCCGTCATGGCTCGTGCGCGCCAGGCAGGTCAGCAGCAGTCGCGGGAACACCCCGCTCACCCCGGGCAAGCCTTCCAGTGCGACGGCAGCCGACCCCACCACGAACCACTGCTCGACCTTGCGTTCCTCAATGTATCGTTTATGATATATACCAACATGTCCGCTACCCGCCTTCACGCCCTCACGGATCATCTGACGGTATGACCCATAGGCCAGATTGTTGAAAAACACGGCGACGAACAGGCTCCCGGCGACCGCGAGCATCTGCAGCAGCGTGCGACGGGGGTTCCGCCACAGGTTCCGCCAGGCCAGCCGTAGAATCATTCAGCCCTCCCGCAGCGCCTCGACGGGGCGCAGGAAGAACAGCCTCCAGGCCGGAAACAGGGCGACGACCGCCCCCAGCAGCATCATCACCCCGCCCGGCATCGCCACGTTGACAGGGCTGAGTACGCCCCGGATGCGCGGGATCACCGTGGTTCCGCCCCACGAGATCGGGGGCAGGAACCAGCCCAGATCGATCGGCGCGACCGAGATCCCCCACCCCAGAAGAGCTCCGGCCCCCATGCCCAGCAGCCCCGCCAGCGAGCTCATGAGCCCGCCCTCGAGGATGATGAGCAGGACGAGCTGCCGGGGCTTCAACCCGATCGCGCGCAGCATGCCAAACTCGCGCAGCCGCTCCAGAAACGTCATCGACATCGTGCTGAAGGTGATGAGCACGATGCCGAAGTAAAACACCCCCATCGTGAACACCTGCATCCCCAGCCAGATCGAAAACACCTGGGCCAGTTGGGGCTGGAGCTCCTGCCACGGCAGCACCTCGAGGCCCCGCCCGGAAAGCCGCCGGGAAAGGGCGGCCGCGGCTTCGCGGGCGGCGAGCGGCCGGTCGAGGAACACGTGCAGGGTATGCAGACGGCCTTCGAGACCGAACATCCTCTGCATCGTCTCCAGGCCGACCAGGACAAGACTCCCGTCCCGTAGCTGGTCACCCGTGTCGAGGATTCCCGCGACCGGCAGCACCTCGGTGACCGTCGAACCATCGGCGGCCTGGCTGATCACCACCAGCTCCGCCCCCGGCCCGGCGCCCAGGCTGCGTGCCAGATCGATGCCCAGCACCGCCTCCGTGCCGGAAGCCGAATCCAGAAACCTGCCGCGCGTGACGCACCGGGCAAGCCGGCCGAATCTGCGCTCCGAGAGCGGGTCGATTCCCGTCAGCCGCCCCGGCTGCGTTTTCGCATCTCTCTCCGGGCCGCAGCTCAGCAGAGCGAACGCCGAGACGCGGCTGCAGACCCCGCGCACCCCCGCTTCCGAAGCGATTTCCGCCCGGGCCTCGTCGCTCCCCCCGATCGTCCGGTGCAGTTCGGGCCGGTCCTGGTAGCCTTCCCGGGCGATGACGACGTGCCCGGTCATCACTTCGGTGACGTTTTCGATCATGTCCCACAGCATGCCGTCATACATCGCCAGCGTGAAGATGAGCAGCGCGGTCGCAAACACCATCCCGGCCATGGTCAACTGGGTGCGGCGCCGGTTGCGCCACAGGTTCCGCCAGGCCAGCCGCAGCAGCATCACGGGGCGCGCCGCAGCCTCTGGATCGAGAACAATCCCTGTTCGAGCGGCAGGTCGAAGGTGAGGTTCTCGTAGGCCAGCACCGTCTCCTCGTCCGGCTCTTCCTCGGGCCTGATGGTGAACCGCATCGGGAGCCACCGGCCGTCGATCCGCTGCAGATCCGTGAACGTCATCGTCCTGACCAGCCGGTTCTCCTCGTCGAAATACGTGACCCGCACCGGGACTTCCCGTTCGAGATCCGCCTCATACCGGATCTTCCCCCAGACGACGGCCGCGGCCGGCCGGGGAACGCCGACGATCGTGACGTTCGTCCCCTCCCGGCGCTCGACGGCGAGTTCATACAGCTCGTCGACCTTGTTCTCCTTGACCAGATCGTCGTTGGTCAGATGACTGCCCATCCACCGGTCGCCCATCAGGCTCGAGGGGATCTTCACGAGACGGTCGATGCGGGGAAAATAGTTCCAGATATCATTCCCGACCTTGAGCGTGCAGGTTCCGCGTTCCTTGCGGGGATCGAGAATGCGCGTCAGAAAGCGATCCCGACCTTCGGACCAGGCTTCCATGACGAGCGTGCGGCTCCACTGGCTGGTCCGGATCGTCATGGAGATGGTGCCGTGCGAGGATCGCCCCTGATACTGGGTCTCGATCTTCCGGATCAGGGCTGCGGCGTCGATGGCCGGGCTGCCCGATGCGACCGCCGCTCCGGCGGCCTCGGCCGCCGGGCCGCCGGCAAACAGCAGCCAGACGAGCAACAGCAACGCTCCTCTCACCTGTCGACCTCTCGATTCATCTTTCCCACATTCTACCCCAACATCCGCTCACAGGAAACCCGCTCCAGAAAACGATCGGAGAGAATGGGGTCATGCTGCGGGCCGATTCGGCCGAAACATCTCTATATGGTCAATAAACTTCTCCGCCTCCTCCTGCCCCTCCTGCTCGTGGCGGCAGGCATCTCTCCCGCGACGGCATCGCCCGAACCGGTTCTGCGGGTCGGGATCGAAGCGGGCATTCCGACGGTGAAGATCACGTTTCCGTCGGGTGGCGAGCAGTATGACGAGAAGAACCGGCGGATCAAGGTGTTCCGGGCGGGCGAGACGTTTTCCTGGACCGTTCCGGCCGCCCAAAAACCCGAGCCGAAGAAGAGCCGGCGCGTCTCGCGCAGAAAGCCGGCGCCCCCTTCCCTGACGGGGCGGCGGATGCGTTTCCAGCCGAAACGCGGAACGCTGTCCATCAACGGGCGTGCCTATCGCGGCAGCCTCGAGGTGGCGTTCGGAAAGAGCGGCGCGAGCGTGATCAACCGGGTCGGGCTCGAGGATTACCTGCGCGGGGTCGTGGGAAGCGAGGTCGGTTCGCTGTCACCGGCCGAAACGCTCAAGGCGCAGGCGGTCATCGCGCGCACCTGGGCGATCGCGAACCGGGGCAAGCACGGCAAGGAAGGCTACGACCTGTGCGACCGCGAGCATTGTCAGGTATACAATGGGGTGAAGGCTGAGCGGGCGAGCGTCGACGCGGCCCTGAACGCCACCCGCGGGGTGATTCTGATCAGTGACGGGGTGCCGATCTCGACGATGTATCACGCGGCCTGCGGCGGCATGACCTCGGACAACGAAAAGGTCTACGGCGGGGCGCCCACCCGGTATCTGCGTCGCGTGCGGTGCGACTACTGCAAAGCCGCCTCCAAATACCGCTGGACCGAGCAGATCGGCCTCGACAGGCTCCGCAAGGGCCTCGCAGCCGAAGGGCTGTCCTTTTCGAGCCTGTATGCGGCCGAAATCGTCTCCCCGGCCCCCCTCGACCGCGTCGAGCAGGTCCGGCTCCGCACCGACAAGGGCGAACTGCGCGTGAAGGGCACCACGTTCCGAAGGCTGTTCAATCTTCCCAGCACGACGTTCGTTCTTCCCCAGCAGGGGGCGGTTCAGGCCCAGGCCACGGCAGTTCCCGCCACCCCCGGCACCAGGCCCGCGGGAAACGGCAGTATCCGGCTGTTCGCGGGTGGCCGGCTCAGCGGGCCGCCCCAGCTCGTCGTCCAGACCGCGGCGGGCATCCGCCGGATGCGGCGGCCGACATCCGGCTGGATCGTGATCAGCGGAATCCCCCGCACCCTTGACACCTCTGTCAACCGGGGTCTACCCTTGAATCAGGGCACCGCGGCCCGCAACGGCATCACGATTCATGGGCGCGGATACGGGCACCAGGTCGGGCTGTGCCAGGCGGGTGCGATCGAGCTCGGAAAGCGCCGGTGGTCGTACCGGCAGATCCTGGCCTTGTATTATTCCCACGTTTCGCTGCGTCTTCTGCGCTATGACCCGGTTCGGAGGCAACGATGACGCGATTCCCGAAAAATACTCCGGATCAGCTCTCAGGAAATTACGAGATGAGGTCGATACAGAACTGACGTTCTGTAGAATCATCAGTTCGCGGCCCGGACAGACCGGCGGCCAGGCCGACCTTGGAGGAACCACGCATGGGCTTGTTTACCTTCGGGACAAGCAACACCTCGGTGGGCATAGACATCGGCACCTCGACGGTGAAGATCGTCCAGCTCAAGAAGACCCCCTCGGGTCCGGAACTGACGGGATATGCGATAGCGCCTGTACCCCCCTCGGCAATCGAGGAAGGCAATATCCGAGACCCGCAGTCGATCGCAGCCGTGATCAAGGATATGCTGAAAAGCTCCAAGATCCGGCCGGATCGGTCCTTTGCCTCGATCTCGGGTCAGAACGTGATCATGCGCTTCACCAAGCTGCCGATCATGAGCGACGATGAGCTCGAGCAAACCGTCCGCATTGAAGCCGAGCAGTACGTTCCGTACGCGATCGACGAGGTCAGCATCACCCATGCGAAGCTCGCCGAACTCGCCGAGGAAGAGGGCGGCGGCAAGTATTCGATCCTGCTCGTCGTGGCGCAGAAGGAGCTGGTGAACAGCTACCTCGACGTCCTCAAGGGCGGCGGCTCGACTCCCGAGGTGATCGACGTCGACACGATCGCCGCGATCAACGCCCTGGAGAACTCGATCCTGCTCACCGCGAACGCCGCGGAAGGCGGCGAGGTTGTGGCGATCATCGATTCGGGGGCGCGCACCACGAACATCTCGGTGCTCAAGTCGGGGGTGCTGATGTTCACCCGCAACATCCCGATCGCCGGCAACAACATCACGCAGATGATCATGAACGTGATGAAGCAGGAGTTCGAGCAGGCCGAGCAGATCAAGTTCAACGAGGCCGAAGTCAACATCAACGACGCGGGCGGCAACGAGGTCGCCGAGGTCGTGAAGACGACGGTCGAGGAGCTGGCCTCGGAAATCCGCCGCTCGTTCGACTACTTCAAGGCCCAGTCCCGCGAGCCCCTGATCCACCGGATCATCCTCTCGGGCGGCTCCTCGAACCTTAAGGGGTTCAACACCTACATCAGCAACGAGCTCGGCGTCGACGTGGCCATGGGCAACCCGCTCGAGGGCATCTCGGTGACCGTGCCCGACACCGACGTTCTCTACAACAACCTGCAACGATTCACCGTCGCCATCGGTTTGGCGCTCAGAGGGGTGGTGGAATAAACGATGATCAAAGTAAACCTCATCACCATTAAGCGGCGCAAGCCGATCCAGATCCCGTTCGCGGCGATCTTCCTCGTGATCGCGCTGGCTGGCATCCTCGTGCTGTTCTACTTCGGCACGGTCTGGATCGAGACCTACAACACCGACCTCGAAGAGCAGAAGAAGACGCTCGAAGAGGAAGTGCGCAAGGACAAGGACAAGCTGGAACAGCGCGACCGGCTCGAGCAGGACAAGCGGAATCTGGAAGCCCAGATCGAGCAGCTCAAGCAGCTTTCCGGCGCGAACCTGCTCCAGTGGTCGGAAGTGTTCTCTTCCCTGACCACCGTGGTTCCCGACAAGACCGTCTGGATCACGAACCTGCGCATCGACTCGGACCGGCGCGTGCAGCTCACCGGGTATGCCTGTTCCGAACAGCCCGGCAAGGACAACAACCGGCTGACCCTCGGCATCCAGAACTTCATCAAGCAGCTCCAGGGCCACGCCTACTTCGAGGAAGTCTTCCTCAGCAACGCCAACAAAAACACCTATGAGAAAGCTCCCGTCTGGCGGTTCGACATTACCTGCCGCATCAAGCGGGACGTCGGAAAGAACTGAGGGAGCGAACCATGAATAACTTCGCAGTCGTCATCATGATCATCGTGTTCGCGGCGGCCGGTGCCGGTGGTGCGTTCTGGATGTACTACTGGGAACCGACGATGGAGATCCGGACCAAGCTCGAGAACGACATCAAGGATCTGGAACGGAAGAAGGACGAGATCCGGAACGTCGCCGACGAGATCGCCCGCATCAACGAGTCGATCGCCAAGCTGACGGAAGAAAAGAAGAAGCTCGAGATGGAATCGAATCAGCTCGGAACCGTCGTTCCCAAGCTGCTCGACTCGACCGAAGCGATCGCCAACAAGTTCAACGTGAAGTTCCAGGATATCCGCATCTCCCCGCTGGTCCGCGCGGAACAGTGGTCCGAGCTGCCGGTGGAAGTGGGCCTTCTGGGCACCTTCCAGGACATCGGGAACTTCCTGACCATCATGGAAAAGCGCAAGATCGTGAATCTCGCAGCCGGCTCGATCAACATCTCGGTGTCCGCCGAAACCGACACCAAGTCGAAAGCCCCGCTTCTGACTGTAAACCTGAGCGCCAAGGTCTACATCATGGGCGGCGCCTACTGATCGGCAACGAGGAGGCATATATGAGAACAAGGACTGGTTCCAGACTGCTGTTCGTCCTGGCACTGTCGGCCCTCCTGCTTGCGGCCGGCCCACGGCTGGTCTACGGCCAGGGCGCCGATGACTTCAACATTCCGAACACCGATGCGAGCGCCCCGTCCGATGCGGGCGGCACCGGCGATGCCGGTGGCGGCTCGGCCGATGCGGGTGGCAGCACGCCGCCCGCCGATGCCGCAGCCGGCGGGGCCGAAACCCCGGCCAATCCTGAAGAAGCTCCCGGTGAGCCTCCGGCGGAGGCCGCCGCTGGCAACATCGGCGCCGAAGGCGCGGGCGATGCGGCGAATGCCGCGGCACCCGCCGTCGACGAGCCCGAGCAGATCGAGATGCTGGCGGCGAACCACAAGTTCACCCCCAGCAACCCCTCGAAAGATCCGTTCAAGCCCCTGGTCGAGAAGAAGGTCGTGCTGCCCCCGCCGCCGCCGCCCTCCTCGATCCCGAAATCCTCTTCGGCCCCGCCGCCGCCGCCGCCGCCCAAGCCGATCCAGCTCGTCGTGACCGGCGTCTGCGGCAATGACAACGAGCGGCTGGCCCTGATCACCTTCGAAGGCAAGCCCTACACCGTCCAGAAGGACCAGGTGATCGATGGCAAGTTCAAAGTGGTTGACGTCATGAGTGACCGGCTCGTGATCTACTCGAACAAGGAACAGATGCGCCGCACCTTCCCCATTGGCAGCGGCGGCAAGGACTGAGAAACGGTATGCAGCAGTACGCCAGACGGTTCAACTTCGGCTTCCTGGGCCTCTCTCCGGCAGCCCTGGGCCTGCTTCTGACGGTTCTCGCCGGCTCCCCGGCGGCCGCTCAGACGGCGGTTCCGGCGGATGCCGACGAGACGGAAGGGGTCGCAGCCCTCGCGCAGGAGCACTCGTTCGCGCCGGCCAATTCCGACAAAGACCCGTTCAAACCCCTGGTCACCAAGCCCGTGCCTCCCAAACAGGAGGAGAGCGTCACTCCCCCGCCCGCGACGCAGGCGGTCGAAATCAAGCCGGTGATTCCACCGCTCCAGATCAGGGTCACGGGAATCTGCGGCAACGACGACGAACGGCTGGCGATGATCGAATACAAACAAAAATCTTATGTCGTTTTCAAAGAAATGACAGTGGATGGATCGTTCAAAGTTGTCGATATCTTGTCTGACAATGTCGTCGTGTATTCAATTCAGGAACAGATGCGTCGGACATTTCCGATCGGAGGTGGAAAAGAATGAATTCCACGAAGAAAACTGGTAAGGGCCTCAAGTACACGATGGTGGCCGCTGCCATGCTGGCGTCCCTCTGGGGGCAGCCCGCTTCGGCAGAGGACAACATCTCCCTCGACTTCCGCGACACGGACATCCGCGAGATCATCAAGATCATCGCCCAGAAGTCCGGCACGAACATCATCGCGGAGAAGAGCGTCCGCGGCAACGTCACGGTTCGCCTGACGGACGTCTACTACGAGGAAGCGATGCAGCTCATCGCCAAGACCAACGGGTTCGCCGTCC
The DNA here is from genome assembly GCA_029565415.1 of Candidatus Rifleibacteriota bacterium. The sequence continues at coordinate 41,577 of JAKQOH010000139.1, read as the reverse complement.
GCAAGATCGGCAACACCTGGATCCTGGCCGACGAGAAGAAGCTCATCGAGGCCTTCGAAAAGGGTCTGACCATCACCAAGCGCCTGCAGTACGCCAAGGCCGGTGACGTCAGCAAGATCATCGCCCAGACCATCAAGAAGGACGTCAAGGTCGCCACCGACGAGCGCATCAACGCGGTCATCGTGTCGGGCGGCAAGGACATCCTCGACGAGGTGAAGAAGCTGATCGAGACGATCGACACGCCGGTCCATCAGGTCATGATGGAAGCGAAGATCGTCGAAGTGAACACGAACGCCGCCAAGCGCCTTGGCTTCGCCTGGAAGACGGGCACCAAGGACAACGCGCAGCCGCTCGACAACAGCCCGACCGTGTTCGCCACGAAGGAATACTTCGCCCAGAACCCCGACTCGACCCTGTATCAGGGCGGGTTTACGGATCCGCAGGGTGAGCTGTTCGGCCTCGGCGACTTCTACCGCGACACGCTGCTGTTCCAGGCCACGGTCAACGCCCTCGAGACCCAGCGCGAGACGAAGGTTCTCAGCAACCCGAAGATCGCGGCGGTCAACGGCCAGGAAGCCAACATCGTCGTGGGCACCAAGGTCATCTACCCCGGCGGCGCCGACCAGCCCCCGAAGGAAAAAGACACCGGTATCAAGCTCAAGATCACCCCGCGCATCAACGATGACGGCTACATCACGGTCGATGCCGAACCCGAAGTCTCCTTCGTCGAATCCTGGTCGAACAACGGCATGTATCCGGTCATCGGCACCCGTTCCGCCAAGACCACCGTGCGCGTGCGCGACGGCGAAGAGATCCTCATCGGCGGCCTGATCCGCGATGAAGAGTCCCGTGAAAAGAACAAGATCCCGCTGCTGGGCAACATCCCGATCGTGAAGTCGCTGTTCAACTACAACGGCAAGACGGGCCAGTCGCAAGAACTGATCATCCTGATCACCCCGCACATCATCGCCCAGAGCATCGAGTCGGCAGCGCCGACCAGCATCGTGCCCGAAGCGAGCAGTGAGCCGATGCCCGCCGCCAAGCCGGCCCCGGCCGCCCAGCCCGCCGGAACCGCGGGTGACGCGTTCGACAACGCGTTCGACACCACCTTCTGATAGAACCACATCCGATCATTACGCCCCGGCAGTCGCCGGGGCGTTTTTTCATTTCCGGGCGGAACGCCCGTTCCGTAGGGGCGGATCGCGATCCGCCCGTCCTTCGTGGAATGCTGGTTTTGACCCGTGGCGGGGTTTGTGATGAAATGTGAGCGGGTTCACAACGAACGGAGAGGATGATCATGGCAGAAACCCGTTTTTTTCATATCCCCAGGAAGGGGAAAGTCGCCCGGCTCGGCTCGGTGAGCGAGGCGCTGCAGTTCCAGAAGAAGGGCGAGTATGTCTGGATCGACCTGATCGACCCCGTCAGGGAAACCTTCGACGAGCTGATCGAGCCGTTCGGCATCCATCAACTGAGCGTCGAGGACTGTCTCGACGACGATCAGATCCCCAAGACCGAGAACTTCGAGAAGAACACGTTCGTTCTATTCAATTGCTATAACTATACAAATGAAGAGCTGACGATCGACGAGATCGATTTTCTCGTCGGGGCGAATTACCTGATCACCGTCCGCGGTTTCAAGGCTCTGAATCCGTCATTTTTCGACAAGCTCGACGAAGCGGTCTTCCGCGGCATGTCGGAGGTGAACCGGGGTCCCGACTTCCTGCTGCAGCTCATCCTCGACTATATCGTCGATAAAAAATTCAACGTCATAGAATCCATCCAGGAAGAGGTGGACCGGATCGAGGAGAGCATCCTGGGCGAGAAGCCGGATTTCCAGCCCGAGCACCTGATGCGGCTCCGATCGACCCTGCTGACCCTCCGGAAAAGCCTGTTCAACGAACGCGAGATCCTGATCAAGATCTGCCGCCGCGACTCGCCATTCGTCAGCGAGAAGGCGATCTATTACTTCCGCGATATTTACGACCATCTCGCCAAGTTCTTCGAGTTCATCGAGATCAACCGCGAGCAGATCACCTCGCTGATGGAGCTTCACCTTTCGCTCACGAACGCCCGGATGACCCAACTCTCGAACCAGACGAACCTCGTGATGAAGCGCCTCACCGCGATCACGACGGTGTTCATGCCCCTCACGCTGGTCTCGGGCATCGGCGGCATGTCCGAGTGGTCGATGATCACCGGCCCCGAGAACTGGTTGATATCCTACCCAGTCTTCTTCGCCGCCATGGCCATCCTCGGCTGGTTCAACTGGTGGCTCCTCCACAAGCTGGAGTGGATCTGATCAGGCTCTCAAAAACGCAGCGGCAACCTCAGGGAGAGAGTCTCGTCCATACCGCTCCAGTAGGGCATTTGCAAGTTCGAGGGCGAGGGTGGATTCGGCGGTGACGGCAAGCGCGGCGAGAGCAACGGTGTCGGAGCGGTCGGCGGCCAGCGGAACAGCGGCGTGGGGCGACTCGATAGAAGGGACTTCACCGGGCATGCTGCCGGGCAGCGGCTTCATCACGGCACGAAGCACGAGCTGGGAACCGTTCGTCATGCCGCCTTCGAGGCCGCCGCACAGGTTGGTCGGCCGCACCCAGCCGTGCGGCTCGTTCCGGAGAATCGGGTCATGGGCCCGGGATCCGGGCAGGCGGCTCTGCCGGACGGCCTGGCCGATTTCGACGGCATGAACCCCCGGCAGCCCCATCACGGCGGCGGCAAGCCGGGCATCGAGACGTCGGTCGGCCTGAACGTGGCTGCCCAGCCCCGCCGGCAGTCCGTCGAAGCGGATCTCGATTTCCCCGCCGAGCGTGTCGCCGGATGCGCGCGCCTCGTCGATCAGCAGCGTCCAGGGGATGACGATGGTTGGGTCGGGAGTCAGGAAGCCTTCGCCGACCTCCTCGATCATCGCCGTCAGTTCCGCGACGGTCGCTACCTCGGGAATCGCGGCCTCCCGCTCTCCGATGCGCCGCACGAAAGCCGACGAGGTCACGCCGAGTTCCGCGAGCAAGGCCCGGCCCGGCACGGATAGCGCGCATCGCATCGCGGTCTCGCGGGCCGAGGCCCGTTCCCGGATATCCCGGATGTCGCCGGTTCCATACTTCAGGGCGCCGGCAAGATCGGCATGGCCCGGCCGCGGGGCGGTGACGGGCTTTTCCCCTTCCGGGCGGGGGCCGAACACGTCCATCGAAGCGGCATGTTTGGGGTAATCTTTATTATATATGACCATCGATATCGGGCTGCCGGTCGTGCGGCCGAACCGGATGCCCGAGAGGATCTCGACGGCGTCACGTTCGATCGAGGCGGCCCGGCTGCCCCTTCCATACCCGCTGAGGCGCCGGGTCAGGAGCTTTTTGAACGCGGTTTCCGATACGGGAACGCCTGCCGGCATCCCCTCGAGAATGCCGACGAGCGCCTTTCCATGCGATTCCCCCGCGGTCAGCCAGCGCAGCACTGCCATGATCAGGGTTTTTTCAGGGAAATGCCGGCCCAGGCACGGTAGTCGTCGTAAAGCTTTTCAGCCTTGGTTCCGAGCCGAGGAGAAAAATAGTGATTGAAATCGAAACAGATGAACCGGTCGACAAAGGGTTTCGCGCCCTCGATCTGCCGGGCCAGCACATCCATCGTCGTCGGCTCGGCTTCGAAGGCGTCCGAAAGCGGCGATGTGCGGTGGAACACCTCGCAGTTGCCCCACACCTCGATGCCGAGCGAGCGTGCCGCCGAGGCGATCGGCGCGAGGTCATGCGCGATGCGATCGATCTGCTTCGTCGTGCCGCCCACGCCGTCCTGCCAGGCGATGATGTCGACCTTCGCCTTCGCGAGCATCGATTTGAAATACCGGTTGATCATCCAGGTCGGAAGCGACTTCGCAAGGCCGGGGCGCGGGGTCGTGAAGGGTGAGATCATGACCTTCAGGCCGGGCTGTTCGGCCCGGCCGGCATCGGCGATGGCGCCGTAGAAGGCCCCCATCGAGCCGGGCAACGAAAGGGTGTTGTCCTCGTAGGGGATGTAGAGGCCGCGGAACGCCTTGCAGCCCTTGAACCGCTTCACCAGCTCCCCGGTGTATTTCGCGACCTTGACCCGCTCTTTCGCGAGGAAGAACGGGTTGAGCTTGTTCGCATACCAGCCCTGCTCGTCGAGCATCGTTCCGACAAACACCTGCATCTTCAGCTCTTCGGCGACCTTCAGGATCTTCTCGATCGCGGGCGTCAGGTCGGTGTCCCCGCTCGTCGAATACTGTGGAATGACGAGGCGCATGCCGGCCGCCCGCATCGCGCCGAGCTCGGCGCGCCAGAACTCTTCGGTGTTCTCGAGATCGCTCTCCCACAGTTGGACGAACGCCCCCGTGATGCGGGGCCGCTTCGTCGCCGGCACGTTCACCGGCTCGAGATCGGCGGGAACGGCGGCGGCGCTATCCGATTCATCTCCCGAGGCGACCGACTCGACCGTGGGGGTGTCGAACGGCCCGGCCGCAACCGGCAGGGCAGCGGCCGCCACAAAAGCCAGCAGCACGAGACAGGCGAGAGTGAATCTTCTGATCGACATAGCGCCTCCATTCCAGGAATCACGAATCATCCCGGCACTTTCTCCAAGCATACTCCGGTTTCCCCTCCCCAACAAGCGCGCCCCGGCCACCGACAAGGGCAAACAGGAATTCGACATGTGGATTTCGTGACAAGAACCTATCCGCAGATGACACAGATGGCGCAGATGAAAAGCTGAAAGGATTCATTCCAGTTGTTCATCTGCGGATACGTACCAGAAATTGATGTTTTGTTCACCAGAAGAGCTTCAGGTATGTTCCGGGAGGGACTGGAAGAGGATCGAACGAGCCCAACGGTCGAGCGCTGCCGAGACCGGTGCGTCGTTCGCATCGAGGGAGATCCGTTGGCAGGCGTGGGCGCACAAGAGGTGCGCCCACCCGGACCCGGAGGCAGGATGCCGACTGGTCCGGGTTTCGCCTCGACAGCGAGATCTCCCGAGGAGAACGCGAACGACGGCAACCGGTCCGGCACGCGAGATCTGGAGGGCGAATCGATCCTCTGGAAGTCCCTCCCCACAGCCCAATGAGTTCCCCGTTCGTCCTGGAGAGCGGGTGCAGGCGGGGCATTTTTTCTCTCAGCTATGGGGCGAAATGTGCCGAAGGTTCGAAAGAGTCAGAAAAATCCGAAAATGTTCGATTTCCCCTTCGGGGGGGATCGTCATTTGCCGATGTTCTGAATAAGGAAGCGCAAAACCATGTCTATTCGAAACGAGACGATGACGAAGGACGAAGCCGCGATGGTCGAGAAACTGCTCGGCCGGCCGGCGAAGATGCCCTATGTCATCGCGTCGCGGTGCGGCGACGGCACGCCCCAGGTGCTGCAGGCCGACCCGGTCTATTTCGAGGACAACCGGTGGAAGCCGTTTCCGACGTTTCTCTGGCTCGTCTGCCCCCGTCTTCGCTACGAAGTCGCGAAGCTCGAGGCAGCGCAGGAAGTCCAGCTTTTCACACGCCGGCTGACCGAGGATGCATCGTTCCGGGAGCGGTTCGCGGAGGGCCAGAAGCGGCTTCAGCAGCAGCGGCTCGCGCAGGCCGAAGCGCTCGCGGGCAGCCCCCTTCCCCCCGACGTTCATTCGGTCCTGTCGGGAACGAACATCGTGGGCAGCCGGAGCCCGGTTGGCGTGAAATGCCTGCATGCACACGTGGCCCAGTCCCTCACCTTCGGCTCCAACCCCATCGGAGACGATGTTCTGGCGCGGGTCGGGCGGTGCGGAAACGAGGCCGGCTGCGGCCAGGTGAAACCACACGGAAAGGTGAAGTCATGATACGTGGCATCTATACGTCCGCCTCATCGATGCTGGTCGAGACGATCCGCCAGGACATGATCGCCAACAATCTCGCGAACGTCGACACGGTCGGGTTCAAGCGCGATCAGGGCATCTTCAAGGAGCTGCCGACGATGATGCTGCGCAAGGTCAACGACGGCCAGTTGTATCCGCCCCGGCCGTTCTACAAGTATCCAAAGATCGGCAAGCTGGGCACCGGCGTCATTCTTGACGAGTCCTACACCGACTTCAAAGCCGGCGTCTACGAGCACACGGAAAACGATCTCGACTGCGCGCTCGAGAACGCGAAGGCGTTTTTCCTCGTCGAGTCGCCCAACGGGATCCGCTACTCACGCGACGGCGTGTTCACCGTCAACCAGGATGGCTACCTGACGAACATGAACGGCGACTACATCATGGTCGAGCCCGAGCCGCAGGAGAAAGCCGAGGAACGGCTGCTCGTGAATGCCGACGGCACGCCGAATCTCGAGATGGGTCGGGCCCAGTTCGGGCCGACGGATGTGGTGACGCTCGACACCGACGGCCGGGTGCTGGTGAACGGCGAAGGGCGATTCCGCATCGTTCGCGGCCAGGCTTCCGACCGGAAGGCGTTCCGCAAGGAGAACACCAACAATTTCGTGCGCGCGTACGGTGACGTGCAGCGCGCCGACGGCAAGGTCAAGGTGGGCTATATCGAAAAACCGAACTTCAGCCTCGTCGAGGAGATGGTCAAGATGATCGAGGTTTCCCGCGCGTATGAGGCCAACTCCAAGAGTATCCAGGCGCACGACTCCCTGCTCGACCGCGTCGTCAACTCGGTCGGGCCGACTCGCCGCTAACACACAACCGGACGGGAGGTAACAAGCCATGATGCGATCCCTGTGGTCCGCTTCGACCGGCATGAAGGGCCAGGAAATGAACATCGACGTCATTTCCAACAACCTGGCCAACGTGACGACGACCGGGTTCAAGAAGAACCGCGTCGACTTCCAGGATCTGCTCTACCAGACGCTCAAGGAGCCGGGTTCGCCGATCTCGACGGGCAACTCGTACCCGGTCGGCATCCAGCTCGGCCACGGCGTTCGGCCCGTCGCCACGCAGAAGATCTTCACCCAGGGCGAGTTCCAGCAGAGCGACCAGCCGCTCGACATCGTCATCGCGGGCAAGGGCTTCTTCCAGATCCAGCTTCCCAACGGCGATATCGGGTATACGCGCGACGGCGCCTGGAAGCTGAGCGACACGGGCCAGATCGTGACGAGCGACGGGTATGCCGTCATTCCGAACATGACGGTGCCCCAGAACGCGCTCGGCATCAACATCACCGCCTCGGGTATCGTCGCGGCGAAGATGCCCAACCAGGTCGATCTCGAGATCCTGGGCCAGATCGAAACCGCCAACTTCATCAACCCGGCCGGTCTCAAAGCCATCGGCCGCAACCTGTTCATCCCCACCAGCGCGTCGGGCGACCCGGTCGCCGGCATCCCCGGCACGCAGGAACTGGGCGAGATCGAGCAGGGCTTCATCGAGATGTCGAACGTGAAGGTCGTCGAGGAGATGGTCAACATGATCGTGGCGCAGCGCGCCTACGAAGCCAATTCCAAGACGATCCAGACCTCCGACTCGATGCTGCAGACCGCGAACAACCTCCGCCGGTAAGGGAGACACTGAGCCATGCCTACCAGCCGCACCGGACATGAACCGGGACTGATGAGATCCCTCGGCCGCCTGGCGGGAACGGCGCTGCTCGCGCTGCTGATTCCGGTCGTGGGCGAGGTGGTCCCGGCCGAGGCCTCGACGTCACCGATGTTGTCGGTGAAATCGACCGTGCTGGTGAACGACGGCCGGGTCGATGCTTCGATGCTGGTGGGCAGCGATGCGGCACCGTCGCTGCGGGAAGCGCTGGCCAAGATTCCGGTCGGCTTCATCTCGGAGCCGCTCGGCACGATCGTGCTGCGCCGGAACGAGCTGGCGCAGAAACTGGGCAGCCTGGCCGCGATGTTCGACCTGCCGCAGCGGGTCCAGGTTCTGCGCAAGGGCGCAATGCTGGGCGGTGACGTGATCGGAACAAAGATGCGGGAGCTGTGCCTCGAAGGGCTCGGAAGCATTCCGGCCGGTGAGATCCAGATCGATCTGTCACGCGTTCCGCACCATGTCGTGCTTCCCGGCGCCCTCGACGAATGGAAGCTCACCCCGCTCTCGACGAACCGTCTCGGCATGCGGCTGTTCCAGCTCGAGGCCCGGTGCGGCGAAGAACAGGTGCGCCAGCTCATCCAGGCCGACGTGTGCCGGGTCATCCGGGCGGCGAAGCTGCGCCGGCTGGCCAAGCGGGGCGAGTGCGTGACCGCGGCCGACCTGGTCGAAACCTCCGTCCGGCTGCGCAACGACCAGCCCAATCCGCCCGTTTCCCTTGAAACCGCCGTCGGCAAACAGCTCGCGAACATCAAATCCCCCGGAACGATGCTCCGGGAAAGCGATCTCGCGGCCATCTGCCCGGCCGAGGCCTCCGCCTCTCCCGCCACGGATGAGCTTCGGCGAGCTATGAGCGGCGCGGCGGCCGAGCCCCACCGGGAATCCCCGGCGCTGCCGGGAGAGGCCGGCCCCGAACCGGCGTTCCAGACCGGAGCCCGGAGTCTTCCGGTCGCGGCGGCGAAGCCATCGGGAGACCTTCTCGTAAAGAGCGGCGACAAGGTCGAGTTCACGGTGCGCAGCGGCAACCTGAACCTCGTGGTTCCCGCGAAGGCGCTGCAGAACGGACGCGCCGGCGAAGCCATCCGGCTGATCAATCTTCAGAACAACCGCCCCATCAAGGGCATCATCACCGCGGAAGGAAAAGTGGAACATGTCACGAACTGATTTTTCCCGCCTGCTGCTCGCCGTCGCCTTCGTCGCGATCGCCTCGGCCGCCTCGGCCGCCTCTCTCTGGCTGAACGGCCGTGACCTCTACTCCTCGCAGGGTTCGAAGGAGTTCAAGCCGGGCGACATCATCACGGTGGTGATCTCCGAATCGGCGACCGCCCAGCAGGCCGCCACGACCGACACGCAGGACAACACCCAGCTCGAGGTCAAGTCCGAGCCCAAGATCCCCTTCTTCAAGAAAGTGGTGAACCAGTTCATCGGCAAGAACGAGATCAAGAACACCTGGAAGGGCACAGGCACGACGACGCGGTCCGGCAAGCTCGACGGCACCGTGACCACGACCGTCATGGAAATTCTGCCCAACGGCAATCTGCTCATCGAAGGCAGCCGCTCGATCCGCGTGAACAAGGAAGGCCAGCTGCTGCGCGTGAAGGGCATCGCCCGGCCGCAGGACATCAACGCCAACAACGAGATCAAGTCGAGCCTGCTCGCCAACGCCGACATCAAATACGACGGCAAGGGCGCGGTCGGCACCACCCAGAAACCCGGCCTCATGACCCAGATCTCGCAGATCCTATTCTGAACCATCAGCTCCCGAACGGGGATCGAAAACTGCGAAGCCCCGTACCGGAAGTGTTCTCGAAACCATCCAGAGCTCGGACAAAATACAATCTACGTTATTTTCCTATCAGCCGAAGGCCCCGGCTCGCATGTCCGGGGCCTTCATTTATATAGCGATAAATGTATATTTCCATAAACCGTGCGGTGTGCACACTCAGGCAGAGCCCTTCCTGTGCTTCCCCGTAGACGGCGACGGGCCGGCTGGAGCCAACGTTGTTCTACGGCCTGTCCTGCACGAACTCCCGTGCCGCCTTTTCAAGGGCATCCGCCGTTTCCCGGAGGCGTCCGACATACTCCATCATGGCTGTGCGCAGGAGCGCGACGGACTCCGTTCTGGCTTCGGGGAGACACATGGCCTTGAACTCGACGCCGTCGTCGCCGAGGGAATACTCGGTGACCTCGCCGATCCATTTCCGCTTGATGGTGCGCTCGTCGGCCTCACCCGTGTGGTCCGCCATCGAAATACGGATCGCATGTTTGTCTTCCTTGAGGATGTCATACTCGGCGATGATCTCCTGGCAGCCGGTTTTCAGGCACAGCAAGCGGATTCCAAGAAGTCTGTTCATGTCCTCACCTTTCATGCACGAACATCAGATTCGACAGCATTATACATGCGTTTCTGATCCTGAAGAACCGCATTCTCACCCACTGTTGTTCTCCAGACCCGCCCCTACCACCGCAAGAGAGAGGTTCGTTCCCTCCCGTCTTGCCAAGGCGGGAGGGGATGGGATACCCTGCTGCACGATACAGGGCACGAGGCACACATCGATCGCATGTGAAATGAAAGCCCCTGACGGAATGATCGGGCATGCGGATTCTGGGAATTTCGGCGTATTATCATGACTCGGCCGCCTGTCTCCTGGACGGGGGCAAGATCGTTGCCGCCGCGCAGGAAGAGCGTTTCAGCAGGGTCAAGCACGACCACCGGTTTCCGGGGCACGCCGTATCATACTGTCTCGCCGAGGCCGGGATCCGACTCGACGAGGTCGAAGCCGTCGTGTTCTACGAGAAGCCGTTCATCAAGTTTGAACGGCTGCTGGAAACTTACTTCGGCCTTGCCCCGCGCGGGTTCGGCTCGTTCGTCCGGGCCATGCCGGCCTGGGTGACGGAGAAAATCTTCCTCGAGAACCTGCTGTTCGAAGAACTGCAATCCCGCTTCGGATGCCCGCCACGGCAGCTCCTGTTCACCGAGCACCACCAGTCGCACGCGGCATCGGCGTTCTACCCCTCGCCGTTCGACGAGGCGGCCGTTCTGTGCGTCGACGGCGTCGGGGAGTGGGCGACGACGACGGCCTGGCGCGGCACGGGCAACAAGATCGTGCCGCTCTGGGAACTGCGCTTCCCCCACTCGCTCGGGCTGCTCTACTCGGCATTCACGTATTACACCGGCTTCAAAGTAAACTCGGGCGAATACAAACTGATGGGTCTGGCGCCGTATGGCCGGCCGATCTACACGCAGACGATCCTCGACCACCTGATCGATCTGAAGCCGGACGGCACGTTCCGGCTCGACCTCTCGTATTTCGATTTCGCCACCGGCCTCACCATGACGAACGACCACTTCCACCGCCTGTTCGGAGGCCCGCCGCGCGAACCCGAGTCAAAGCTGACACAGAAAGAGATGGATCTGGCCCGGTCGATCCAGGAGATCACCGAGGAGATCATGCTGCGCCTCGCGCGCACCCTCCATGCCGACACCGGCCTGCCCCACCTCTGCCTCGCGGGCGGCGTCGCCCTCAACTGCGTGGCGAACGGACGGATTCTGCGGGAAGGACCGTTCGAGCGCCTCTGGATCCAGCCGGCGGCGGGGGATGCGGGAGGCGCGGTCGGGGCCGCCCTGACGGCCTGGCATGAACGGTTCGGCAACCCGAGAGCCGCCGGTGGCCGCGACGCCATGAACGGGTGTTACCTCGGTCCAAGCTATACATCAGACACTATTGAATCGATGTTGAAGGACAAGGGCGTGGCCTACCGTCGCGTCGATGACGACGAGCTGTTCCGAATCGCGGCCGAAGCCCTGGCCGCAGAAAAAGTGGTCGGCTGGTTCCAGGGCCGCATGGAGTTCGGTCCACGCGCCCTCGGAGCCCGCAGCATCATCGGGGATGCCCGCTCGGCGGCAATGCAGTCGGTCATGAACCGGAAAATCAAGTTCCGGGAGTCGTTCCGGCCGTTCGCCCCTTCCGTCCTTCGCGAACGGCTCCCCGATTACTTCGAGATGGATGCCGACAGCCCCTACATGCTGCTGGTCGCCCCGGTACGAGAAAGCCGCCGAAAAGCGCTTTCCGGCGAGCAGCGCAGCCTCTGGGGCATCGACCTGCTGAACGTCCCGAAATCCGATATTCCGGCGGTCACCCACGTCGATCATTCGGCACGCATTCAGACGGTGCACGCCGACACGAATCCACGCTATCACCGACTCATCAGCGAGTTCGAGCGACGCACGGGGTGCGGCGTGATCGTGAACACGTCGTTCAACGTGCGGGGCGAACCGATCGTCTGCACGCCCGAAGATGCGCTCCGCTGTTTCCTGCGCACCCAGATCGATACGCTCGTGCTCGAGAACATCGTCATCGACAAAGCCGATCTGCCGCCCCTTTCCCAGGACACCTCCTGGATGAAGGAGTTCACCCTTGACTGACCAACCGGCCACCACCCTCGCCATCCCGACCGCAAACAAACCAGATGGGCACCGGCTCCGGAGATTCGGTCTGGAATTGGGAATCGTTTTCCTACTGATCGCCCTGTGGCCGGTCGCACGGCACGGCTCGTCCCCGTCTGTCCTCTTGCTGACGATCGGAATGATGCTTGCGGGACTGGGCCTTGTCGCCCCGCGGTCTCTGAAACTCCCCTACGTCCTCTGGATGGGCTTCGGCAGGCTGCTGGGACGCATCACGACCCCGGTTCTCCTGGGCATCCTCTACTTTTTCGTCGTGGCCCCTCTCGGCTTCGCTGCCCGCCTCCTCGGCCGCGACCGCCTCGGTCTCTTCTTCGACCGCACCGCGGCAACCTACCGGGAAGATCGCCGAACGAACACCCCCACGGATCTCCAACGGCCATACTGATCGATATCACAGACAGGAAGATATTTTCATGAATATACAAAGTGAGATATCCAGCGAAAACACCCGGATGCCACAACCCGGCCGGACCCGCCTCGCAACGGCCGGCATGCTGGGCCGGTTTCTCTGGGAGCGCAGGCTCTGGTGGATGCTTCCGGTGGTGATGACCCTCCTGCTGCTCGGCGGCATTTGTCTGCTGGCGCAGTCATCGGCCCTCGCCCCCTTCATCTACTCGATCTTCTGATGCGGTCACACACCACCCGATGAAAAAGCTGCTGACGGCGGGGCTTCTCGTCCCGATTGCCCTTCTCGTCTGCCTCGAGCTGACACTTCGCGCTTCGGGTGCAGGCAGGCCGGTCTCCCTCTTCATCGAGCGGGAAATCGACGGCAGAGGCGAGATGACGGCGAACCACCTCGTCGGCTGGCGGTATTTTCCCGGCACCATCGCCCGCCGCCCGCTCTCGGAACATTTCCCGAAGGATAAACAGCCCGACACGGTCCGGGTCTTCATTCTCGGGGAATCGGCCGCGCGCGGGGAGTCGCTCGCCGACTTCTCGTTCGGCCGGATGCTCCGGGTCCTTCTCCAGGCCGCGTATCCCGAAAAGCGGTTCGAGGTGATCAACACCGGCATTCCGGGCATCAACAGTTGGGTTCTGCGCGAGTTCGCCGCCGAAATCAGCCGTTACACGCCGGATATCGTGATTTTTTACGGGGGCCACAACGAGATTCTCGGCCCCTACGGCCCGGCAAGCGCCTTCTCCCTTCCCTCGAGCCGGGGCTTCACGCGGTTCCGGCTCTGGCTGTCGGGTCTCATGCTGGCCCAGGTTCCGGAACTGCTCACGGGAACACGTCTCACACCGGCGGCCACGGTCGCCTCGGGAGGCTGGCGCGGCCTCGAGATGTTCCTCGAGAAACGCCTCGGCCCGGATGACCCCGGCGTACGGGCCGCAACCCGGAATTTCGAAGGCAACCTGATCGACATGATCCGATCGGCACGACAAGCGGGGGCACGGTTCATCGCCTGTGCCACCCCGGCCAACCTGGCCGACAGCGGCCCGTTCGCAAGCGTCGCCGAAGCCCCGCCGGAGCTTCGGGGCGTGCTGGTCCGGGAGGCGGCCGATGCGCTCGAAGGCGCCGCCGTTCCGGACGGGCTCGTTTCGCGGATCGCAGAGGCCTTGAAACAGGAGCCGCGGGATGCCGGGCTGCAGTTCCTGCGCGGAAAGCTGCTGATGAAGGCCGGGCGCTTCGAAGAGGCCCGCACGGCCTTCGAAATGGCCAGACAATGCGACGCCCTGCGCTTCCGCACGACTCCAGAACTCAACGGAGCGATCGCCTCGGCCGTCGCGGCGTTTCCGGGCGATGCCGGGGTGAAGCTGCTCGATCTCGAGCAGGCGTTTTCCAAGGCATCGGCCGGCGGCATCTGCGGTCGGGAGCTGTTCTACGATCATGTCCACCTGACCCTCGACGGCCACTGGAAAGCGGCCAACGACCTCTTCGACGCTTTGTCTGGCGGCTTTGCCCCTGCCCTTCCCGCGTCTCCCGCGGTTCGGCTGACACGGGAAGAAACGCTGGCCCGGCTCGGCTACACTTCCCGGGAGGAGCTTCACGACCTCGAAGCCATACTTGCTGCCCTCGGCCGGCCGCCCCTGACGGCCCGGATCGGCAATGACGAGCAACGGAAGCGCCTGGCCGAAGCCATTGCCCGTCTTCGGCAGCAGCTCACGCCCGAGGCGCTCTCCGCCGCCCTGGCCTCGGTGAGCGCAACCCTCCGCACTCCCGGAGCCGATCCGCAGCTTGCCGGGAAAGCCGCCGGACTCGCTACCGATGCGGGTTTTCCATCGGATGCCCTCGCCCAGTATGATGCGGCCCTCGCAGCCAACCCATGGAATATCGATAATTATAATAATCGAGGTCTCATCCGGTTTGGCCTTCAGGACCTCGATGGGGCAGTCAGAGACTTCCAGACGGCCCTCGAACTCGCCCCCAACTTCGCGGGGGCACGATTCAACCTCGGCGCCGCCTGGGCCAAAAGCGGCAAAACCGAAGCCGCCCGCGAGGCCTACGAAGCCGCTCTGGCTATCGATCCCGGCCTGACGAAAGCCCGGTTGAACCTCGCGAATCTGCTGCTTCAGTCCGGCAAGGCCACCGAAGCGATCCGGGAATACGAGAACGGCCTGGCCATCTCCCCGGATTCGGCCGAACTGGCGTATGGTCTCGGCAACGCTCTCCTGAAAAGCGACAAGCCTGGCGAGGCGCTTGAGCGCTTCGAACAGGCCGTCCACGCCAATCCCGATGACGGCCTCGCGCACTACGGCGCGGCCCGTGCCCTGCTGGCGCTCGGCCGCGAAGCAACGGCAGCGGCTCATCTGCGGGAAGCGGCCACTCGGTGTCCCGATCAACCGGCCGTCCTTCAGCTTGCCGCGACCGTCCTCGCCACCAGCGACCACCCCGGGGCCGCCGATCCGGCGGCGGCCGTCGGGTTCGCGAAACGGGCCGTCGAACTGACCGGCCGGTCGCAGCCGGAGCCGCTCCAGGTGCTGGGAGTCGCCTGTGCCGCCGCGGGGAAGATCGGCGAAGCCCGCGCCGCCCTCGCCGAGGCGCTTCCGCTTGCCCAGGCATGCGGCGACCGGGCTCTCGCGGGCGAGATCCAGGGAAACCTTCGCCAGCTCGAAGGCCGGTGACCTTCGTGCCACCCCTTCGGAATGAGGCGCGGCATGCCGATACATTTACTGGGAAAGAGTTCTTCCGAGCCTTCTTCCGAATCCATCGTTCCGAGGCGCAGACTGTGAATCATTCATCCAGGGGCCGCTCGCACACCATCATCGCTCTCGCCCTCGCGGGGCTGGTGACGTTCACTCCCGTCACTCCGGTCTGGGCCGAGGCGCAGGTCCGCATCAAGGATATCGCCCGCATCAACACCGCCCGCGAGTATCAGCTGATCGGCTACGGCCTCGTGACCGGCCTCGACGGCACCGGCGACAAGACCCCGATGAGTTCGGCGATGATGAAGGGGCTGCTCCAGAACATGGGCATGGAGATCGATCCGGCCTCGATTCAGAGCAAGAACTGCGCGGCCGTCGTCGTGACGGCGATGATCCCGCCGTTTGCGCGGGCCGGAGAAGCGTTCAACGTGACCGTCAGCTCGATCGGCGACTCCAAGAGCCTCCAGGGCGGGGTGCTCCTCCCGACGCTCCTGAAGGGCGGGGACGGCCAGGTGTATGCCGTCGCGCAGGGGAACATCTCGATCGGCGGCTTCCAGGCCGGCACGGGTGCCGGAGGCGGCGCGGCGGGCGGCACGGCGCAGAAGAACCATCTCACGGTGGCGCAGATTCCGAACGGCGCCATCCAGGAGCGGGAAGTCGGGGACGTGTTCGGCCAGAACGGCCTCTTCAGCCTTCTCATGCAGCGCAAGGACACGGCGCTGTCCCGCAAGGTGAAGGACGCGATCGACCGCAAGTTCGGCGAGGGCTGGGCGAAGATCGCCAATCCGGGCACCCTCGATATCACGATTCCCAGCAGTTTCAAGGATGATCCGGTCAGCTTCGCGGCGGCGATCGAGGAGCTGACGCTCACGATCGAGGAGCCGAACCGCGTCGTGATCAACGAGCGCACGGGCACCGTGATCGTCGGCAACAAGGTGCGCATCAACCGGGTCGTGATCTCGCAGAGCGGGCTGAAGATCGAGATCGGCGACGGGGCACAGCGCACACCCGCCGCCCCGGCAGCCGGTGCAGGGGGCACCAAGGCGGCTCCGAAATCCGGCAGTCTCGTGGCCATCCAGGGCGAAACCACGGTCGACGATCTTGTGAGTGCCCTCAACGGAATCGGCGCCACACCGAAGGACCTGATCGCCATTTTCCAGGCTATTGAAGCCGCCGGTGCGCTCAACGGCGAGCTGAAAATCATGTAGGCCCATCAAAAAAACTTTTTTCCGTGCCCTTGATCTTTGACCTATGCTGTGCTATGGTTCCTTGACTTTTTATTTCCCCCCTCCCCCCACTTTGTGTCTTGGACACCCTCCAGGAGATGAACCAATGACCAGTATCGAGGATCGGGATCTCGCCAACCAGCACTTCGACCGCGGTCTTTCCTTTGACATGCGCGGCAAGCTGAACGACGCGATCAACGAGATGGAAAAGGCCGTCAAGCTCGACCCCGTCTTCGCCGAAGCCTACAACAAGCTCGGTGATTTCTACATGAAGAAGGGTCAGATCACGAAAGCGGTCGACATGTTCAAGAAGTCGAGCGAGCTCAAACCCGAAGTGGAGAATTCCCATTTCGATCTCGGCTGCGCGTATGCCCATCTGGGCCGCCATTCCGAGGCTCTGTACGAGTTCCAGAAGGCGCTGAGCATCGATCCGAAACATTTCGAGGTTTATGGACGCATGGGCCATGTCTATCTCGAGATGGCCATGTACGGCGAGGCGATCGAGAACCTGAAGCGCGCCCTGGTCAAGGATCCCAGCGACATCATGGCCCGTTTCATGCTCGGACAGGCGCTCCAGCGGGTCAACCACCCCGCCGAGGCGGTCCAGCAGTTCGAGAAAGTCATCGAGCATTACACGAATCTCGCGATGTTCAAGACCCGCTACGCCGAGGGGCATTTTTACATCGGGCGCAGCTACTTCTTCCTGCAGCAGTATGACAAGGCCGTCGAACACCTGCTCAAGGCGGTCGAGTACGATACCGACGAAGTCGATTACCATTACAGCTTCGGCATGCTCTACAGCGACGCCGACGCGTTCTATGCGCTCGCCGAGGCGCAGCACGCCGCCGGGGATTACGCCCTGGCCCGCGAGAACCTGCGCAAGGCGGTCGAGCTCGAACCGCAGAACGAGCGGTTCCGCGCCCTGCAGCAGAAACTCTCCTAAGGAGCCACCCTTGGACGGCATCAAACGCTCGCAATCGCTTTCAACCGGCGTTTCCGCACGAAACGCCGTGAAGAACTTCGACGAGCTGCCGGAGAGCAAGAAAAAAGAATTACAGAAGCTCGAAGCCGCCTGCAACGACTTCGAATCCATCTTCGTCTACCAGATGATGAAGGAAATGAAGAAGACGGTTCACAAAACCGGCCTCGTGAGCGGCGGGCAGGCGGAAGACATTTTTTCCGACATGCTCGACCAGGAGCGCGCCAAACAGTCCCCGATCGGTATGGGCCAGATTCTGTTCAAAGAACTTTCCCGCTCGATCCTTCCGCCGACCCGCAAACGCGGCTGAGGACCGCTTCCCGCCATGCAGCAAGACACCGCACAAAATCACCCGCTTGAACCCACGAAAGGGGAAACTGTTGTGGACGAGTCCACCCTGAATTATCTGAAACTCTGTGAAGAGCCCGTGAAGGGGCTCAGGCTGATCGCCAAAGAGTTCAACATCAACGGCGCAGAGAAGATGAAAAAGGATCAGATGATCCGCGCGATTCTGCGCGAGCACCTGAACCGGCAGGGCCTCGCCCTCGCGGAAGGCACGCTCGAGGTTCTTTCCGACGGATATGGCTTCATCCGCACCCGCAGCTACATCCAGAACGACGACGACGTTTACGTCTCCCCCTCGCAGCTCAAGCGCTACGGCCTGATGAACGGCGACCACGTGATCGCGCAGGTGCGACTGCCGAAAGATGACGAGAGCTATCATTCCCTGCTGCGGGTCGAGGCCGTGAACGGCGTCAGCCTCGAGCAGCTCGCGCGGCGCACCAACTTCGAGGATGGCATCCCGGTCTTCCCGACCAACCGCTTCACCCTCGAGACCAGCGACGGCGACACCTCGATGCGAGTGTTCGATCTGATCTGCCCGATCGGCAAAGGCCAGCGCGGCCTGATCGTCGCACCGCCCAAGGCCGGCAAGACCGTTCTCTTGAAGAAGCTGGCGAACGCGATCATCGCCAACCATCCCGAAGTCCTGATGCTGATCCTGCTGATCGACGAGCGGCCGGAAGAAGTCACCGACATGCGCCGCTCGGTCGATGCCGAAGTCGTCGCCTCGACGTTCGACGAACATATCAGTCACCATATAAAGGTTTCCGAGCTGCTCCTGGAAAAGGCCAAGCGGTACGTCGAGCTCGGCCGCGACGTCGTGATCCTGCTCGACTCGATCACGCGCCTGGCCCGCGCCTACAACATCTCGGTGCCGTCGGCCGGCCAGACCCTCACCGGCGGCGTGAATCCGTTCGCCCTGCACAAGCCCAAGCGGTTTCTGGGCGCGGCCCGCCAGATCGAGGGCGGCGGCAGCCTGACGGTCATCGCCACGGCGCTGATCGACACCGGCTCGAAGATGGACGAAGTCATTTTCGAGGAGTTCAAGGGCACCGGCAACATGGAGCTGCACCTCGACCGCAAGCTGTTCAACAAGCGCGTCTTCCCCTGCATCGACGTGAAGATGTCGGGCACCCGCAAGGAAGAACTGCTGATGAACGCCGAGGATCTGAACAAGGTGATCATCCTGCGCCGCGCCTTCGAGGAGAAGGGCAACCAGGAAGTCATCGAGATGATGGTGAAGAGCATTTCGGCCACGAAAAGCAACGCCGAGTTCCTCTCCCTGATCAACCCGAACTACAAAGGTTCAGGCAAAAGCGGGAACTGATGCATTACACCGCCATACCGCCGCTGTCTTCCCCTGTACGCTTTCTGCTCGTTCTGGTCGGCCTGATCGGCCTCCAGGTGGCCCCCCCGGACCCCTCGAACGTCTGCGTCAATCTCGAGGGCCGGTTTGCCCTGGTGCCCCTGTGGAAGACGGCAATGACCCGCCTGGCCGGGGTTCTGCGGGAGAACGCCCCATCGGCCGAACAGCTTCTCTGCGCCCTGGGCGGCGAAGCCGTGAACGATGGAGAGACGAAGGGCTACCGGATCGCTTCTGTCGAGAGCCGTCAGACATCCGACGCCGAGTTTTTCTGGCCGGTGCGTGGCAGCATCTCCTCCGGGTATGGCATGCGGCGACACCCGATCACCCGCAGGTCCTCGTTCCACGCCGGTATCGATATCCGTGCCCGGAGCGGTACGCCGATCATCTCCCCCGTGGACGGAACCGTCCTTTCGGCACGGCGTGCGGGCGCCATGGGCCGGGAAGTGCGCATCCAGTGCGGAGAGCTGCTTCTCGTCTTCGGTCATCTCTCGTCTTATCGGTGCAAGCCCGGCCAGCGGCTCCGCGCGGGCCAGGTGCTCGGCCTGGCGGGAAGCTCGGGGCGTGCAACCGGTCCCCATCTGCATTTTTCGGTGAAGCGCGCCGGGCGCTGGATCAATCCGCTGGCCCTCCTGACCCCGCGGCGCCTGGCCAGTCGCTGATCCAGCCGTGACAAGAAGGTCGCGCATGATCGGGCATCGGCTTGGCCCGGTTGCCACGGCTTTCTGCGCCCTCTCGCTGTTTGCCGCCGCTCCGGCCCAGGCGGCCCCGGAGCCGATCCACCCCGTCGATCGCCCCGCCATCACGCAGGCCACGAACGCCGACGGCGCTCTCGAAGCCTACGAAGAAGGCTACCGCCAGTATCGTGCCGGCCGGTTCGACGATGCGCAGCGCAGTTTCCAGGACGCCCTCCGGCGCGAGCCGAACCTGATCAAGGCGCATTACTGGCTCGGGAAGCTGTATCGCGAAATGGGGAAACTTCGCGAAGCCGATTTCCACTGGGAAGAAGTGATGCGGCTGCAGCGGCTGATCCGCGACCGTCGCGAGGCGCTGAGTATCCAGAACAACGAGTATCCGGCCCTGCGCCAGCTCTCGAAAACACGGAAGCGGCAGGAAGAGGCCGAACTCGTCTTCCAGCAAGGCAAGCATCTCCTCGAAGAGGGCCACTGGGACGGCGCTGTCGCGAACCTCAAGAAGGCCGTCGAGCTGTATCCCGCGAATGCCGAGTATCAGAAGCTCCTGGCCCGGATCCTGTGGGATCGAGGGGACAGGCAGGGCAGCGCGAAGGCGTATATCGACATGCTCGACCTGCATCGGGAGCTCGACCGGGACCTCGTCGACGAGGCAAGCGGCCGGCTGGTGACGGCCGGCTGGCATCGCGAGGCGGCGCGCATTCTGCGAGAGGCGCTGAAGCGGTTTCCCGACGATACGGCGCTCGCGGAGCGGCTCGCGAAGATCGAGGAGCGAGGCGAGGCAAAGCCGGTTTCGGCCGGCACGGTCGTCGAGCGGTCGAAAGGGATCGTCATTCTCGATATCGGGCTTGAATCCGGACTGTCCCTTGCCGATGAGTATACATTGAAGCTGCGTTCATTCCGGCCCGGCGGGGAGATTCGCGACCCCAAGACCGGCCGGGTTCTCGGACGCCGCCCGGATACGGTCACCGCCGAACTGCTCGTCACGAAGGTGTTCGCGCGATCGTGCTGGGCGCTGGTCCGGCAGGAGCACGAACGCGGCGTGAAAGCGGGTGATTTGATTGAAGTCCAAAGCGTCGACCGGTGACGGCACGAAACTGATCGCGGCCAACCGCTACGCCTACCACGAGTATTTCATCCTCGACAAGATCGAGACGGGCATCGAGCTGGTGGGCTCGGAGCTGCGTCCCTGCCGCGAGGGCCGGGTGAACCTCAAGGACGGGTATGCCGAGGCGGTGAACGGCCAGTTGTGGCTGAACGAGGTGCATATCGGTTCGAATGCCTTCTCGAACCGGCTCGATCATGCCCCGCTGCGAAAACGGCGGCTGCTGGCACACAAGCGCGAGATCCTCAAACTGCAGCAGAAGCTCCAGGTGTCGGGGCACACCTTGATCCCGCTGCGGATGTATTTCAAGAACGGCATGGTGAAGGTCGAACTGGGCCTGGCCAAAGGCAAAGCCCAGTATGACAAGCGGGCGACGATCGCGAAAAAGGACCTCAAGCGCGAGCTCGACCGCGAGATGAGCGAGAGACGATGATGACATCGAACCGAGTGGGGCGCTTCTGGCGTCGGGGACTCGCCGCCGGGGCGGCGGCCGTGCTGTTTTTCGCCTCCCCCGTGGGTGCACAGGAGGCTGGTCAGACGAAAGGCTTCATCAGCGTCCGGGAGTTCGCCGAGTCGCAGGGAATCGCGTATCAATGGTTTCCGATGCAGAAAACGCTGGTGCTGTCGCGCGGCGGACGATCGATGCACCTGACGGTCGGGCGCACCGAATCGGTGGTCGATGACCAGCCGCTGGTTCTTCCCTCTGCGCCGATCCTGCAGGGAGGCCAGCTCATGGCCCCGGCACGGTCGATCATCAACGTGTTCGGCTCCCAGGCGGCTCAGAAACCTGCCGCTGCGGCGAAGCCGCCTTCGGTCACGATCACCTCTCCCGCAGAGGAAGAGGACGAGGAGGAGCTTGGCCCCGACACGCCCGCCGCCGAGGAGGAAGAACCAGCTTCCCCGGTGCTGGTCTCTCCGCCCCAGGTGATTCCTCCCCCCGTCTCACCGCCGGCGGCTCAGACGGCTGCGAACGAAACCCCCGAGGAGGAGGACGCCTCGACGCTCGTCACGGTGCGGCATTCCGTGCGCGACGATCAGACGCGGGTCGTCCTCGAGTTCGACGGGCCGATGAGCTATGCAACGGAAAAGGTCGGCAAGGGAACGGTCAAGCTGCGGATCAATGGCTGCAAGAACATCATCCCCACCAAGCGAAGCAATCCGGCTGGCCGGGATCTGAAAAATGTCTCCTTTCACAGCGGACCGGACCGCAAGGGCCTGGTCGTCAACTTCGATCTGGTCGAGGGCGGCGAAGCCCCGACGATCGAGACGGTGGCCAATCCGTACCGCATGGTCCTGACCTTCCGCGCGGCGGGTGTCTCGGCGGCAACAGCTTCGGCGCCGGTCAAACTGGCCGCCGCGAGTGCGACGGCGCCCCTGAAACCGGCACCTGCGCAGGCGACGATGACGGCAGCCATTCCCGCCGCGACGCCTGCGGCCACTCCCGAGAAACCCCCGGCAGCGACGCCGGAGCCGCCAAGTCGCGAGCCGGCGAAGAATCTGCGGATCGACGTTCCCCTGGAAACGCTGTCTCGATCTGCGTTTTCTGGCCGCGCAATCATCATCGACCCGGGCCACGGCGGATCGGATGCGGGCGTGACCTTGAACGGTCTCGCCCCGGAAAAACAGATCACGATGGCCATCGCCACCCACCTGCGCAAAGTGCTCCGCCAGATGGGCTTCAGTGCCTATCTGCTGCGGGCGCAGGATGCCACCCTGTCGCCGGCCGAACGACAGGCGGCGGCCAATAAATCGGGCGGGGATCTGCTGGTTTCCCTGCACGTCGGCGGGGCCGGCGACGAGTCTATCGAGGGGGTCGCGTGCTACAGTTTCGACACGAACGGGGCCGCGTTCGAAAACGACGCCGGCAGTCGAATCCCACCGCAGAACACGTTTGGGGAGTGGGCGCAGACGACCCGGTTCGATCTGGCGCGCTTCCTCTCGATGAAAATCCGGGATCGGATGGTGAAACACCTGTCGACACGGGACCGGGGTGTCCGCCCTCTCCCGCTGTTGCCGCTGCGGTTCATGATCTATCCGGCGGTGCTGGTCGAGGTGGGGATGCTGTCCAACCCGACGGAAGGGCCGAAGCTCAGCAATGCCGGGTATCAGGAGGCGGCGGCACGTTCAATAGCGAACGGTATTGTCGACTTCTTCAACGGCATCAAGCTGAACCCGTGATCGGAGAAACGCCATGCAACCAATGATGAAGAAACGGCAGCGGCATCAGCCGGAGAATTTCCTGTTCGTCCTGATGGGGCTGATCCTGCTGGGTCTGCTGATATCTGGCTACTTCCTGTTCGTCGACAAGATCCTGCCCAGCCTGACGGGAACGCCGGCCACGACCGGTTCAGCCGGCACCCCAGGCACGGGCGATGCCGCCCAGGCGGCGGGCGGCACATCCGGCGAGACGCTGCTTCCCGAGGGCGAGGGCATGGCGGTCACCCTGTATTTCGGGGTACGCGGAGCCGACCATCTGACGCGGGAAGTTCGGAAGATCCCCGAGCAGAAGATGCTGCTGAACCAGGCGACCGAGCTGGTTCGCGAACTGCTGAAAGGCCCCTTCACCCCCGAGGCGCGGGCCGTGATTCCGGCGGGCACGACGCTGCGCTCCCTGTTCTACAGCCAGGGCACCTTCTTCGTCGACCTTTCGAAGGAGTTCAGCGAAGCGCATCCAGGCGGTCCAACGGAGGAGACGCTGACCCTGTACTCGATCGTCAACACCCTGACCGAGCTCGACCGGAAGGCCCGGGTGCGCTTCCTGGTCAATGGCGTCGAGATCGAGACGCTGAAAGGGCATATCGGCCTGAAGAACGCCCTTTCCCGCTATGAAGCCATTCTGATGAGCGCCAAGGGAAGCTGACGGCCTCTGAAAAAACGCCACCGCCCCGGGATGGATGCCCGGGGCGGTGGCGTTTTTTGGCGGACCGATCAGCCGCCGAAAATCGTGTCAGCGCAGCCGTGGTGCGGAACGCACTGGACTTTCTTGCCGTTCGGAAGGCCGCCTTCGGTGCCCGGCACCCACTGGTAGGTGCCCCCTGTGGGACAACTGGGCAGGCGCTGCCCGGACATGAGGGGCTTCAGATCCTCGACCTTGTCGGGATACATTTTATTTTCGATGTTATAGAGTTCAGCCATGCGAGAGAGGAGAGAGGAGTTCTCCCAGCACTTGTTTTTCCGGGCGCGCTCACGCACACGGGAAAAATAGGGAAGTGCCGTGGCCGCAAGTATGCCGATGATCGCAATGACGATCATCAGCTCGATCAGGGTGAATCCTTCTCTTCGTCTCATCGGTATGTTCTCCTCTTTCGAGTATACCGCATCGCGACATCGATTTACAACTGTCGATCCGACAAGAATGACGCAACACTTGCAATTGCCCGAGAGGCACCATATAATGGCCCCATGAAGAAGAGGATGCGGCGGATCATCGTTCCCATGCTGGCCATGACCCTCCTGGCGGGGTGCGTGCCGGACAAGTTCCAGTTCACGGGTGAAATCGGCAAGGCCGGCTCGGGCAGAGGTGATCTGCTGAGCGCCACCGATATGGGCCTTTCCCCAGACGGTGATCTGGTGGTATCCGACGCCGGCAACAACCGTGTCCAGGTTCTGACCCCGGATGGCACCTGCAAACTCGCTCTCGGCGAGTATGGAACGACCGGTTTCAAGCTTTCCGGCATGTCCGGCTGCGGAGTGAACCCGCTCACGGGTGATATCTGGGTCTGCGATCTGCGCGGAAACAAGCTCGTCAAGTTCAACAAAACCGGGGCACCCCAGTTGAAGGTCATCGACAAGATGAAGTATCCGGTCGATGTCGCCGTCGACCGCCAGGGGAGCATCTACGTGCTGATGTCGAAGCAGGCGGCGATCTACAAATACGACGGATTCGGCGCCTTCCAGGGAATGATCGGGGGTACCGGCAAAACGGCCCTCGTGTTCGCCACCTCGATCGTGATCAAGAATGACGCGATGTATGTCGCCGACTACGGCGGCCGTCGCGTTCTCAAAATGGATCTCAAGGGCGGCCTCATCCAGGAATTCAACAAGAAGGGCGATTACGAGGAAATGAAAGGGCCATCGAGCCTGTTCGTCGACGAAGCCGGCAACCTGCTCGTCCTCGATCTGGGCGATGTCCCCGTCGTCGTGCTTGCCCCGGACGGCCAGTTGATCTCGAAGATCGGCACGTTCGGAAGCGAAAAGGGTCAGTTCCTGTATCCCCGCGGCATCGTATCGAAGTCGGCTGGGGAAATCAGCGTTCTCGACAACAGCCGCAACTGCATCCTGTCGTTCAAGAGAGCCGCCCAGTAACCGGGCCATGTCCCTTTTCCGTTCACTCCTCGGGTTGGGCGCGATGTTCGTCATTGCCGCCGTCGGCTTCCTGGCAGGCGGATACCTCTGGTTCGACGAGCTGCATCGCCCCGTCGATGCTCCGACCAAAGCCGGCACGGCCATCGAAGTAGAGATCCGTTCGGGGGCCACGCCGAAGGAAATCGCAGCACGGCTCAAAGCCGGCGGCATCATTCGCAGCGCCTTTCTGTTCCGTCTCATGACCGGGCTCTACGGCGTCGACACCCGCCTGAAGCCCGGAAAATACCAGTTCAAGGGTGGCGAGTCGATCGAAGAGATCCTCCGCCTGCTGATGAAAGGGCGCGAGGAACTGGTCCGCCTGACGATCCCCGAAGGGCTGACGCTCGAAGCGGTTTCCCGCCTCGTCGAATCCGCAGGCCTCGCATCGGCCGCGACATTCCTCGAACTGACGAACTCTCCCCGGCTTCGCGCATCGGTGTTCGGGGAATGGGGCGAACTGCCCAGCCTCGAGGGGATGACCTTCCCCGAAACCTACGCGTTTCCCCGCACCATCACGCCGGAAGAACTCGTTCTGACGTTGCTCCGGCAGACGCGCGACCGTGTCGACCGGCTCATCGGCAGCCCGAAAAGCTCCGCCGGGCTGACCCGGTATGAAACCTGCATCCTTGCCTCACTCGTCGAACGCGAGGCGAAACTGGCCTCGGAACGGCCGCTGGTCGCATCGGTGTTTCTCAACCGGCTTCGCAGCGGCATGCGGCTCGAATCCTGCGCAACCGTCCAGTATGCCCTCCCGGAGCACAAAGAGCGGCTCACCTTCGACGATCTGAAGATCGAGTCGCCGTACAACACCTACCAGAAAACCGGCCTGCCGCCTACTCCCATCTCCAATTTCGGCGAATCCTCCCTTGCAGCGGCCGTCCATCCCGCAACGACGGAGTATCTGTTTTTCGTCTCGGATGCCGCCGAGGGTCACCGGTTTTCGACGACCCTCGCCGAACATGAGCGTTCCCGGAAAGAATTTTTCCAGAACAGAAAGAAAAAGAACCGGTAATGCAGGATTTCCGCTCGGGCTTCCTCGGCCTGGCCAGCGCAGGACTTCTGACCCTGGCAAGCCTTCTTCCGGCAGCCGGCCAGACCCCGGCCGCTCTTTCGCTCCCACCCCGCATCATTTCGCTCGATCCCTCGGCGACGGAGTTTCTCTACGCGCTCGGCGCGGGAAACCGGCTCGTCGGCGTCTCGGATTCCAGCCGCACGGCTTCGGAAGCGGCGCTACCCCGGGTCGGGGGGATGGAGCTCAATCTCGAACGGATTTCCAGGCTGCAGCCGACGCACATCATCGATCTGAACGGCCGGCACAAGCGGTATGAGCTGCTGTTCAGACAGATCGGTTTTCCCTACCTGTCCCTGGAAATATCCCAGCTCGAGGGCATCCCATCCGCCGCCGTGCGGCTTGCCGAAGCTCTGAACAGCCCAGAACAGCGCTCAGCGTTCCTGAACCGATGGCAGAAGGAGCTCGAAGAGCTCACCTCGCGGGCGGCACAGCCCAGGCCCCGGGTCTATATCGAACTCTGGGATGCCCCCCTCCAGGCTGCCGGCAGAAACAGCCTCATCGGCCAATTGGTGCGATGCGCGGGAGGCGAGAACATCCTGGCCAGTCCATCCGACGCATTTCCGGTCATCACGCCAGCCGAGGTGCTGAAAGCCAATCCAGAAGTCATTCTCGTCGCCTACCCCGTGGGGGACCTCTCCCGCATCGGACAACGACCGGGGTGGGGAGATATCGATGCCGTGAGGAAAAACAGAGTCTTCGCCATCGATCCCGATGAACTGGCCCAGCCAAGCCCTCTCGCCCTCAAAGGCCTGCGGCAACTGATCAATCTACTAAAACAATGACAACACTGCTGTAATTCTGATGATTTCATCAGAATACTGATTGATTTTATTGAGATTTTTCGAGGTTTTTGCTCATGATCCGTCATTCCCTGTTTTCTCCGGCCTCGTTTTCACGACTCCGCCTGTCGCTGGTGCTGTGGTTCGGCGCCTGGATCCTCACCGTCTTGCCGGTATGCGCATCCTGGGCTGCGGCCGGAAAAGTCCCCGTTCCGGCTCCTCGGACAGCATCGGCAGCGGCTCAGATTGTGGTGCCCCCGCCCTCCTCCGGCCAGCTCGGGTTGGAGCTCACGGTCGCAACGACGACGGCCACGTTCCGGTTCACGCTTCCCGAGGCGGGTTGCGTGGCCATCGCGGCCCAGAACAAAGGGAAGCGCGGTAACGAACGGCTCTGGGGGCCCTTCTGGCGTGAGGCGGGATCGTATGTGGCGACGCTGCCGACCAGTCTCGTCACGGCCCGCAAGGGTATTCTCGAGGTGTATTCCCTTTCCCTGCACCCCGTTTCGGTCATCGGGCGTTCCGGAAAGGGCGAGCGGCAGTTCATCCGGCCCATGGGCCTGGGCTGGGATCCAACCGCCCGCGAGCTGTATGTGGCCGACACCGGGAATGACCGGATCGTGCGACTCAGCGCCGACGGCCGGTTCGTCGCCCAGTACGGCGGGTTCGGCGTCGCGTTCGGTGACGACAGCGAGGAGCGCGAGGACTCGCTCGACGAGCCCTGGGATGTCGCCCCCGGCGGTTTCTCGAACTTCTACGTAACGGATCAGAACAACGATCGGGTGTGCGAGTTCGATGCCTACAAGAATTACCGGGGCACGACGTATCCGAAGCCGGGTGATCGCGGGGCACGGCTCAACCGGCCCCGGGGCGCGATGGTGGACGGGGAGAACAACCTCTGGATCGTCGATGGTCGCGGAGATCGTGTCCTGAAGCTGAATTCCTACGGGTCCAAGCTGTTCGAACTGGGCGGTTTCGGCTGGAGCTCCCAAAAGGTCAAGGATCCCACCCAGGTGGCGGTCGATGAATCGGGACGCATCTATATCTGCGACCGCGGGAACCGGCGGATCGGGGTATTCGACCGGCTGGGCTCTTATCTGAACGATATCACGAAGAATCTGAAAGCCCCTTCCGGCGTCGCCGTCGATCCCGACGGAATCGTCTTCGTCTGTGACGAACAGACGAACGAAGTATCGGCGTTTCTGCCCGACGGTCGGCTTCTGGGAAGCGTCGGCGGGATGTCGGAACGGGACCGGTTCCGGTATCCCGCGGATCTCGTCGCCCTCGCGGATCAGATCTACGTTCTCGACTCGGGCAACCATCGCATCGTCGTGCTGGAGCGGCGCAAGGAGCGGAAGGAAACGTATTGGCAGGCCGATTCCCCCATGATACAATGACCATTCTCCCGCAACCTCCCGTCGCGGATTTCATACAGACACCAGGGGGCACACGTTGATTCGCTCGATTTTCCGGCTCGGACTGAGCCTCACCCTCGCTGCCGGCCTGATCGTTTCCCTGAACGGTTGTAAAAAGGGCAAAAGCCAGGACGGGCAGCGGTTCAAGCTGCACGTGACCGAAGAAGTGAAGAGCACACCGCTGTCGCAGCTGCTTCCCCAGAACAAGACCAAGACGGGCAAGCGGATCGAGGAAGTGGGCGAAAAAGTGAAGAGCGAGTATATGTACGGCACGCTCGCCGGCCAGTATGGGAAGTATTCGACGGCCGTGCAGCACCTCACCGCGGCCCTCGCTCGCGAACCCAAGCTGATCGACGCCCATCACAACCTCGGGCTGGCCTATTACCGGATGGGCCGCATCGACGATGCCGTGCGCGAGTGGGTCCAGACGCTGCGTCTCGACCCGACCTACGCGGAAACCTATTACAATCTGGGTATCTTCCTGCTCGACGCGAAGCGCAAGGCCGACGCCGTGACGGTGCTCAACCGATGCGTGACGGTCGATCAGTTCCATCTGAAGGCCCGGTTCGCCCTCGGCAAGATCGCCCAGCAGGACGGGAAGAACCAGGAGGCAATCCGGCATTTCCGGGCCTACCAGATGAAGGATCGAGGCGATCTGCGGGTGCACATGGCGCTCGGCGAGCTGTATCTGCTCGAGAACCAGGTCGATGCCTCACTGAAGGAGTTCGAGGCGGCGGCTCGGATCGAGGACAAGAACCCGACCGTGCATTACCAGCTCGGGGTCGCGTATCACCGCCGCAACCTGCTCGACCAGGCCGTGCACCATTACAAGCGGGCGACCGAACTGGCGCCGGATCATCTCGACGCCTACGTCAATCTCGGTGATATCTACAACTATAAAAAAGAATACGCATCGGCGCTCGCGGCATACAACGCCGCCCTCGGCGTCGATCCCACCAACGTCTACGCCAAGAAGAAGGCCGCCCAGGCCGAGACGAAGCTTCTGGAAAAGGAACCGTGATCCACGATCCGAACCGGCCGGGACGCGGCCGCCCCGACATCCTCCCTTCGGGCGATTCCGCGCGCCGGGTGAAACTCCAGATTCTCCAGGAGCGCCTTCGCCTCAGTGAATCCGAAGCCGTCGATCTGCTGCACAGGCTCAGAAGCGATGCCGCGGATCAGCTTGGTATCCCCTCGTCCACTCTCACGGTGGACTTCGAGTTCGCGGGCCGTGAGCTGGATTTCACGATCACGGCCGACCTGCAGAACCTTCCCCCCATCAGGAGCCGTTGACCATGACCACGGGTATCCCGGGCATCAGCCATTGGGAGTTGTTGAGCGTCGAGAAGCCGTCCCGCTACATCGGGGGCGAGATCAACCAGGCCCCGGACAAACCGGGAGCCGCGCTGCGCGCCTGCCTCGCGTTTCCGGACGTGTATGAGCTGGGCATGTCGAATATCGCGCTCAAAATATTGTACGAACGATTGAATGATCTTCCCGACATCGCCTGCGAGCGGGTCTTTTCGCCGTGGGTGGATTTCGAGGATCTGCTGCGCCGGAAAGGGCTCCCCCTCTACTCGCTCGAGACGAAGCGACCGCTGGCGGCGTTCGACCTGCTCGGCATCACGCTGCCGTATGAGATGACGTTCACGAACGTGGTCAACCTGCTCGAACTGGGCGGGATCCCGGTCGACCGGCGAGACCGCACTGACGGCACCTTCGTGATCGCCGGCGGCCCGTCCGCCTCGAATCCGCTGCCGGTCGCCGACTTTTTCGATGCGATCCTGATCGGCGACGGGGAGGAGGCGATCGTGGAGGTGTGCGAGCTGCTTCGCGAAGCGAAACGCCAGGGCATCGTCCGGCCGAAGGTGCTGGCCGCGATTTCCGAGCTCGAGGGCTTCTGGGTACCGGCCTTCCCCAGGCAGGTCAAGCGCCGGGTGTTCAAAGGGTTCGGCGCCTCGCTGCCCCCGCAGAAGCCTGTCGTGCCGCACATCGAGGCGGTTCACAGCCGGGCGCCCCTCGAGATCTTCCGGGGCTGCATCCAGGGCTGCCGGTTCTGCAACGCGGGCTTCTTCTACCGGCCGAAGCGGGAACGCCCCGTCCAGGCGCTGCTCGAATGCGGCCAGGCGCTTCTGAAGAACACCGGCAACGAGTCGCTCGGGCTCGTCTCGCTCTCGACTTCGGATTATACGGGGCTGGCCGAACTGATTGGCCGGCTGGACCAGGGAAAGACGTATCCCGACCAGACCCTCT
Organism: Candidatus Rifleibacteriota bacterium; assembly: GCA_029565415.1. The sequence goes on along the minus strand of JAKQOH010000139.1, from coordinate 10,967 downwards.
CAGTTCCGTCGCTGCGCATGAACGACAAGACCCTGGCGATGCTCGAAACCGTTCCGGAGCTGAAGAAGGGCGGCCTCACGTTCGCTCCCGAAGCGGGCAGCCAGCGGCTGCGCGACATCATCAACAAGAACATCACGGAAGAGGAGATCCTGCGCGTCGTCGCGGCGACGGGTGAGTCGTGTTACCGGGTGATGAAGCTGTATTTCATGATGGGCCTGCCGTTCGAGACCGAGGCGGATCTCGACGCGATCGCCGAGCTGGTCGAAAAGATCGAGACGACGGCGCGGCGGGAAAAGATCCGCAAGGACATCAACATCAGCCTGTCGGGCTTTGTACCCAAGCCATTCACGCCGTTCCAGTGGGCGGCGCAGGACGACATGGCGACGCTCGACGGGAAGCGGCGGCGGATCTGCACGACGCTGAAGAAGAGCCGGGCGCGCGTCTCGTGGCGCGATGCCTATCTGTGCCAGCTCGAAGGCGTTCTTGCCCGCGGCGACGAGCGGATCGGGGCCCTGCTGAAGGCGGCCCGGAAACGCGGCTGCCGGTTCGACGGGTGGAGCGAGCATTTCCGGCCCGACGCATGGCGGGAAGCCTTCGCCGAGGTGGGGATCGATCCGGCCACGTATACCCGGGAGCGGCCGCTCAACGAGATGCTGCCCTGGGAGTTCATCGATTATCGAACCCCGCGCGAGTATTTCGTGCGGGAGTATCGCGAGGCGGCCCGCCTCGCCGGAGTGACGCTGCCATGACCACCCCCGCCCAGCCCCCCCTGGAATTCCGGTATCGCATCCATTACACCCGTCATGGGGCCTCGATCTACCAGGCCCATCTCGACCTGATGGAGGCCCTGCTCCGCGCCGTCCGCCGGTCCGGCCTGCCCTACGCCCTCACGCAGGGCTGCCACACCCGGCCCAAGACCAGCTTCGGGCCGCCGCTTCCACTGGGACAGGCCAGCCGGTGCGAGTTCTTCGACCTGTATCTGAGCGCCTCCCGGGAACCGGAAGCGGTTGCAGCGGCGTTCTCCGGCCTGCTCCCCGAGGGGATGAACATCCTGCGTGCCGAGAGCGTCGCCCTGAAAGCCCCGATGCTTTCGGGGGATCATCGCGTCCGGTACCGGCTGCCGTTCACGGCCGGTGCGGCCGACACGACGGCCCGCGTCCGCGCCTTCCTGTCGGATCCGGAGCGGGCGTTCATCCTGCGGCGCGGCAGCGAGGCCCGGCAGTATGTGATCGGCTCCGCCGTCCTGGCGATCCGGGAGGAGGAGGAAAACGGCCTTCCCGGCCTGACAGTGGATTTTTCCCAGGGCGGCAAGGGCCAGCCGTCCGTTTCCAAGATCATCACCGCTCTCGCCGAGGAACTCGGCCCGGAGCGGGAAGCCCTGCTGGGCGTGGAACGCATCTGCTTCCTCGAGTGACCGGCAGGCGCCAGACCATTTTTTCAACCGAAGGAGTTTTTTCTTGTCGAGACGCATTCTTATCAATAGCGGGCCCTATGAAACACGGGCCGCCCTGCTCGAGGACGGGAAAGTCGTGGAGGTATTCCACGAGATTCCCGACTCGGAAAAGATCGTCGGGTGTATTTTCAAGGGCCGGGTGTCGAACATCCTGCCCGGCACCCAATCGGCTTTCGTCGACATCGGTCTCCAGAAAGACGCATATCTGACCCTGTCGGGCGTCGATACCGGCGAAGGCGACGATGATCTCCAGGACGTGTTCCGTGCCCCCATCGAGCAGCAGCTCAAGGTGGGCCAGGAAGTCATCCTGCAGATCCTGAAGGAGCCGACGGGCGTGAAGGGGCCGCGTTCGACGATGACCCTCTCGTTCCCCGGCCGGTACCTGGTGTTGATGCCGATGGTCGACCACATCGGGATATCCCGGCGCATCGGCCCCGACAGTGAGCGGGAACGGATCCGCGCGATCGCGAAGCGGATCTGCCCGAAAGGTATGGGGATCATCTTCCGGACGGCGGCCGAAGGGCTCGAGGAGCGGGAGCTCGCGGCCGATCTGAAGCTGCTGCTCCGGCTGTGGGAGCAGGTCGAAAAGAAGATCAAGACGGCTCCGCCGCGAACGCTGCTGCACCGGGACATTCCGCTGCCGCTGAAGATCGTGCGCGAGTATTTCACCGACGATGTCGACCAGTGTCTCATCGACTCGGAAGAGGCCTACCGGAACATCCTGGAGATGTGCGATTTCCTGTCGCCGCTCCAGCGCGCCGGCCTTGAATTGTACAAGGGGCCGGCCCCGCTGTTCGACGCCTACGGCATCGACCGGGAGATCGACAACGCCCTCCAACCGAAGATCGTGCTGGAGTCGGGGGCCTCGCTCGTCATCGAGCGCACCGAGGCTCTTTCCACGATCGACGTCAACTCGGGCCGGTTCGCCGGCGGCGTCGACCTCGAGGAGACCGTCTTCAAGGTCAACCTCGAGACGGCGAAGGAGATCGCGCGGCAGATCCGGCTGCGCAACCTCGCCGGGATGATCGTGATCGATTTCATCGATATGAATGACGCGAAGCACCGGGCAAAGGTTCTGAAAGCGTTTCGGGACGCGATGAAGAATGACCGGAACCGGCCCCACATCCTGGACTTTTCGGAACTCGGCCTCGTGCAGATGACGCGGCGGCGCACCTCGCACAGTCTCGAGGAGATCCTCAAATCCCCCTGCCCCTGCTGCCAGGGCCGTCGGATGACGCTTTCGCTGATCACCCTCGTCAACCGCATCCGCAACCGCATTCTCGACGAGGCGTCGCGTTACGAGACCCCGGCGATCACGGTTCGGGCTCATCAGCAGGTGGTCGAAGCCCTGCGCGGCCCCGGCGAGGCGCGGCTGAAAGAGCTCGAAAAGCGGTGCGGCCGCACCATCACGCTCCAGCCGCAGTACGGATTGGATATCGAAAGTTATACAATAGACACGGGCGCCGGCCGTATCGTCGGGGAGACCCGCCCCACTCCGCCGCCTGCCAGGTCTGACAACAGGCCGAAGGAGCCGATGAGCGGCCCCAGATCGCCGGGAACCGCACCCGCCGGCCAGGCCCCGGACCGGAAACCGCAGAAACGCCGGCGCGGCGGCCGCGGCGGTCGGGGAACGTCACGCACGAAGGAGGGCTGATCACCGATGGCGGGAGCACCAGGTTCCCCTCTGGCCAGAATCGTCCTGCTGGCCCTGTATACTCTTGCGCTGACCGTTCCGGTGTCGGCCCTTCCGCTCGCCTACCGGCTGAAAGTCGGCTCGACCTACAGCTACGAAATCGTCCAGCGTTCGACGAGCGAGGTCTCGTCGAACGAGATCCGGTCGTCACACCCGCAGGAACGGACCACGAAGCTCGAGGTCCTCGTTCTGGCCTTTCGTGACGGGGTTTACGTCCTCGACATCCTGTCCGGTGACCGGCGGATCCGGCGGTATATGCGCCCGAACGGGGCCGTGGTGGCCTCGCCGTCCGAGCCGGGAACCGAGCTTCCGTTTTTCGCGGTGTTTCCGGAGGGGGACGCGGTGACCGGCAAGCCCTGGAAGCAGACCACGTCGTTCCCGCTGGGCAAAGGCACGGTGCCCGCCTCCTGGGAAACGACGCTGACCGGCCTCGACGGATCGAAGAAAAAGGCGACGGTCACGGTGACCGGCTCCGTCACCCTGCCTTCCGACCGTGTCATCAGCCGCAGCCTCCAGTCGCGGGGCACGCTGGTGCTGAATCTCGAAACGGGCTGTCCCGACCGCGCAGACTGGACGGTCAGTTACGAACTGACCTACGCCAACAAGGAGATCGCCGTCACGCGCGATCTGTGGAGCGTGCGCGAGACGCGTTCTTCGAGCTGCAAACTCACGGGGGTGAAGCCATGACACAACCCGTCCGGCGGCTTGTGGCCGCCACCCTTCTACTCGCCCTCCTGGCCGTTTCCGTCGCGAGCCGGGGCCAGCAGTCCCCCTCCCCCGAGGCCCCGTTCACGGCCTGGCTGATGAACAACGAGGCCCGGACGATGGGCATTCTGGCGAACGACCGCCTGGCGCTCGAGCGGCTTTCCCAGCCGTTCGGCCTGCTGGGCACGGCTTCGCTGCCACCGGCCCCCGCCGAGCGGGACCTCTGGTCGATACATTTGCAATACTATAGATTTTTACCCGAGGCGGTCGAGATCGCGAGACTGGCCCGCCGTTTCGGCAGCGGCGTGTTCGCGCGGGTCTTCGACCAGGCGCTGCCCGGAACCTGGGTTACGATGCCGATGATGGGCGTCCCGGCCTTCAATGCCCGGGAGCTGGCGTATCCGCTGAACAACCTGTTCCGGGAAGCCCTGCTCGCCTCGATCGGGGTCGACAAGAACCGCGATGCGGATCTTTCCGAGCGGCTCAAGCGGGGCCAGCAGGATATCAACGCGGACCACCGGCGACTGCTGAGCCAGCATCTCGAAACCTTCCTGGCGCTCTACCCGAACGCGCGTCAGGTGCGGGCTCTCGACGGGTTTCTCCGCAACGGCATGAAGAAGAGCACGGCCCAGGGCGTCGCTTCGGCGCTGGGCCTCAACACGGGCTCGGCAAGCGACACGGTGTTCGAGTTCGAGAACGCGACGGAGCCGGACGCGGCGCCGAAGCCGGCCGATACGGACCCGGGGACGATGCCCGCAGACCTGTTCGACATCCTGAAATAGCCGCGAAAACGGCCGTTCCGGGCTTCGGATCAGCGGTTGTAATAATCCTTCAGGTGGGCCCCGGCGGTGCGCAGCTTCTTGAGGGCTTTTTCCTCGATCTGGCGCACCCGTTCGCGGGTGATGTTCATGATGCGGCCGATCTCCTCGAGGGAGCGGGGGATACCCGTGTCGATGCCGAACCGCAACTGGACGACCTGGCGCTCGCGCTCGGAGAGGGCGCTGAGCACCAGGTCGATCTGCTCCTTGAGGAGCGTGTCGACGATGGCCTCTTCGGGGCTCGCGGCATCCGAGTCGGGGATGAAGCTCTCGAGGGTGCTGTCTTCCTTGTTGCTGACGGTCAGGCCAAGGGAGACCGGCTCCTGCGTCTGGCGGCTGACTTCCTCGATTTTCTCGACGGGCAGGCCGCTGATCTTCGCGATCTCCTCGATCGTCGGTTCGCGGCCGTGCTCCTGGGAAAAGGTGCGCGCGGTCTTGCGGACCTTGTTCACGATCTCCATGATATGCACGGGAATGCGGATGACGCGGGACTGCTCGGCAAGGGCACGGGTGATCGCCTGGCGGATCCACCAGGTGGAGTAGGTCGAGAACTTGTACCCGAGCCGGTAATCGAACTTGTCGACGGAGCGCAGCAGGCCGAGGTTGCCCTCCTGGATCAGGTCGAGGAACAGGAGGCCGCGATTCGTGTATTTCTTCGCGATGCTGACGACGAGGCGCAGATTGGCCTCGACGAGGGCCTGCTTGGCTTCGGGGTCGCCGGCCCGGGCGCGGGAGGCAAAGTCGATCTCCTCTTCCCGGGTGGCGAGGGAAAGTTTGCTGAGCCGCTGCAGGTAGAGTTTGACCGAGTCGTCGAAGATCGATTCCCGCTCTTCCGCCTCGTCGACTTCGGGCTCCATCAGCTCTTCCGGGGAAGGGCCATCCTCGGCTTCGTCGGCGGGAACGGACGGCACGGCATCCTCGACGGGAGGAACGGTGCTTTCTGCCGGTTTCCGGCCGCGTTTTTTCGGCTGGGTGACGTCCGACTCCGGATCCTCGGTTTTGCTTTTCTGTTTCTTGTCAGTCATCGGCGACATCCTGTGCGATACGGAATTGTCCCATGGCCCGGAACTTGGCGTATCTTTTCTCGAGCAGCTCGGCACGGGGAATCGCGAGAAGCGCCGGGAGATGCCCGTCGATCATGCGCCGCACCGTCTCCGCCATGGCCGCATGGTCGCGGTGGGCACCGCCCATCGGCTCCGGCAGAATTCCGTCTATTATACCCAAATCGAGGAGATTTGCAGCGCGAATTTTCAGGGCCGTCGCCGCCTCTTTCGCCTTTGCGGCATCCTTCCAGAGGATGGCGGCGCAGCCCTCGGCGGAGATGACCGAGTAGACCGCATATTCGAGCATGAACACCCGGTCGCCGACGCCCAGTGCCAGCGCGCTGCCGCTTCCCCCCTCGCCGATGACGAAGCACAGGATCGGCACGGCGATCTGGGACATCTCTGCCAGGTTCCGCGCGATTGCCTCGCTTTGGCCGCGTTCTTCCGCGCCGATACCGGGGAAGGCGCCGGGGGTGTCGATGAACACGACGATGGGCAGGCCGAACCGCTCGGCCATGCGCATCAGACGCAGCGATTTGCGGTAGCCTTCGGGATGAGGCATACCGAAGTTGCGGAACAGATTCTCGTCGGTGTCGTGCCCTTTCTGATGGCCGATCACCATGACCCGATGGCCGCCGATCAGCGCCGGACCGCCGATGATAGCCGGGTCGTCACCGAAAAGCCGGTCTCCGTGCAGTTCGATGAACTCTTCACCGCACAGAAGCCGGATGTAATCGAGCGTCGAGGGGCGGTCGATGTGGCGAGCCACCTGGGTCACCTGCCACGGCTCGAGGCCGCGGAAAATATCGGTTTTCAACAGAGTGACTTTTTCGGCCAGGGCATTGATCTCGCGGGAGAGGTCGATCTTGTTCTCCTCGGAGATGCTCTGAAGGCCCTTGAGCTGGGTCTCGAGCTCGAGGACCGGCCGTTCGAACTCGAATTCATGGGGCATGTGGGGCCTCCAGGGGGCCGAGAATCATGGTGAACAGGCGGGCAAGCGTCTGCTTGAGCGAGCGGCGATGCACGACCATGTCGACCATGCCATGACTGAGCAGGAATTCGGAGCGCTGGAAACCGTCCGGCAGCTTCTGACGGATCGTCTGTTCGATCACGCGCGGGCCGGCAAAGCCGATCAGGGCGCCAGGTTCGGCGATATTCACATCCCCCAGGCTGGCGAAGCTTGCCGAAACCCCGCCGGTGGTAGGGTCGGTGAGGATCGAGACGTAGGGCACCTTCGCGGCATTCATGCGGGCCACAGCGGCGGAGGTTTTCGCCATCTGCATCAGGGAGAATATGCCTTCCTGCATGCGTGCTCCGCCCGAAGCGGAGACGACGATCGCGGGGAGTCGCGTCGCGGCGGCCCGTTCCAGCAGCCGGGTGATTTTCTCCCCCACCACCGAACCCATGCTGCCGCCCATGAACTCGAAATCCATCACGCCCAGTAGAACGGGGCGACCGTCGAGCCGCCCTTCGCCGCAGATGACGGCATCGAACGCATCGGTCTTTTTGAACGCCTTTTTCAGACGGTCGGGGTATGGAGCCGTATCGATGAATCCGAGGGGATCGACGGATTCGATGTCCTGATCCGCCTCGACGAACGAGGCACCGTCGGTGAGCAGCGCGATGCGGTCCCAGATCGGCATGCGCAGATGCTGGTCGCATTTCGAGCAGATGTAGAGGGCACGGGCCAGGTCCTTGCTGATGAGGACCGCGCCGCAGGAAGGGCATTTTTCCCACAGTTCGGACGGTGCATCCGTCTTGCGGGGGCCGATCAACCTCTCGAGGAAGTTCATCCTCTGCTCTTTCGTTCTGACGGGCAGTTGAGCGTCATGAGCAAGGGTTATAACAGATTTCGTCCGTCTTTTCAACAGAACGACGGCCGGCGGGTGAAATCCGCCGGCCGTCGAGGGAGGATCGGGACAGACTCAGGGTTTGTCGGTCTTGAACGAAACCTTCTTGGATTTGTATTCCACATTGGCCGCATCGTAGCCGACGACATAGGCATTGTAGGCCTTGTCGGCATACAGTTCGGGCACGATGAAATTGAACGAGGTGGCCGCGGCCCCCATGTCGTAGACACGTTCGGTGCCCAGATCCGGCAGCTCGACGTGCAGGATGCATTTCGCGGCGCTCTTGGTGGTCCAGCGGAGGCGGACCGAGTAGGGCTCGATATCCTCGACGGTGATCGTGCTGAAGAACCCCTGGGGGTCCGAAGGCGTGGTCCCGGGCGTGGTTCCGGGCGTGGTGGTGGTGGTCGTGGCGGCGGCAAGCGTGGTGAAGCTCAGGGTCGCGCAGGCCGCGGTGCTGGTCACGTTGCGGTTCTTGTCGGTCGCGATGATCTCGTAGGTGTAGGTGGTGGAGGGCAGCAGGCCGCTCACGGTGTATTTGTGTGACGTGACGTAGGTGGTGCTGACGGGGAACTCGAGGCGATCGCCCTCCTTGGTGCGGAGGATCAGACGGCTGATGCAGGCCTCGTCGGTCGTCCAGTTGATGGTGACCGAGCTCTTGGACGGATAGGCGAGAATGCCCTTCACGAGCGGGGGAGTCTTGTCATCGAAGCCGGGCAGGCCGTTGGTGCCGTGACACAGATAGCAGAGACTCGTGTCGGGATAGCTGTGGTCCGGAATCCGGCTCTGATCGGTGTGACAACTGAAACAGTCCGACTGCTGCCAGCCGGGGTGCATGTTGTCCAGCAGCGGGGCGTTGGTGTGGTCGGTCGAGCCCTCGGTCGTCGGAATGCTGACGATCGGCTTGTCGATGGCACCAACGTGCGTGGTGGTTCCGTCGGTGGGCAGCCCGGACGTGGTGCCGGGGGGCAGCAGGGCACTCAGAGGGTTACCGGTCGAACTCGAATCGTTGGTGCTGTCGGAACAGCCAACCGACATGAGCGCGGCCAGGATCACGAGCACGAAGAGCGTTGCGGAACGGGCCGGCAGACTTCTCGTGAATTTCATGCGGGAAAGGACCTCCCATACTGGATCTGGTAAACTGGTTTCGTTCATCGGTGTATCGGCATGAACGGGACGGGAGTTGAGAAAAAATTCACCCGGTGGCGAATCTCCCGGAATTCCAAAAAAATTCCGTTCAGAAATGGATGATACCTGCCGAAAAAAGGAACTGGTATACTACACCTTCACGCCGGGGATGACCGAGCCATGAAGAAATTCACCGACACACTCCTGTGGTGCCTTGCAACGGGCGGAACGGCGGCGCTGATCGCCGTGACGTATCCCTTCTTCATTCTGAAGAATCTGGGATACTATCTCAGAGCGCCCTCCGTCCTGTTGTATGCCGTCATCTTCTTTTTCCTCGACCGCATCACGAAGCTGGCCATTCTCGCCAACACCTCGGAGCTGCCGATTCCGATCCTCAAGAACTTCTTCACCCTGACCTTCGTGAAGAATCCCGGGGTCGCTTTCGGCTGGTTTCCCGACTGGAAGCTGCCGCCGATCCTGATGGCGCTGGTCATGATCGTCATCATCACCTACTACAGTTTCCAGCTCCCCCCGCGCGAAAAGCTGACGCGCTGGTCCCTGGCATTGCTCGTGGGCGGGGCGATCGGCAACCTGTATGATCGCGTGGTCTACAGCTACGTCGTCGACTTCTTCCTGTTCCATTTCGGAAAGTATGATTTCCCCGTCTTCAACGTGGCCGATGTCGCGATCGATCTCGGGGTGTTCCTGCTGTTCGTCGACATCTTCCTGCTGAGCCAGGATGAGGAGCAGAGCGAGACGGCGGAAGCGGATCCGGCGCCGCTGGTCGCCTGACGGTCCATGTATCCGGTCCTCTTCGCCACACGCTGGTTCAATGTCTACAGCTATGGCCTGCTGCTTGCGATCGGGTATACGGTCGCGACCCTCTGGATCGTCCGGGAAGCCGTCAAAAACGGCCTGCCCGGGGAAGCGGTGTTCGACATGCTGTTGATGCAGCTCGTCGTCGGCGTCCTGGGCGCGCGCTTGTTATATGTTTCTGAATATGGAATCGGAACCGGCCCCGGGGCCGGTTTTTTCGCGTTCGAGCGGGGTGGTCTGACGTTTTACGGGGCGGTCATCAGCAGCTTCGCCTTCGACATCCTGTATCTCAAATGGCGCCGGCTGCCCTTCTGGCGTGTCATGGACGCCGTGGGATTCGGTCTTCCTCTCGGAATCGCGATCGCCCGGCTCGGCTGTTTCCTGAACGGCTGCTGTTACGGGATCGAAACCGACCAGACCTGGGGGTTCATCTTCCTGCGGGCCGGGTACACCGCCGTCCATCCGACCCAGTTGTACGAATCGATCGCCTGTATGGCCCTGTTCCTGATCGTCCAGCGGTATCGCCGCGTGCGACAGGCCTATGGCGAAATCATCCTCCTGGCGTTGGGCGGGTATGGGGCGCTCCGGTTCGTCATCGAGTTCTGGCGGGGAGACAACCCCGTCTTTGCGTTCGGATTCACGCTGTCCCAGGTGATCGGAGCCCTCGTGGCCCTGGTCTGCTGGGCAGGTGTCCAGTCGCTGCGGGAGCGGAAAGAACTGTTGATCCTGCCTTCGTCGGCACCGGTCACGGTGAAGCCCGCCCCCGAACCGACTGCCGGAGAGCACGCAGCAAAAGCCCCTCCGGAACCCGCGGCCGTCGCGACGCCGCCAGAAGCGACGCCAGACCCGGAAAAGCCCGACACGCATGGGTGAACTCGCCTCTCTTCTCCCTTTCCCGATCCATGTCTACGGTGTGCTGCTCGCCCTCGCGTTCGCCGGCGGCATCGGCGTCGCGCTGCATCTGTGCGAGCGGTCCGGCATCAGCCGGGACCAGATCATCGACCTGGCGATCGTGTTCATGTTCTCGGCGATCGCGGGATCTCGCATATTATATATCATCCTTTATCCCCAACAGTTCCGGGATGTCTGGTCCCTGTTCGCCCTGAACCGCGGCGGCCTCGTGTTCTACGGCGGGTTCGTCGCGACGGCCCTGGCGGTCGTCGCCTTCGGGCGCCGACAGGGAATCAGCCTCCGTCTGCTCGGCGATGTGATCGCGCCGTCCCTGGCGATGGGCCACACGATCGGCCGCCTGGGCTGCTTTGCGAACGGGTGCTGCTACGGGGCACCGTCGGGGCTTCCGTGGGCCTGCCGGTTCCCCGCCGCCGGGGATGCCCTGGCCCGGCATCCAACACAGCTTTACGAGGCGCTCTTCCTGTTCGCGGCCCTGCTCGTCACGTTCCGTCTCGCGAGCCGCGCGCCCGGAGCCGGCCGGCCGCGGGCAGGATTCATCTGGGGCGGCTACAT